>NZ_JBMKHO010000003.1:0-533314 GCF_049238125.1 Enterobacter cloacae complex sp. IR5402
TAGCGGAGCAGGAAGGACATCTGATGGAAATGGAAGCCACGCAAGCACCTTAAAATCACCATCATACACTAAATCAGTAAGTTGGCAGCATTACCTACTCCCGGATGGTTTGATCGTTTTTGCCAGGAACGTTTTCTTCAGTTTCGTGGCAACCTCCTCAGCGGAATCATCATAAAAGATAATAGAGCTGATGGTGGTCTCTAACGTATCGTTATAGAACCAGTAATGGGCAATCGCCGTCATCTTTTTGTCAGTGACGAGGATAAGGCGCATATTTTTGAATTGTTCGAGCCAGCTATCGTTCAGAAAATAGGTGATATTTTTATGGCTAAAATCAATAATCACGACTGGCTGAGAAATATATTTGTCGCTCACACATTCAAAATAGTGCCGGATACCTTCTACAAGGTAAGAATTGTTATCAGGCCAAATATAGCATTCAAGTCCTGTGCAGGTTTTACGAGCGCACGCTTCAGCGTCACCAAACAGGCATTTTTTCACACAACCATAGCAATGCATCGACGGCGTGTGGCTCACCTGCTGACCATCATTATGAGATAAATAAATAGAGTTATTAGTGTGAAATAACATATTACACCTTATACGCGATGATTAAGCACGATATTAGTTTTGGACGAAGCATCAACCTCGTCGTTTGATGTGAGGCATCATACTGAATACCTGGTATAAGTCTTAATTAAATAGTCTGAACACACCTTTTCAGGCTGCATTTAAGATTTAAGTCTATATTTTTCAAGTGCTTGCATGTTTTCTTAAATGGCCGATTTACGGGTTTTTGGGTTATTGTTCTTCTGTTTTGTTAATGGGTGGTTATTTGTTTTCACTTGGTAATGCTATTGCAATTAACATAATGTTAAACATTGAAGGACTAAACTTTATAAGGTTGGAATAGAATGTTTCGATAAAAAGAAAAGAGGGGGTGGGCGGGAACGTCAGATTCAGTGTGAATGTAAATATTGCTTATTTACCAGGTCGCGCATTAGGTTCTCGTACGACCTGGCTAAAGTAAACGACGATGTCCTTTATTTATTTTCTATGCTAAAACGATCGGCATCCTGCCAGGCCGGAAACTTCTCCCGATACTCCTTTAACGCCGTTAACGAGATCTCAGCGTCAATTCGTGTTGCCTGATGCGGCTCGGCGGTGGCAATAATCTCACCCTGCGGACTGATCACCCGGCTGTCACCGCGATAATGGTGTCCGTTACCATCCGTGCCTACGCGGTTACAGCCAACGACATAAGTCTGATTTTCAATCGCGCGCGCGGTCAGTAAAGCCTGCCAGTGCAGGGAGCGTGGGGCGGGCCAGTTGGCGACGTACAACGCCAGGTCATAATCGTTGCGGTTGCGCGACCACACCGGGAAGCGCAGGTCATAGCAGACCAGCGGCAGAATACGCCAGCCACGCCATTCAAATACCACGCGTTCGCTTCCGGCTTCATAATGTTGATGTTCATCCGCCATGCGGAACAGGTGGCGCTTATCGTAGAAATGCACCTTTCCCTCTGGCTCGACCAGCAGGAAGCGGTTAACCGGCCCGCGTTCGGTCTGGAGGGCGACGCTACCGGCAATCAGCGCGTTTGTCTCCTGCGCTTTGGCGTGCATCCAGGCCACAACCTCGTCCTGCGGCATCGACTGTTTTGCAGCCTCCATCGCAAAACCCGTGGTGAACATCTCCGGCAGGACAATCACATCGCGACCGCTAATCTCTTCGAGCTGGCGATCGAAATGGCGAAGGTTGGCGGGGCCGTCCATCCAAACTAAAGGCTGCTGCAAAACAGAAATCTTCAAACCAGGCACGATACCGACTCCTTAAAAGATCGCTTTTTGACACTGTAGCACGTCATTACGAGAAAATGTGGCATTAAAAAACCCCGCACGGAGCGGGGTTGATGGACGCTGAACGTCTTATGCGGCTTCAGGTTTGCGGTGCTTCTCCGGCAGCTTTACCGGCTGTGTCGCCAGCTCTTCCGGTTCGAAATCATCCACGTTAATACTGCGCAGACGGCTCTCTTCGGCTTTCACCAGAATCGCAGCTTCGCTGTTGTCGATGATGCCACCCGCCAGCGCCTGTTTTGCCAGCTCATCCAGTCGTGTAAACGGCAGATTTTTGCCCAGCTGTTTGCAGATCTTCTGGTGAATCGGGTCGGCGGCCATCACGTCAAGCAGCGCCTCTTCCAGCAAACCTACCGGGTTATGCGGGGTAGGTGCCAGATATTGACCCCGACCAATACGAGAGCGGGTTGCGCTCGGTACCTGGAGGATCTTCGCTACCTTGTGATCCAGCTTGTCGGACGGCGCCAGGTGATGACGACCGGTCGGGAAGATCACGACGCGCAGGGCACCTGCCACGAAGCGGTTCGGGAAGTTCGCCAGCAGATCGTCAATTGCCTGTTCGGCCTGATACATCGCATCCTGCACGCCCCAGTGCACCAGCGGCAGATCCGCTTCCTGACGGCCTTCATCGTCGTAGCGTTTCAGCACCGCAGAGGCCAGGAAGATCTGGCTCAGCACATCACCCAGACGGGCGGAGATGCGCTCGCGACGCTTCAGGCTACCGCCCAGCACCGCCATGGAAACGTCAGACAGCAGAGCCAGGTTGGCGCTCAGACGGTTAAGGTGCTGGTAGTAACGTTTGGTCGCATCACCGGTTGGCGTCGCGCTGGTCAGCCCGCGCGTCAGGCCCAGCCAGAAGCTGCGCACCTTGTTACTGCCGACGTGACCGATATGTTTGAACAGCAGCTTGTCGAAGGCATCCACATCATTATTCTGAGCGGCAGCCATCTCTTCCAGCACGTACGGATGGCAGCGAATGGCGCCCTGACCGAAGATCATCATGCTGCGGGTCAGGATGTTTGCCCCTTCAACAGTGATGGCAATCGGAGCGCCCTGATAGCTGCGTGCCAGGAAGTTGCCTTCACCGAGCATGATCCCTTTACCGCCTGCGATATCCATTGCATCAATAATTGACTGCTGTGCACGGTGGGTACAGTGGTATTTCACAATTGCCGACAGCACGGCGGGTTTTTCGCCCAGCATAATTCCGTAGGTAATCAGCGAGGCTGCGGCGTCCATCACGTAGGCATTGCCCGCAATACGCGCCAGCGGCTCTTCGATACCTTCCATCTTGCCGATGGAGATTTTGAACTGACGGCGAATATGCGCGTAAGCCCCAATCCCCATCGCCACCGATTTCAGACCGCCGGTTGAGTTCGACGGCAGGGTAATGCCGCGGCCCACAGACAGACATTCTACCAGCATACGCCAGCCCTGACCGGCCATTTTCGGGCCACCGATGATGTAATCAATCGGGACAAAGATATCCTGACCGCGGGTAGGACCGTTCTGGAACGGTACGTTCAGCGGGAAGTGACGGCGACCAATCTCAACACCTGGGGTCGAGGTTGGGATCAGCGCACAGGTAATGCCCAGATCTTCTTCACCGCCCAGCAGTTTTTCCGGGTCAGAGAGTTTGAACGCCAGGCCCAGCACCGTGGCGATAGGCGCGAGGGTGATATAACGTTTGTTCCAGGTCAGGCGCATGCCCAGCACCTGCTGGCCCTGCCACTCGCCCATGCAAACCACGCCGGTATCGGGGATCGCGCCGGCATCAGAGCCCGCCTCCGGGCTGGTCAGCGCGAAGCACGGAATTTCCTGGCCACGCGCCAGACGCGGCAGGTAGTGATCTTTCTGCTCTTCTGTACCGTAATGCTGTAACAGCTCGCCCGGGCCTAAGGAGTTTGGCACGCCAACGGTAATCGCCAGGATCCCGGAGACACCCGCCAGTTTTTGCAGCACGCGAGCCTGAGCGTAAGCGGAGAATTCCAGACCGCCATACTCTTTCTTAATGATCATCGCGAAGAAGCGATGCTCTTTCAGGTATGCCCACAGCTCAGGCGGCAGGTCGGCCATTTCGTGAGTGATGGCAAAGTCGTTTGCCATGCGGCACGCTTCTTCTACCGGACCATCAATAAAGGCCTGTTCTTCGGCGGTCAGACGCGGCTGTGGATAGTTGTGAAGCTTTTTCCAGTCCGGGTTGCCCTGGAACAGATCGCCTTCCCACCAGGTCGTACCGGCGTCAATCGCTTCTTTCTCTGTACGCGACATCGGCGGCATCACTTTACGGAATCCCCTGAACACCGGCACAGAGATCATCGACTTACGCATCGGCGTCAGGTTAAACGGCAGTAAAATGATGGCCAGGGGAACAAGAACCCAGATATTCCACAGGCCAGCGACGCCAAGTGCAGCCGTCCAGGCCAGAAGAATCAGGCTACTCAGGAATAAACTGACACGGTGATAGAACAACACACCGAGCAGTACAACGGTTGCGAGAATGCTCAAAATCATCATAAAGAAAAGCTCCCTTGCTTGTAGGAGGTCTGACCACTTGTGATGATATGGTTGTAGTTGATGTCATTTCCTTTAGCAATGTGTTTACAAAATAATTACAACCTGGTTCACATTGTTCGCGTTTTAGCCGGCACAAAAAATCAAAACGCCGGACGATTCGCATGGCTTTAGCTTCTCGCTTTTACTGCTATCCGGTACACTCCACTGTGTTATTTCATCAATACTGAAGGATTATCCTCATGTACCAGGATCTTATTCGTAACGAACTGAACGAAGCGGCGGAAACGCTGGCGAACTTTCTGAAAGATGATGCCAATATTCACGCTATTCAGCGCGCGGCGGTCCTGCTTGCCGACAGCTTCAAAGCCGGCGGTAAAGTGCTCTCCTGCGGTAACGGCGGTTCCCACTGTGACGCCATGCACTTCGCCGAGGAGCTGACCGGACGCTATCGCGAAAACCGTCCGGGCTACCCGGCGATTGCGATTTCCGACGTGAGCCACATCTCCTGTGTAGGCAACGACTTTGGTTACGACCACATCTTTTCCCGCTACGTTGAAGCCGTAGGCCGTGAAGGCGATGTGCTTCTCGGTATCTCCACGTCCGGTAACTCCGCTAACGTGATCAAAGCGATCGCCGCCGCGCGTGAGAAGGGCATGAAAGTGATCACCCTGACCGGGAAAGATGGCGGTAAGATGGACGGTACAGCGGACATTGAAATCCGCGTTCCACACTTCGGTTATGCCGATCGCGTTCAGGAAATTCACATCAAAGTGATCCACATCCTGATCCAATTGATCGAAAAAGAGATGGTTAAGTAAGACTTCGCTGGGGGGCGCCGGTGCCCCCCGCTGTTGTGGAGGTGATCTATGTGCGAACTGCTCGGGATGAGCGCCAATGTGCCAACCGATATCTGCTTTAGTTTTACCGGGCTGGTTCAGCGCGGTGGAGGAACCGGGCCGCATAAAGACGGCTGGGGCATTACCTTCTACGAAGGCAAAGGATGCCGCACGTTTAAAGATCCACAGCCCAGCTTTAACTCACCCATTGCCAGACTGGTGCAGGACTATCCTATTAAATCCTGTTCGGTGATCGCCCATATCCGCCAGGCCAATCGCGGCGAAGTGGCGCTGGAAAATACCCATCCGTTTACCCGTGAACTGTGGGGCCGTAACTGGACCTATGCGCACAACGGGCAGCTCTCGGGCTATAAATCACTGGAAACCGGCAATTTTCGTCCTGTCGGTGAAACGGACAGCGAAAAAGCATTTTGCTGGCTGCTGCACAAGCTGACCGAGCGCTATCCCCGTACGCCCGGCAACATGACCGCCGTTTTTAAGTACATAGCGTCACTGGCGTCTGAGTTACGCGCGAAAGGCGTCTTTAATATGCTGCTGTCTGACGGGCGCTACGTGATGGCGTTCTGCTCGACAAATCTGTTCTGGATCACCCGACGTGCGCCGTTTGGCGTCGCCACGCTGCTCGATCAGGATGTGGAAATTGATTTTCAGAAGGAGACCACACCGAACGATGTGGTCACTGTCATTGCAACGCAGCCACTGACGGGCAACGAAACCTGGCAAAAGATCATGCCAGGCGAGTGGGCGCTATTTTGTCTCGGGGACCGCGTAATTTGACGCCAGCTGCGGCTGAACCACTTCATGGCTGAGCGGTTTACTCACCACGTAACGGCCATTGACGATGGACACCACCGGCGGCTTATGGGTCTGCTCGAAGTAGTCATAGCCCGGTTTTAGCTGTTTCCAGAAATCTGTGTAAACAGAGTACTTATGGCGTGCCATGTTCGCATCCGTCATACGGAACGGATAGATGCTGACCTGAACATTCGGCTGACCGAAGACCAGTGCGCCCGTGACAAACTGGAAGATTTCATCAATGCCGGAATCCGTCATCGCATAACAGCCGACAGACACGCAGGCGCCGTGGATCATCAGGTATTTCCCTTCGTAACCGTGCGCACGGTCGAAGGCATTGGGGAAACCGATGTTAATCGCTTTATAGAAGCGGCTGTCCGGTTTTAGCTGGTTACGCTGAACGTTGTAAAACCCTTCCGGACTTTTGAAGTCACCCTGCCGCTGTTTCGGCCCCAGCCCGCCAGAATAGTTACAGATTTTGTAGCTATCGAGCAGCTGATACGTCTCGCCCATTTTGACAAACAGATCGAGTGTGCGCTCTTCCTTGAAGATTTGAATATAAACCGGGGATCCCATCAACTGCTGTTTATACTCTTTACTGATCGGCGTCGTTGAACTATTACTGCCAAGCAGCCCGGCAAACGACATGCACGGTATCAGAAGCATCGCAATGAACAATGCGATTTTACGCATACTACTGGTTCCTTGATAAAACAATGACCAACTTGCCAGAACGGCAAAAGACACCCGAAATCAGACTAATCTGGACAGGAGCGCTCACATTAGCACCGATGGAGATTTTCGCAAGAGCCAACCTTTGCGTTTACAAATTAGTTTTACTTTATAACCCATTCACATTGTCCTGACTCCAGGAACTTTGCGCAATAGCTCGCATTTCGGCGCGCCAGACGGCGGATTTGCTGCCCCTGGCAGGGCCTAAAATGGTACACTCCGGCCTCTCTGGATTGTTGTTCATGGATACCTGCTAACCACATGTTTAGAATCAGAAAAGGACTCGATCTGCCAATCTCTGGCGTGCCTGAACAGCACGTTACCACCGGCGCCAGTATTCATCATGTCGCCATTGTAGGTGATGATTACGTGGGCATGCGTCCTGCGATGCTGGTACAGGAAGGCGATCGCGTAATAAAAGGCCAGGCACTCTTCGAGGATAAAAAAAATCCTGGCGTTATGTTTACAGCCCCAGCCAGCGGCACCGTTGTTGCCATCCATCGTGGTGAGCGTCGCGTCCTGCAATCGGTTGTTATTCAAATTGAAGGTGATGAGAAACGCGAATTTGCGCGTTTTGACGCCGCCGATCTCGCCACCCTCAGCCACGACGTGGTGCAGACGCAACTGCTGGAGTCGGGACTGTGGACGGCGCTTCGCACGCGGCCCTATAGCAAAACGCCCGTGCCAGGCACTGTGCCGGCCGCTATCTTCGTTACGGCCATCGACACCAACCCGCTCAGCGCAGATCCGCAGCCTCTTATCCTGGCGGAACGAAAAGCTTTCGATGCCGGCCTCACCGTGTTAACACGCCTGACGCCGGGCAAAGTGCATGTCTGCCAGGCCAGCGGCGGTAAGCTGGGCGGTCATCCGCAAGGGCAGGTGGCCTTTAATGAATTTGCCGGCCCGCATCCGGCGGGACTGGTGGGAACGCATATTCATTTCCTGGAGCCGGTAAGCCTGACGAAACAGGTCTGGCATCTTAATTATCAGGACGTGATCGCTATCGGTAAGCTGTTCACCACGGGTGAGCTGTGCGCAGAACGCATTATTGCCGTCGGCGGCCCTCAGGCAACCCAACCGCGTCTGGTTCGCACGCTGCTTGGGGCTGACCTGACGGCGCTGTTGGCTGGCGAAACGAAAGAGGGTGAAAACCGTATTATTTCCGGTTCGGTGCTGAGCGGCAGGCACGCGACAGGCCCGATGGCCTGGCTGGGTCGTTTCCATCTTCAGGTGAGTGTGGTGCTTGAAGGACGCGAGAAAGAGCTGTTCGGCTGGGTACTGCCTGGCGCAGAAAAATACTCGGTAACCCGCACCACGCTCGGCCACTTCCTGCGTCATAAGCTGTTTAACTTCTCCACCAGCACCAACGGCGGTGAGCGCGCCATGGTTCCGATTGGCAACTACGAACGCGTGATGCCGCTGGATATTCTGCCCACCGTGCTGCTGCGGGATCTCCTGGCCGGTGATACCGACGGTGCCCAGGCGCTGGGCTGTCTGGAGCTGGACGAAGAAGATCTGGCGCTGTGTACCTATGTGTGTCCAGGTAAATACGAATATGGACCCGTATTGCGCGAGGTGTTAACCCGCATTGAGCAGGAAGGATAAACATGGGCTTAAAACACCTCTTTGAAAAAATTGAGCCGCACTTTACCCAAGGGAAGCTCAAAAAGTACTACCCGCTGTATGAAGCGACAACGACCATTTTCTACACGCCGGGTCTGGTAACGAAAGGCGCGGCGCACGTTCGCGACGCCATCGATCTCAAGCGAATGATGATTCTGGTCTGGTTTGCGGTCTTCCCGGCCATGTTCTGGGGGATGTATAACGTTGGGTTGCAGTCTATTCCGGCGCTGCACCATATGTATGATGCAGAGCAGCTGGCGCAGGTGATTCAGTCTGACTGGCACTATCGTCTGGCACAGTCGCTGGGGGTGAGCTTTGCGGCAGATGCCGGCTGGATCAGCATGATGACGCTGGGCGCTGTCTTCTTCCTCCCCATCTATATGACTGTCTTTATCGTGGGCGGTTTCTGGGAGGTGCTGTTCGCCATTATTCGCAAACATGAGATCAACGAGGGCTTCTTTGTTACCTCTATTCTGTTTGCGCTGATTGTTCCGCCAACGCTGCCGCTCTGGCAGGCGGCGATGGGGATCAGCTTTGGCGTGGTGATTGCCAAGGAGATCTTCGGCGGGACCGGACGCAACTTCCTCAACCCGGCGCTGGCAGGACGCGCGTTCCTGTTCTTTGCTTATCCGGCGCAAATCTCGGGCGACCTGGTGTGGACGGTAGCAGACGGATTCTCCGGCGCGACGCCACTTTCACAGTGGGCGGCAGGCGGCGGCGAAACGCTGGTCAATAATGCAACCGGACAGCCTGTCACCTGGTTTGATGCGTTTATCGGCAATATCCCAGGCTCCATCGGTGAAGTGTCTACCCTGATGATTTTGATCGGCGGAGCCATCATCCTCTTTGGCCGCGTGGCGTCCTGGCGCATTGTCGCTGGCGTCATGCTCGGGATGGTACTCACCGCCACGCTTTTCAACTTCATTGGTTCAGACACAAACCCGATGTTCTCCATGCCGTGGTACTGGCACCTCGTGCTGGGAGGCTTTGCGTTTGGCATGATGTTCATGGCCACCGATCCCGTCTCGGCTTCGTTTACCGACAGAGGTAAATGGTGTTACGGCGCGCTCATTGGGGTGATGTGTGTACTGATTCGCGTGGTCAACCCGGCTTATCCGGAAGGGATGATGTTGGCCATTCTGTTTGCCAATCTGTTTGCGCCGCTGTTCGACTACCTGGTCGTGCGCGCCAACATTAAACGGAGGAAGGCGCGTGGCTGAGATCAAAAATAACGACAGCATCAGCAAAACGCTGCTGGTGGTGCTGGTACTGTGTCTGGTTTGTTCCATTGTCGTGGCCGGTTCTGCCGTAGGGTTGAAACCGCTACAGCAGGAGCAACGTGCGCTGGATAAACAGCGTAACATCCTGGCCGTTGCCGGGCTGATGCAGGAAGGCATGACGAAGGATGACGTCGCAGCGGTGTTTGCCGAACGTATTACCGCACGGCTGGTGGATTTAAAAACCGGGGAGTTAATGGATAAAGACCCGGCGAAATACAACCAGGCGCTGGCGCTAAAAGATCCGCAAATGAGCACCACGCTTGACGCCTCGCAGGATCCGGCAGGCATTAAGCGCCGCAGCAATGTCGCGGAGATTTACCTTGTCCGTGACGAGCAAAAACGCATTCAGAAAATCGTGTTGCCCATCTATGGCAACGGTTTATGGTCAATGATGTACGCCTTTGTGGCGCTGGATACCGACGGCCGTACGGTTAAAGGCATTACTTATTACGATCAGGGCGAAACGCCGGGGCTGGGGGGCGAAGTTGAGAACCCTAACTGGCGGGCACAGTTTGTTGGTAAAAAAGTGCTCGACGACAACGGCCAGCCTGCGCTGAAGGTGGTAAAAGGGGGCGCGCGTCCCGGCGATGAATTTGCCGTTGATGGCCTTTCCGGCGCCACGCTCACCTCAAACGGTGTGCAGCACAGCTTTGATTTCTGGATGGGTGAACTGGGCTTTGGTCCCTTCCTGAAGAATGTACGTGAAGGAGCGCTGAATAATGGCTGATACGGGTGAACTGAAAGAAGTTAAAAAGGTGCTGATTGGCCCGCTGTTAGCCAATAACCCGATAACGCTTCAGGTGCTGGGGGTGTGCTCGGCGCTGGCGGTCACCACCAAGCTGGAAACGGCGGTGGTCATGACGCTGGCGGTAACGCTGGTGACAGCGTTTTCCAGCATGTTTATCTCAATGATCCGCCACCACATACCCAACAGCGTAAGGATCATCGTGCAGATGGCGATCATCGCCTCGCTGGTGATCGTGGTCGATCAGCTCCTGCGCGCCTTCGCCTATGAAACCTCGAAGCAGCTTTCGGTGTTTGTCGGCCTGATTATCACCAACTGTATCGTGATGGGGCGTGCTGAAGCCTATGCGATGAAAATGCCGCCGCTGGCGAGCTTTATGGACGGTATCGGCAACGGCCTGGGTTACGGCGTAATCCTGTTGACGGTTGGTTTCCTGCGCGAACTTATTGGCAGCGGCAAGCTGTTTGGCATTCCGGTGTTGGATACGGTACAGAACAGCGGCTGGTATCTGCCGAACGGCCTGTTCCTGCTGGCCCCAAGCGCATTTTTCATTATCGGTTTGCTGATCTGGCTGATTCGTACGTTGAAGCCTGAACAGCAGGAAAAGGAGTAACCGACAATGGCTCATTACCTGAGTTTATTTGTGCGCGCGGTGTTTGTTGAAAACATGGCGCTCGCTTTCTTCCTGGGCATGTGTACGTTCCTTGCCGTTTCTAAAAAGGTATCGACGGCATTTGGTCTGGGCGTGGCAGTTACCGTTGTGCTGGGGCTTTCCGTTCCGATTAACAACCTGGTATTCAACTTCGTGCTGCGCGATGGCGCGCTGGTGGAGGGGGTTGATCTTAGCTTCCTGAACTTCATCACCTTTATCGGAGTGATTGCGGCGCTTGTTCAGGTCCTGGAGATGATCCTCGATAAATACTTCCCGTCGCTGTACAACGCGCTGGGGATCTTCCTGCCGCTGATCGCCGTGAACTGCGCCATTTTTGGCGGTGTTTCCTTTATGGTTCAGCGTGATTACAACTTCAGTGAATCGGTTGTGTATGGCTTCGGTTCCGGTATCGGCTGGATGCTGGCGATTGTTACCATGGCGGGGATCCGTGAAAAAATGAAATATGCCAACGTACCTGCGGGGCTTCGTGGCTTAGGGATCACCTTTATCACCACCGGCCTGATGGCGTTGGGCTTTATGTCCTTCTCCGGTGTGCAGCTATAAGGGCTAACAAATGGAAATTATTCTTGGCGTGGTGATGTTCACGCTGATAGTACTGGTGCTGTCAGGGCTGATCCTGGCGGCGCGTGCGAAGCTGGTCAATTCCGGGGATGTGATCATTGATATCAATGACGATCCGCAGAATCAGATCCGTACCCCGGCAGGGGATAAGCTGATTAACACGCTCTCCGGCAACGGGATTTTTGTCTCGTCTGCCTGTGGCGGCGGTGGCTCCTGTGGCCAGTGCCGTGTGACGGTGAAAGAGGGCGGCGGTGATATTCTGCCAACGGAACTGTCGCATATTACGAAGCGTGAAGCGAAAGAGGGATGCCGTCTGGCGTGTCAGGTCGCTGTGCGCCAGAACATGAAGATTGAGCTGCCGGAGGAGATCTTCGGCGTGAAAAAATGGGAGTGCGAAGTTATCTCTAACGATAACAAAGCCACGTTCATTAAAGAGCTCAAGCTGCGTGTCCCTGAAGGGGAGAGCGTCCCGTTCCGTGCGGGTGGGTATATCCAGATTGAATGTCCGGCACACACCGTCGCGTATGCTGACTTCGACGTGCCCGAAGAGTACCGGGCCGACTGGGATAAATTTAACCTCTTCCGCTTTGTTTCCGAGGTAAAAGAGCCCGCGCTCCGCGCCTATTCCATGGCTAACTACCCGGAAGAGAAGGGCATTATTATGCTCAACGTGCGTATCGCCACGCCGCCACCGAATGTGCCTGATGCCCCCCCTGGCGTCATGTCATCCTATATCTGGTCCCTCAAGCCTGGCGACAAAGTGACGATTTCCGGCCCGTTCGGCGAATTCTTTGCCAAAGATACTGACGCGGAGATGGTCTTTATCGGCGGCGGAGCGGGTATGGCGCCGATGCGTTCGCATATCTTTGACCAGCTCAAACGACTTGGCAGCAAGCGCAAGATCAGCTTCTGGTACGGAGCGCGTTCACTGCGCGAAATGTTCTATGACGATGAGTTTGAACAACTGGCACGTGATAACCCTAACTTTACCTTCCATGTGGCGTTATCCGATCCGCAGCCGGAAGATAACTGGACAGGCTATACGGGCTTCATCCACAACGTGCTGTATGAAAATTACCTCAAACAGCACCCGGCACCGGAAGACTGCGAGTTCTATATGTGTGGTCCACCAATGATGAACGCGGCCGTGATTAAGATGCTAAAAGATCTTGGCGTGGAAGATGAGAACATCATGCTCGATGATTTCGGAGGCTGATTATGCTGACCTTTCTGGCGACCTTTGCAGTGTTTGTGCTGGTGATCTTCGGCATGTCCTTAGGCTGGATCATCAAGCGTAAAAGCATTCAGGGCAGTTGCGGAGGCATCTCTTCCATCGGAATGGAAAAAGTGTGCGATTGTCCGGAACCGTGCGATGCGCGGAAAAAGCGGATGGCTCGCGAGCAGCAACGCATTATTTAGTCTTCCTGGTCGGGTAAGGCAACGCCGCCACCCGACAATTCCCATGCACACTTCTCAACCCTCATTTGTTTACTGTATACTTATCCAGTAACGAGTGAGGGCTTACTATGCGCAAAATAATCCATGTCGATATGGACTGCTTTTTTGCCGCAGTGGAGATGCGTGACAACCCGGCGCTGCGGGATATTCCCATTGCCATTGGCGGCAGCCGGGTACAGCGCGGTGTCATCAGCACCGCCAACTATCCTGCTCGCAAATACGGCGTGCGCAGCGCCATGCCGACAGCGATGGCGCTGAAACTGTGCCCGCATCTCACTCTTTTGCCCGGACGTTTTGATGCCTATAAAGAAGCATCGAGCCACATTCGGGAGATCTTTTCCCGCTACACCTCACTTATCGAACCGTTATCGCTGGATGAAGCCTATCTTGATGTCACCCACAGCGTGCACTGCCACGGCTCCGCCACCCTGATGGCGCAGGAGATCCGCCAGACTATTTTTAACGAGCTGAACCTGACGGCATCGGCGGGTGTCGCGCCGGTCAAATTTCTCGCCAAAATCGCCTCCGATTTAAATAAGCCCAACGGCCAGTACGTTATCACTCCGGAAGAGGTTTCGGCGTTTTTAAAGACGCTGCCGCTCAGCAAAATCCCCGGAGTGGGCAAAGTCTCCGCCGCGAAGCTGGAAAGTATGGGGCTACGCACCTGCGAAGACGTTCAGCGCAGCGATCTGGCGCTGCTGCTTAAGCGTTTTGGCAAGTTTGGCCGCGTACTGTGGGAACGCAGTCAGGGCATTGATGACCGGGATGTGAACAACGAACGGCTGCGTAAATCGGTCGGCGTTGAACGCACGCTGAGCGAAGATATCCATGACTGGACCGAATGTGAAACCATTATTACGGAACAACTCTATCCTGAACTTGAACGACGCTTACTGAAGGTCAAACCTGATCTGCTTATTGCCCGGCAGGGCATCAAACTGAAATTTAACGATTTTCAGCAAACGACGCAGGAACACGTCTGGCCACGCCTCAACAAAGAGGATCTTATCGCGACGGCAAAAAAGGCATGGGAAGAACGGCGGGGCGGGCGAGGGGTGAGGCTGGTGGGGCTGCACGTCACCTTGCTGGATCCGCAGCTGGAGCGTCAGCTGGTGTTGGGGCTGTAGATTACGCTAATTATAGGCCCGGTAAGCGTAGCGCCACCGGGCAACAGACGACGAATTACTTCGCAGGGATTGCTTTCAGCAGCTCAGTCAGCAGCGTCCAGTAGTGACCGACGCTTTCAATATGAACCTGTTCATCCGGGGAGTGTGGACCCGTGATGGTCGGCCCAATGGAGACCATGTCCATATCCGGATACGGTTTCTTGAACAGACCACACTCCAGACCCGCGTGAATAACCTGAATGTTCGGGGTGCTGTTGAACAGTCGCTGATAAGTTTCACGCACCAGTGCCATGACCGGAGAACTTGCATCCGGCTGCCAGCCCGGGTAGCTGCCTTTTGCCGACGTTTTCGCGCCCGCCAGGGTACCCAGAGATTCCAGCATGCTCACAACGTACTCTTTACCGCTGTCGATCAGGGAACGGATCAGGCAGATGATCTCTGCGCTGTCGTCACCCATGGTCACCACGCCCACGTTCAGGGAGGTTTCCACCACGCCTTTCGCCACGTCAGAGTTGCGAATAACGCCGTTTGGCGTTGCGTTCAGCAGCTGGACGAACGTGTCACGAGACTGTGCGGTCAGCGCGGCTTTATCCGTCGTAACGGACTCCAGCACCACCGTCAGGTTTTTCTCTTTTGCAGACAGTTCGTTTTTCAGGATCTCCAGATACACGCTGGAGAGTTTTTTCAGCTCGTCCGCTTTCGACGCAGGCACTGCCAAGGTAGCGAAGGCTTCGCGAGGGATCGCGTTACGCAGAGTACCGCCGTTGAAGTCCACCAGACGCAGATCCAGTTCAGCGGCATGGCCCGCCAGGAAACGCGCCAGCAGTTTGTTGGCGTTGCCCAGGCCCAGGTGAATATCACCGCCGGAGTGACCGCCTTTCAGCCCTTTCAGCGTCAGCTTAAAGGTCTCGAATCCAGCAGGGATTGCTTCGCGGGACAGCGGCAGGGTAGAGATGAAATCGATCCCGCCCGCGCAGCCCATGTAGATCTCACCTTCTTCTTCGGAGTCGGTGTTGATCAGAATGTCCGCTTGCAGCCAGTTTGCCTGGAGACCGAACGCGCCATCCATGCCCGCTTCTTCAGTCATGGTCAGCAGCACTTCCAGCGGACCGTGTTCAACGCTGTCGTCAGCCAGCACGGCCAGCGCGGAAGCCATACCAATACCGTTATCTGCGCCCAGGGTCGTGCCGCGCGCCTTCACCCACTCGCCGTCGATGTACGGCTGAATCGGGTCTTTTGTGAAGTCGTGAACGGTGTCGTTGTTTTTCTGCGGAACCATGTCCAGGTGCGCCTGCAATACCACTGGCTTACGGTTTTCCATACCTGCGGTGGCAGGTTTGCGGATAAGAATATTGCCAGCCTGGTCGCGTTCAGCGTGCAGACCTTTTTCCTTTGCCCAGCCCATAATATGTTCGGCAAGCTGTTCTTCGTGATAGGAAGGGTGCGGAATGGAGCAGATTTTGGCAAAAATATCCCACAGCGGCTGTGGAGATAATTGAGACAGTTCAGACACGATAGGTCTCCTTGTCGTTGCGCTGCAAAACAATGTTGCAGGTCACAGGGTTAGCAGGTTAATCGTTACCACAAGTCAGGCTTGCGAGATGCAACTGAGAATACCACTTTCTCCCGTGGCTGGTAGCATTAAGCATGTAAAAACTCAGGCTCATGGCGCGTAACACTGGTTTTTAGTGCGTCAGATCTCTATAATCTCGCGCAACCTGGTTCACCCTCATTTTTTTTAAGCCGTATATAAACAGGCTGGGACACTTCACATGAGCGAAAAATACGTCGTCACCTGGGACATGTTGCAGATTCACGCACGCAAACTGGCTGCGCGTCTGATGCCTTCCGAACAGTGGAAAGGCATTATTGCCGTCAGCCGTGGCGGTCTGGTACCGGGGGCGCTGCTGGCACGTGAGCTGGGTATTCGTCATGTCGATACCGTATGTATCTCCAGCTACGATCACGACAACCAGCGCGAACTGAAAGTGCTGAAACGCGCGGAAGGCGACGGTGAAGGCTTTATCGTTATCGACGATCTGGTGGATACCGGCGGTACTGCGGTGGCTATCCGCGAAATGTATCCAAAAGCGCACTTCGTCACTATCTTCGCGAAACCAGCGGGTCGCCCACTGGTTGATGATTACGTCATTGATATCCCGCAGGATACCTGGATTGAACAGCCATGGGATATGGGCGTGGTCTTCGTACCGCCTATCTCTGGCCGTTAATTTCAGTACGTAACTTTACACGCCCGGTTATGCCGGGCGTTGTTCTTTTTACCCTGCCACGCGTTACAATGGTCTTCATATGACGTATCCATGGAGGCAACGCAATGACGCAGGCGAATCTCACCGAAACTCTCTTCAAACCCCGTTTCAAGCACCCTGAAACGTCGACGCTGGTGCGTCGGTTTAATCCGGGGACAATGCCTGCCGTTCAGTCAGCGTTAGACGGTAAAAACGTGCCCCACTGGTATCGAATGATTAACCGCCTGATGTGGATCTGGCGCGGCATCGATCCGCGTGAAATCCTCGACGTGCAGGCGCGTATCGTGATGAGCGAGTCCGAGCGTACCGACAGCGATCTCTACGATACGGTGGTGGGCTACCGTGGTGGAAACTGGATCTACGAATGGTCAAAGCAGGCCATGCTCTGGCAGCAAAAAGCGAGCCAGGAAGAAGATGCCACTCTCAGCGGCAAGCACTGGCTGCATGCGGCAAACCTTTACAGCATCGCTGCATATCCGCATCTTAAAGGCGACGAACTGGCAGAGCAGGCGCAGGCGCTGGCAAATCGGGCTTATGAAGAGGCTGCGCAGCGGTTGCCTGGCCGGATGCGTGAAATTGAGTTCGCCATTCCCGGCGGCAGCCCGGTGACCGGATTCCTGCATATGCCGGAGGGGGAAGGGCCGTTCCCGACGGTTCTGATGTGCGGTGGACTGGACTCGTTACAAATTGACTATTACAGCCTGTATGAGCGCTACTTTGCCCCAAACGGAATCGCCATGCTCACGCTTGATATGCCTTCCATTGGTTTTTCATCCAAATGGAAACTTACGCAAGACTCCAGCCTGCTGCACCAGCATGCATTAAAAGCGCTGGAGAATATCCCCTGGGTTGATCACACCCGGGTTGGCGCGTTTGGCTTCCGCTTTGGCGCTAACGTCGCGGTACGGCTTGCCTACCTTGAATCTTCACGCCTGAAGGCCGTCGCCTGTCTTGGTCCGGTGGTGCATGCTCTGTTAAGCGATCCTGCGCGTCAGGGTAGCGTTCCTGAGATGTATCTGGACGTACTGGCGAGCCGACTTGGCATGCATGATGCTTCAGACGAAGCGTTGCGCATTGAACTTAATCGTTATTCATTAAAAACGCAGGGCTTACTCGGCCGCCGCTGTCCAACTCCGATGATGTCCGGTTTCTGGAAGAACGATCCGTTTAGCCCGGAAGAGGAGTCACGCTTAATCACGTCGTCATCTTCTGATGGTAAATTGCTGGAGGTGCCCTTCAGCCCGGTGTACCAGAATTTTGACAAAGCGCTGAAAGAGATCACACGCTGGATCACGCAGAGATTGTGTTAATAGTTTGCTAAATTTCGTTGGTTTGGTAAAACAGTGCTTCACAAAAGGAGATCGCAATGACGTTACCGAGTGGACACCCGAAAAGTAGACTGATTAAGAAGTTCATGGCTCTTGGCCCGTATATTCGAGAAGAGCAGTGTGAAGAGAATCGCTTTTTTTTCGACTGCCTGGCTGTTTGCGTCAACGTGAAGCCTGCACCCGAAAAACGTGAGTTCTGGGGCTGGTGGATGGAAATGGAAGCACAGGAAAACCGTTTTACCTATACCTATCAGTTTGGCCTGTTTAATAAAGACGGGCACTGGCAGGCGACGAGCATCAAAGATCAGGAAGTGATCGATCGCCTGGAGCATACGCTAAAAGAATTTCACGGCAGAGCTCGCGACCTGCTGGCAACATTGGATCTGAAGCTGGAGCCTGCGGACGATTTTTCCAGCGAAGCGGTGAAACTGAGAGCCTGATGATGTCCCAGCCCCGGGTGGCGGCTACGCCTTACCCGGTCTGAAAAATGTACTATCCCGTACGCCCGGTAAGCACAGCGTCACCGGGCACAAAAAAACCGGCTCAGCGCCGGTTTTTTTATTACCACAACATCAGAACTGGTAGGTCATGCCCAGCGCAACGATATCATCGCTGCTTACGCCCAGTTTATTATCGTCATCAATCTGATTGATCTTATAATCAACAAACGCAGACATATTTTTGTTGAAATAATATGTCGCACCTACGTCGATGTATTTCACGATATCTTCATCGCCGATACCTTCGATATCTTTGCCTTTAGACTGCACGTAACCCAGAGATGGACGCAGACCAAAGTCAAACTGATATTGCGCGACCACTTCGAAGTTTTGCGCTTTATTTGCAAAGCCACCGGAAATAGGGGCCATATTGCGGGTTTCGGAATAGATAGTGGCCAGATAAATATCATTGGCATCATATTTCAAACCGGTTGCCCAGCCTTCTGCTTTTTTACCTTCGCCGCGTGCCTGAAGGTTTTGCTCGTTGGTGCGGTCGGAGCTGGCATACGCACCAATCACAGAAAAATCGCTGCCGCCGAAGTCATAGCTCAGTGAGGTACCGAAGCCGTCACCGTTTTGCTTCTTCACGTCGCGGTTTTCATTTTTGCCCTGGTATTGCAGGGTCATATTCAGGCCGTCAACCAGGCCAAAGAAATCGGTATTACGGTATGTGGCCAGACCGGAGGCGCGTTTCGTCATGAAGTTATCGGTCTGTGCCAGGCCGTCACCGCCAAACTCCGGGAACATATCGGTGTATGCGGCGACGTCATACAGCGCGCCCAGGTTACGGCCATAATCCAGTGAGCCGAAGTCTTTCAGTTTCAGCCCGGCAAATGCCAGACGTGTTTTTTGAGAAGAGTCGCTTTCAGCTTTGTTACCCGCGAACTCAGCTTCCCAACGTCCGTAGCCCGTCAGCTGATCGTTAATCTGCGTTTCACCCTTAAAGCCGAAACGAACATAAGTCTGGTCACCATCCTTAGCGTCATCATCACTGATGTAGTGCATTGCTTTTACTTTGCCGTACACGTCCAGTTTATTCCCGTTTTTATTATAAACTTCTGCTGCCTGAACAGATGCGGAAGCAACTACGCCCATTACCACTAATGCCAGAGTGCTCTTTTTCATTTTCAATCCTGATTTTATAAAAACGCGCTAATATTCGCTGAGTAATAAGATTCGGCTTATTACCCCGTGAAAAACAGGAAGGGTTTTATCGTTCGTGGGTGAAAGTTTTATGACAAAGTAAGAATATGTCTAAAAAAGTATGTTTTAATTTTTCGGTAATAAAATTGTCAAAATGTGCCGCTACGCTTCCTGATCCCGCGCAACAAAGTGACGGGTCATGCGCTAAGGCAGTTGGCAACGGGGCTGACACCTGTTAAAACGTCTGACTGACATCATTTTCCCTTATTGTTGAACGGCAGAGAATCATGAGTGACAGCCAGACGCTGGTGGTAAAACTCGGTACCAGTGTGTTAACAGGCGGATCGCGCCGCCTGAATCGTGCCCATATCGTTGAGCTTGTACGTCAGTGCGCTCAGTTGCATGCCGCAGGGCATCGTATTGTAATTGTGACATCCGGGGCGATTGCCGCCGGGCGTGAACACCTGGGCTACCCCGAACTCCCCGCGACGATTGCCTCCAAACAGCTGCTGGCCGCCGTGGGACAAAGCCGACTCATACAGCTCTGGGAACAACTGTTCTCCATCTACGGCATTCACGTCGGGCAGATGCTGCTGACGCGTGCGGATATGGAAGACAGAGAACGTTTCCTGAATGCCCGCGATACGCTGCGTGCGCTGCTGGATAACCATATCGTTCCGGTCATTAACGAAAACGACGCTGTTGCCACCGCTGAAATCAAAGTGGGCGACAACGATAACCTCTCTGCGCTGGCGGCGATCCTGGCAGGGGCCGATAAGCTGCTGCTTCTGACCGATCAGCAGGGGCTGTTTACCGCTGATCCGCGCTCTAATCCACAGGCTGAACTGATCAAAGACGTTCACGGCATTGACGATGCGCTGCGCGCCATCGCGGGTGACAGCGTTTCTGGTCTGGGGACCGGCGGTATGGGCACCAAGCTCCAGGCCGCGGACGTGGCGTGCCGGGCCGGCATCGACACCATCATCGCCGCGGGCAGCCGTCCGGGCGTGATAGGTGATGTGATGGAAGGCATCTCTGTAGGCACTCGCTTCCACGCCCAGGCGTCCCCGCTGGAAAACCGCAAACGCTGGATCTTTGGCGCGCCCCCGGCTGGCGAACTGACCGTGGATGAAGGCGCGACCGCCGCTATTCTGGAAAGAGGAAGCTCGTTACTTCCAAAAGGAATTAAAAGCGTGACAGGCAACTTCTCGCGTGGTGAAGTGATCCGAATCCGTAACCTTGAAGGTCGCGACATCGCTCATGGCGTAAGTCGTTATAACAGCGACGCGCTGCGTCGGATTGCTGGTCACCATTCCCAGCAGATCGACGCCATCCTGGGCTATGAATATGGCCCGGTTGCCGTGCATCGTGACGACATGATTATTCGTTAAGGAGCCAGAACATGCTGGAACAAATGGGCGCAGCCGCGAAAGCCGCCTCGTATAAACTGGCGCTCCTTTCCAGCCGCGAGAAAAACCGCGTGCTGGAAAAAATCGCTGATTATCTGGAATCTCAGTCGCAGGAAATTTTGCTCGCCAACGAGCAGGATCTGCTGGAAGCGCGTCGCAACGGCTTGAGCGAAGCGATGCTCGACCGTCTGGCGCTGACCACGGCGCGTCTGAAAGGTATTGCCGACGACGTCCGTCAGGTGTGCAACCTCGCCGACCCGGTAGGGCAGGTGATTGACGGTGGGGTGCTCGACAGCGGGTTACGCCTTGAACGTCGTCGCGTGCCGCTTGGCGTCATTGGGGTGATTTACGAAGCGCGTCCAAACGTGACGGTGGATGTCGCCTCCCTGTGCCTGAAGACCGGTAACGCCGCGATCCTGCGTGGCGGGAAAGAGACCTGGCGCACCAACGCCGCGACGGTAAACGTCATCCAGCAGGCGCTGGAGGAGTGTGGTTTACCGGCGGGTGCCGTGCAGGCGATTGAAAGCCCCGACCGTGCTCTGGTTAACGAGATGCTGCGCATGGACAAATACATCGACATGCTCATCCCACGCGGCGGTGCGGGCCTGCACAAGCTGTGCCGCGAGCAATCTACCATTCCGGTGATCACCGGTGGTATTGGCGTATGCCATATCGTGGTGGATGACACCGCGGAGGTAGAACCTGCGCTGAAGATTATCGTCAACGCTAAAACCCAGCGTCCAAGCACCTGTAATACGGTAGAAACG
The DNA here is from genome assembly GCF_049238125.1 of Enterobacter cloacae complex sp. IR5402. NCBI lineage: Bacteria > Pseudomonadati > Pseudomonadota > Gammaproteobacteria > Enterobacterales > Enterobacteriaceae > Enterobacter > Enterobacter cloacae complex sp. IR5402. The sequence goes on from NZ_JBMKHO010000003.1 coordinate 21,642, forward strand.
CTGCTGGTGCATCAGGGCATCGCCAGTACCTTCCTGCCAGCGCTGAGCAAGCAGATGGCGGAAAGTGGCGTCACGCTGCATGCGGACGAGAGCGCTTTCGCCCTGCTGAAAGACGGTCCGGCGAAGGTCGTTCCGGTTAATGCGGAGCAGTACGACGATGAGTATTTGTCGCTGGATCTGAACGTGAAGGTAGTTGCGGATCTCGATGACGCTATTGCGCACATTCGTGAACACGGAACCCAGCATTCTGACGCGATCCTGACGCGCACCCTGCGCAATGCCGATCGGTTTGTGAATGAAGTGGATTCGTCTGCGGTTTACGTCAATGCCTCGACGCGCTTTACCGATGGCGGCCAGTTTGGTCTGGGCGCGGAGGTGGCGGTGAGCACACAGAAGCTGCACGCCCGCGGTCCGATGGGGCTGGAAGCGCTGACCACCTACAAGTGGATCGGCTTTGGTGATGATACCATTCGTGCGTAAATAATCGCGGGTGATGCAAAAATAGCCGTTTGATTCAAAAGGGCATTGACGCATCACCCGGTTAGATCTACTCTTTTGCCCCGTGGTTACGCTCGTAACCGGCCTTGCAGGGCCGATATAGCTCAGTTGGTAGAGCAGCGCATTCGTAATGCGAAGGTCGTAGGTTCGACTCCTATTATCGGCACCATCTAAGAAAATCAATCACTTATCGTCAAAAACCTAAAGGATTGTATCTTTCATTATCATCCTTGATAACACTTGGTAAACGCCTTTCCGTTGTATCGGCTCAAGGATTGTACAACGTACTGGCGGGTAGTTACCAGGCTCAAGCCCGAACAGCATTAGAAATTTTGCCATCCCTTGAAGCTGAAAGAGTTGCCGGACTCTCTAAACACATCACTTGAACCATTAGCGATACGTTCCGCGCTTCGTGCGGCGCTCAATGATGCTACACCTTGTGAAAGGTCACAGAGAATAAACAGGCGTAATGTTGGGAAGACTAACCGGATCGGGAAAGAATCCGGCTCTGCCACGGTTTCGATCACCGGAGTATAACGATCACCTGATAAGAGAACGTGCTAAGGCTTTATCCTCCCTGCGAAGGGATTACACCCTGCGGTAGCGCTATGCGCCGCCTTTTCTTATGTGCCCAACACGGCACGTAATGATCATCTATTATCTGCACCATTGTAACTTTCGTTGTACTGTCTCTCTGCTGTACGTTGAACGCTGGCAGATTCAGCGGAGGGGATACCATGTCAAAAGCCACGAATACAGCAGCCACTAAGCGCAACAACCGTAAGATTCACGCCCGTAAATTCCTGGCAACACCAGAGGGGAAAGCCTGGCTTGCTAAGAAGCAGGAAGAGCGAGAGGAAATCAAGTTGGCGCGAGCGGCTAACAACATGTTTTAAACTACCGAACACGCCGCTAATTGGCTTCTATTGTCCAAAATCTGTTAGTTGCGCATTTCCTGCTCTCTGGATACCCTGATATAAATCATACAAGGAGGACAGTTTATGAGCGCACAGGCAGAGGAAGGAACATTACGCCGGATGACCTTAGGCGAGATTGCAATGGCTCGCAGAGTGTTCGGTGATTCGATAGTGTATAGCCGTGTCTGGATTCATTGCGACAGCTATTTACCGTTCGGCCTCCAGAAACAGAACTACGCGATGACTCCCAACGGGGAGTTGTGGTACAGAAAACAGATGTACAGGGAAGACTTTTCCGCAAACTCAGTTTTCGTTGAAGATAAATATGTTTTCATCCATGAATTGGGGCATGTGTGGCAACACCAGCACGGGCAATGGGTGAGAATGCGGGGTGCGTTTAGCTGGGCTGCTGAATATACCTACAGGCTGGATAAAGAAAAGCTCACTGATTACTCTCTTGAGCAGCAAGCCTCTATTTTAGCTGATTACTGGTTACTGCTGGTTTATGGGATCAGTAAGTGGTCTTACTATCAGAGACCAGGGCGCATGGGGATGTACAGGGGCGTAGACAAATTGCAGGATGTCCCTTCGCTTTACCAGAAAATCGTAACAGGGAAGGGGCGTTAAACATGAAAAACAAAATGATGCTGGGTGTTGTATTCCTCTTAACGGGATGCCCTGGGCCTGGTGATCGAATGGTAGATCGTGAATCTACAACGGCATTTATCAAAGATAATCAAGTTTGTGTGGTGTCACCACTGGAGCCACAGGAACGGATCACTGCTATCCAAATCAACAGTGATAATAGCGACTCTCTTCACAATATTTTTGATGACAAGCCTGTTTATGTACCGAAGGGTGAGTGTCTTCCTGTATTCGGATTTAAGTTTACACCTGGAGAGCGGTATAACTTCGCGTATGACGTCCAATCTGCTAAATCAGGGGCGTATTTAGTCACTGCTGAATTTTCTTATCCCAAAGAATAAGGGGGCATTCTGCCCCCAAATCTTATTTCTTCAAGTCACCAGTACATTGATATTCCATTGTGACCATTGTTTCCATACATCCGCTTGAGGATGGTTGAGAACAAACAGAAGTTGAACCACCGAAAGGCTCAGCACCAGAATAGCCCCATGCAGCGCAACGCTGTGTGAAGTGGTTTACTGAATTTGGCCACCTGAACAGAGGTGATATGCTCATCTCAGAACAATACAGGTGTCCCAATGAAAAAAGAAATTTCAGCGCAGAGTTTAAACGCGAATCCGCTCAACTGGTCCTTGATCAGAACTACACCGTTGCAGCTGCGGCCAGTGCTATGGACGTGGGGCTTTCTACCATGACGCGATGGGTAAAGCAGTTACGGGATGAACGACAGGGTAAAATACCTAAAGCCTCCCCTATAACCCCGGAACAGATTGAAATACGTGAGCTAAAGAAAAAGCTACAACGCATTGAAATGGAAAACGACATATTAAAAAAGGCTACCGCGCTTTTGATGTCAGACTCCCTGAACAGTTCTCGTTAATCGAAAAACTCAGAGCGCAGTATCCTGTGGTCACACTCTGCCAGGTGTTCGGGGTTCATCGCAGCAGCTACAAATACTGGGTGAAAAGCCCCGAAAAGCCAGACGGCAAGCGGGCTATATTACGTAGCCAGGTTCTGGAGCTGCATAACATTAGCCATGGCTCTGCTGGCGCGAGGAGTATCGCCATTATGGCAACCCTGAGAGGTTTCAGAATGGGACGCTGGCTTGCCGGCAGACTCATGAAAGAACTGGGACTGGTTAGTTGTCAGCAACCCACCCACCGGTATAAACGTGGTGGCCATGAACACATTGCTATCCCAAACCACCTTGAGCGACAGTTCGCAGTGACAGAGCCTAATCAGGTGTGGTGCGGCGATGTGACGTATATCTGGACAGGCAGGCGCTGGGCTTACCTCGCCATTGTTCTCGATTTGTTCGCCAGGAAACCGGTAGGCTGGGCAATGTCATTCTCACCGGACAGCAAGCTAACCATCAAAGCGCTGGAAATGGCGTGGGAAACCCGAGGTAAACCAGCGGGAGTGATGTTCCCCAGTGACCAGGGTAGCCACTACACAAGCAGGCAGATCCGGCAGTTATTGTGGCGTTACCGGATCAGGCAAAGTATGAGCCGACGCGGAAACTGCTGGGATAACAGCCCGATGGAACGCTTCTTCAGAAGTCTGAAAAACGAGTGGGTGCCAGTGACAGGCTATATAAACTTTAGCGAAGCAGCTCATGCGATCACAGACTATATCGTCGGGTATTACAGGTCGGTAAGGCCGCATGACTATAACGGTGGGTTACCCCCAAACGAATCGGAAAACCGATACTGGAAAAACTCTAAAGCCGTGGCCAGTTTTGGTTGACCACTTCAAACAACTCAACCCATCTATGCTGCACTTTCTGGCTGAATGCTTAACCCTGTCTGTTGATCGGCGGCATAACCCTAAAGGCTATACCGCCAGCGTTATGTTATCGCGCCATTAACGCAAACACTCCCCAGCCAAAGTACTCCCGCGTGTACGTCACATGACGTTCAGGCGCTATCGTCAGCTCCGCCCGAACCTCCTGCGCGAAGTCATCGTCTGGGTTTTCCTCCAGCCAGCGCCGCATGGTCATCCATTTTGCGGCTTCGTACCTGTCCCAGCCTTCCTGGTCAGCCAGCACCATTTCAACCAGGTCATAGCCCTGTTGATCTAAAGACGCAACCAGACCGGGCAGAGTGAGAAAGTCTGTAATCGACGAGACGCCGCAGGCCTGGGCTGTCTCCTCCGTCGCGGGTACCTGACGCCAGTACGGTTCGCCGATGAGCATTATTCCCCCGGGCTTGAGGCTTTTTGCCAGCAGATCCATTGTCCCGGCTACGCCCCCCGCAATCCAGGTTGCGCCAACGCAGGCCGCCACGTCACATTTTTCATTCGCGACGTAGCCGGCCGCGTCGTTATGAATGAAATGGACGCGTTCGCTGACGCCAAGTTCCTCTGCGCGCAGTGTGGCCTGCGCGGTGAAGAGCGGGCTCATGTCGATGCCGGTACCGGTAATACCGTAATCACGTGCCCAGGTACAAAGCATCTCTCCCGAGCCGCTGCCGAGATCGAGAATGCGTGTGCCTGGCTTCATGCGTAACACGCGGCCCAGCGTCGCGTACTTCTCTGGCGTAAAGGGGTTATGAATGCGGTGTTCGCTTTCGCTAACAGTAAAAATACGTGGGATATCCATCATCCTCTCCTTAACGATTATCAGGCTGAGCGCGAACGTTGTTCAGCCCGGTGGTGTTAATGCGGTAGGGCTGACCGTTAACGGATTTGATCAGCTTTTTGGTTTTGAGCTTTTTGAAAACGGCGAGCGTGCAGTCAGCCAGCAGTATTCCTTCGCGGCTATAGCATTCAACGGCGGTGACGCGGCCGGAGGTATCGCGGACGTGCACAATACGGCCACCTTTGGCGAGAACGTGTAAGGTACGTTGTTCCTGACGGGATAAATTCATACTGGAAAACCTGTTTAATCATCATGGGCAAAACGTGCAAACACACAGCGGTGTCCGCATACGGTTTCAGCGCATTGATAATCAGTCCGGCCTGGAATGGTCGGGAAGCTGATTATCGGATGATTACATTCTCCAGCATCAAAGCCTCGGATTGAGTTGATAGATATTTACGGGGTGAATGATAACACCTGTTTATTGTCAGTGAATACCCAAGGGTGAAAAATGTGATCCCGGTTGGTATCGGGCTGAGGAGAGGGACTCATTCCTGGCCGCTCTTGATTTTACTGTCGACCTGAGGCTGTGGTTTGCTGAAAAGATATCCCTGCACAAGCTCGCAACCCAGAGCCTGAAGCCGCTCAAGCTGCTCTTCGGTCTCAACGCCCTCAGCTATGACGCCCATATTAAGGCTTTTAGCCATACCGGTAATCAGCTTCACAATATTAAGCGCATCTTCCTGCGTAGATATCGGATTGACAAAAGATTTATCGATCTTGATTTTATCAAAATTCAGTTCGCTGAGTCTGGAGAGCGACGAATAGCCCGTGCCAAAATCATCAATGGAGATTCTTACGCCCAGTGCGCGGAGTTTTTTCAGAATCGCAATGGGGTTATTTCTGTCACTGAAGAGGGATGACTCCGTGACCTCTAACTCAAGACGGTTAGCCGGGAGCCCGGTTTCAGCCAGAACGGACTGCACCGTATTAATAAATGATTTGCTGCCCAATTGAACAGGCGAGACGTTGACGGAGATCCTGGCCGGAACAGTCCAGGAGACCGCTTCCCTACAGGCCAGTTTAAGTACGGTTTTACCTATCTCGTTGATCATGCCTGTTTTTTCAGCGGCGAAAATAAAGCTATCTGGGGAGAGCACTCCCTTTACAGGATGCATCCAGCGAATCAGCGCTTCATAGCCGTAAATTTCCTTGCTGACGGAATTCACAATAGGCTGGTAATAAACAACAAATTCATCATTCTCTATTGCTCTTGCCATATCATTTTCAAGGGTTCTGCTTTCCTGCAACTTCTGTAGCATTCGCTGGCGGAATACTTTGATTTGCTGAGAACCTTCTTTCTTGGCTTCATAGAGCGCCAGATCGGCAAATTTATAAAGGTAATCTGAACGTCGTTCGTTATCCGATAAAACAATACCTACACAGGTGGCTATTTTTATGAGTTGATTATTGATTGTATAGGGCTTGCTGATGCTATCACTGATTTCTCGCGCGCGTGAGACGGCTGCGGTTTCGGTTAAGCCACTGGAGAGAAACGCAAATTCGTCGCCGCCCAAACGATAAAATGTCTCTGAAAAGCGGCCCAAAGCATTAAGGCGCGTGGATACCTCACGTAACAGTAAATCCCCGGTATCATGACCGTAGGTATCATTCACCTCTTTGAACCGGTCTAAATCGAATAACATCACCGTGACCGAAATATGTTTTTTCTCAGCCTGTAGATTAAGTTTATTGAGATCATCCCAAAAGAAAAGACGGTTTTTCATGCCGGTAAGGGAGTCATGATAAACATCGTATTCCAGTTTTGTATTCTGGATTTGCAGGGTTTCTTTGGATAGCTGAAGTTCTTCAGCCAGCGTTTTCACCTGCATATGGGCTTTCAGGATATTTTTATTTTGATAGATAATCAAAAAGCCCAGTATGAAGCTTAAAATAACCAGCAACAGAGAAAGTGCCGAGTAAATATAATACAGAACCTGTATTTTAAGGTTGGTTTCATTGATTGTATTAACATCTTTTGTTAAAGCCGTGGATGAAAGCTGGCTTAGCGGGGCATCCAGTGAATGCATATTGTTCAGATAGAGCTTTAACTCTGAACGGCTCATTTTCTCAAGATGACCATCCAGATAGTTCAGTATATTTTCCAGGCGTAAGGCGAGCGCCTGGTGCGCTTTTTCGCTGTTTATATAACGACCCAGGCCGCCCTCTTTCAATAAATCATTCTGGCTCAGCATGATTTCCAGGCGCATGCGAACCTGGTCTACCGTAACGTCATCAGTCTCGGTTGCGTACAGTCCAATCCATGATTCAAATCGGTAATATTCAGATACCAGTTGGGCTACAGACCAGGACTCAGTGTAGTGAGTCAATTTTTGCAACTCTTGCTGACGATCGTAAACAAGAAATGCTATATATCCAGTAGTGATAAAAAGAGAAAAAATGATACCAACCAGGATCCTGTTCATTATGTTCTCCTGAACTACTATTCAATCTTCATTTTGCTGACCTGCCATGCCGATCGCGAGTAATAAATCTGATTATTGAGTTCAGGAAGACTGTCATAAGGGTAGACGATGAATGACGGACCTTTATCGCGGATGCGCATATATTCGCCATTGACCTTTAAAGCCAGGATGGCGTTGTATTTCTGGAAGTCGCTGAGAGGGATGACGGTAGTGTAATCATTGAGTGCAATCACATTCAGGACAGAACCCTTTGCACCCACATACTCCATGAGTTTGCGCATCGGGATACCCTCAAACTTCGTGCGGCCATTATACCAGGGAGAGGTCGTCTGGAAACTCACCATGCCCAGTTTTTCAAGGCTGGCAATATCAAAAACGGCATTTCCATTTTCGTTCGTATTTTCTATATTACCGCTAATGGTTAAGATGGGTTTGCCCACAGGCTTTGGCAGTTCGCCAGCCCAGCTTAAACTTTGTACCAAAAAGCAGCACAGCATTAGGATTATTCGCATATTGGCCTCCTCTTTTTAACAGAAGTATAAGAATTATAAGTTATTTATCCTATAAGTTTGTCTATTTTGTTGAACGCCACGCCTTTTTGCAAACGCTACTTGATTAAAATCATAAAAATCAAAATGATAGCTGTATTTTGCCCCATGATTGCAGACCGCTGGCTGAAGCTTACGTTTTTTAAAACATAAAAACTTAGTGTAATAAACCACCCGAGTTTAAAAAATGATCGCTTTGATTTATTGATATATTTACGCACCCCCATTTTTTATCAATGGTGGCATCGTTAAGATGAATTTATTTGTACAAAGAATGATAACGCACCCTCAATGTGAGGGAATAAGAGAGTGCGCGTACCTCTGACGTCGTTGGCACTGAGTTTCGCTTAACCCGCCTCCAGCATACTGAAACTGACGATCCGCGAGCGCCCCAGCTCTTTCGCCCGGTAGAGCGCCACGTCTGCCGCGCGCAGCAGGTCGTCGCTTTGGGCGTGCTGCGGGTAACTGGCGATCCCGATCGACACATCTACCGGGCCAATCTCAGCAAGCCCATAACGTAGCGACAGCGTATGGACGCCGTTATAAATCTCCGTTGCGCAGGCGTGAGCCGCTTCCTCATCCGCACCCGTAAGTAGCACCAGAAACTCTTCGCCACCAAAGCGGAAGGCCAGGCCGGCATCGTGCATGGCACGCTGAACAATTGTCGCCACGCTCTTAATCACATGATCGCCAGCCTCATGGCCGAAGCGATCGTTAATGCTTTTAAAGTGATCGATGTCGATCATCATGCAGCTCACCGGTTCATCATTGCGCATCGCCTGAGCTATCTGAGTGCGCAGGGTATCTTCAAGGTGGTGGCGGTTACGCAAGCCGGTGAGCGGGTCGAATAGCGCTTTTTCCAGCAGGGCATCGCGCAGACGCTGGTTGGCCAGCGCCAGACCCAGGGCTTCCGCCATTAATTCGAGATAGGCGCGGGACGGTGCCGTTTCAGGCGTGATGTTCTGAAACGACAGCAAACCAATGGCTTCCCCCTGCGCAATGAGCGGCACGCAGAGTGAACTGTCTTTTTGTGATTCAGGCAGATGCTGGCAACCGATATCCGGCTCGCCATTGACCGGTGGGTGGCTCTGACCACGGCGTATGGCCCAGCATTGATCGGGGTGGAAAGCATTTTTTTCTCCCTGGGGAGATAACCATTCCGCCGCACAGCGCATCTCCCACGGGTTTCGATCCAGAATATACAGACGCCCGGCGACACCCGGCGCAATGTTGGGAGCAAACAGCTCTGCCACCTCAATCACGTCGCTAACGTTCTCGCAGCCCTGCAAGCGCTGGGTCATTCGCGCGAGCAGCTCGCGGATGGCCCAGTCTGCGTCGCGTTCTTTTTCAAGCCGCTGCCTTGCCAGCCCGTTCTCGCGGAAAATGCGAATGGCCTGCGCCATATCGCCTATCTCATCGACCTGGTTGAAATTTGGCGTTTCGACGGCGTAATCCTGTGAGGCCAGCCGGTGAACCACATCACTGAGGCGCACCACCGGGCGCAGCACGCGGTGCTTGAGAATAAAACCCATCACGAATAAGAAGAGCAGGGCGGTCAGGCCGACCATCATTTCAGAGGCGGTACGCAGGGTTTTTGACGTGTTGGTCGCTGCCTGGACATCGGCGATAATGCGCTTATCCAGAAGCACACGAAAATGGTCAATCTTGCTTTGGGCGCGTTCCATTTCAAGTTCGTAGATTTTGCCGAAGAGTAACGCAATGGCCTGTTGTTCCTCACCCCTGGCGACGCTGGCAATTGCTGCCTGCTGTTCATCCTGTAGGTCATCGACAATCTTCAGCCCTTCGTACAGCAGCGCCAGCTCTTCGCCCGTTGCGCCCGTATCTTTTAACTGGCCCAGCTTGCGCTCGATATTCTTCAGTTCGCCTTCTTTCGCCTGGTACGTTTTCAGCACATCGGGCTCTTTTTTGATGGCGTAAAGGCGCGCTAAGTCGGAGAGCATCCAGGTTTCTGCTTCAATCTCTTCCGTAAGCTGGTCAAAAATTTGTCGTTGCTTAACAGCCTGACGTTCTACGTTGTCGGCATGGGAAGCCATCAGCATGACGATACCGGAAGCAATGGTCAGGCACACCGTGACACCATAGGCCCAGTTTGTGATCGTGGCGATTCGCACCTGTTGGATCCTTCTACGACAAATGTGGAAGAGCGTTCATTAAAGATTATAGAAAACCCCTGATTTATCGCGAAAAAAAAGGCGGCACCGGGCCGCCTGTCAAAACGCGTTTAGTTAGAGATCCGGAGGATTTTTTCCTTCTTCGATAAAATCTGCGTCCAGCTCCTCGGCGTTGCCTGCGTGGTCGCGGCCGGAGAAGAGGTTCCAGCAGGCGATAAACAGGGCGGCAATCAGCGGCCCAATCACAAAGCCGTTAATGCCGTACAGCTCCATACCGCCGAGCGTGGTGATCAGTATCAGGTAGTCCGGCATTTTGGTGTCTTTGCCCACCAGCAGCGGACGTAAAAGGTTGTCCACCAGCCCGACGATAATGACAAAGAAGCCCACAATGAACAGACCCTGCCACAGCTGGTGAGTGGCAAACAGGAAGATGGCGGCGGGAACCCAGACGATAGCCGAGCCGACGGCGGGCACCAGGGAGAGGAACGCCATCAGCGCTCCCCATAGTACGCTACCGTCAATACCGACGATGGCAAAGGCGATACCGCCAAGCGTACCTTGAACCACCGCTACGACCGCCGTACCTTTTACCGTGGCTCGCGAGACGCCGACAAACTTCGCGAACAGGTGCTGTTTGACGAAGTCAGACAGCGGCAGCGAGTCGAGGATCTGGCGCACCAGATAGGGCCCGTCTTTGAGCAGGAAAAACAGCAGGTACAGCATAATGCCGAAGCTAATAGCAAAGCCGAACGTCCCTTTACCAATCAGGAACGCGCTACCCGCCAGATACTGTCCGCCCTGTAACGCGACATCGGAAAGCTTTTTCTGGATCTGCGCGGCGTTGGTCAGGTTGTGATCCGCCAGGAAGCCGCTGGCCCAGTCCGGCAGGCGGTTGAAGATACCGGCGATGACTTCCGGGAACTGCGTGTTGTTCTGTTGCAGCTTGGTGTAAACCATGTTCAGTTCCACCGCGAGCGAGGAAAGGATCACCATCAACGGAATAAACACGATCAGGCAGATAATGCCGAGTGTGAGGAGGGAAGCCAGCCCGTTGCGATCGCCCAGCGCGGTACGCAGCTTGTTTTTCACCGGGTTGAAAATGATGGTCAGGATCGCGGCCCACAGAATCGCCGAGAAATAGGGTGACAGCACGTCAAAGAAAGCCCAGGTTACAAGGGCCAGGATGAGAATAAAGAAACCTTTGGTCAGTCCGTTAAATCGCATAGTGAGTCCTGGTGAAGAAGAAACTGTGTCGACTATAGAACTGATTTAAGGATTTACCAATAATTGCGCCGAAGTCGTGCCGGGTGGCTTTTTGTTAACAATCGCGGTATAACACCCTTCTTTGGATGTTTAGATGTCCATACGTTTAGAAGGTAATATGCAAACAGAACAACAAAACGGGCAGCTTAAGCGCACCATGAAAACCCGCCACCTGATTATGCTCTCGCTGGGTGGCGTTATCGGCACAGGGTTATTCTTCAATACCGGATACATCATTTCGACAACTGGCGCGGCGGGCACGCTGCTGGCGTATCTTATCGGTGCGCTGGTGGTCTGGCTGGTTATGCAATGCCTGGGGGAACTTTCCGTGGCGATGCCGGAAACCGGGGCGTTCCACGTCTACGCCGCTCGTTATCTCGGCCCGGCGACAGGGTATACCGTGGCGTGGCTGTACTGGCTTACGTGGACAGTGGCGCTGGGATCGAGCTTTACCGCAGCCGGGTTCTGTATGCAGTACTGGTTCCCGCAGGTTCCCGTCTGGACGTGGTGCGTCGTCTTTTGCGTGGTGATTTTTGCTCTTAACGTGATTTCCACGCGTTTCTTCGCCGAAGGGGAATTCTGGTTCTCGCTGGTGAAAGTCATCACCATCATCGCCTTCATTATTCTCGGCGGAGCGGCGATCTTCGGTTTTATCCCGATGCAGGATGGGTCACCGGCGCCGGGCTTGAGCAACATTACTGCCGAAGGCTGGTTCCCGCACGGCGGTCTGCCGATCCTGATGACCATGGTGGCGGTCAACTTTGCCTTCTCAGGTACAGAGCTTATCGGCATCGCGGCAGGGGAAACGGAAAACCCACACAAGGTTATTCCGGTTGCTATTCGCACCACCATCGCCCGGCTCATCATCTTCTTTATTGGCACCGTGTTTGTGCTGGCGGCGCTGATCCCCATGCAGCAGGCTGGCGTGGAGAAAAGTCCGTTTGTGCTGGTGTTTGAAAAGGTCGGCATTCCGTATGCGGCGGATATCTTTAACTTCGTGATCCTGACGGCGATCCTCTCGGCGGCGAACTCGGGCCTGTACGCCTCTGGCCGTATGCTGTGGTCTCTGTCTAACGAGAAAACGCTGCCGCGCTGCTTTGCCCGCGTCAACAAAAACGGCGTGCCGCTGACGGCGCTCTCCGTTTCCATGCTGGGCGGCGTGCTGGCGCTGTTCTCCAGCGTGGTCGCGCCGGATACGGTGTTTGTGGCGCTGTCAGCCATTTCCGGTTTTGCGGTGGTGGCAGTGTGGATCAGCATCTGCGCGTCGCACTTTGTGTTTCGTCGCCGTCACGTGCAGTCCGGGCAACCGCTTTCGGCGTTGCAGTATCGCGCGCCATGGTATCCGCTGGTGCCCGTGCTTGGCTTTATCCTCTGCCTGGTGGCCTGCGTCGGCCTGTGGTTTGACCCCAGCCAGCGTATTGCCCTTTATTGCGGGCTTCCGTTTGTCGCCCTGTGTTATGGTGCGTACTATCTGACCCGAAACCTGACCACGCAGGAGCCTGAACATGTCGCAGAATAATCCGCTTACCGCCCTCCTTGAAAACCAGCCGTTTGTCGTGCTGGATGGGGCAATGGCAACGGAGCTGGAAGCGCGCGGTTGTAACCTTGCCGACAGCCTCTGGTCGGCTAAAGTGCTGATGGAAAACCCGGAGCTGATCCGTGACGTACACCTCGACTACTACCGCGCGGGGGCACAGGTGGCGATCACCGCCAGCTATCAGGCGACACCCGCGGGCTTTGCCGCTCGCGGGCTGGACGAGTCGCAATCCCGGGCGTTGATTGGCAAAAGCGTAGAGCTGGTACGCAAAGCGCGGGAAGCGTACCTGGCTGAGAACGCAAATGCAGGCACGCTGCTGGTGGCGGGATCTGTGGGCCCTTACGGCGCGTATCTGGCCGATGGTTCCGAGTATCGCGGCGATTACGTGCGTAGCGCTGAAGAATTCACCGCCTTCCACCGCCCGCGTGTAGAGGCGCTATTGGATGCGGGCGCGGATTTGCTGGCCTGTGAAACGCTGCCTTCGTTCACTGAGATTAAGGCGCTGGCGGCGTTGCTGACGGCGTATCCCCGCGCCCGGGCATGGTTCTCATTTACCCTGCGTGACAGCGAGCACCTGAGTGACGGAACGCCGCTGCGGGATGTCGTTTCTGCGCTGGAAAACTACCCGCAGGTTGTCGCGCTGGGGATCAACTGTATCGCGCTGGAAAACACCACCTCGGCGCTGACGCATCTGCACAGCCTGACATCGCTGCCGCTGGTGGTCTATCCGAATTCCGGCGAGCATTATGATGCGGTGAGCAAAACCTGGCATCACCACGGTGAAGCGTGCGAGACGCTGGCGGGGTATTTACCGCAGTGGCTGGCGGCTGGCGCTAAATTAATCGGGGGATGTTGCCGGACCACGCCGAAAGATATTGCTGCGCTGACGGTTCAGCGCTGAGGTCTTTGCCGGGTGGCGGCTGCGCCTTACCCGGCGAAACAACCGCACAAAATTCACTATCCTTTCCCGCTTTTTTTCTAAAAACGAATCGTCATTAGCGATTCTTTTTTATTCCTTTATCAAAATTCTCGCGCCGGAAATACTGCTCTCATAACAACAAGGGAGCAGACATTATGGCAATTTCATCGCGGATCACACTTCTCGGCGCACTGGCGCTGTGGGCATTTCAGGCGCAGGCGGTGGACGTCACCGTCGCGTATCAGACTTCCGCTGAGCCGGCGAAAGTCGCGCAGGCGGATAACACCTTCGCCAAAGCGAGCGGGGCGAACGTCGACTGGCGCAAGTTCGACAGCGGCGCGGCGATTGTGCGGGCGTTAGCCTCGGGCGACGTGCAGATTGGCAACCTGGGCTCCAGCCCGCTGGCGGTGGCCGCCAGCCAGCAGGTGCCGATTGAAGTTTTCCTGCTGGCGTCGCAGCTCGGAAATTCCGAAGCGCTGGTGGTAAAGAAAAGCATCACGAAACCCGAAGATTTGATCGGCAAACGCATCGCGGTGCCGTTTATCTCCACCACGCATTACAGCCTGCTGGCAGCGCTGAAACACTGGGGCATTAAGCCCGGCCAGGTGCAGATCATCAACCTGCAACCTCCGGCCATTATTGCCGCCTGGCAGCGTGGCGACATCGACGGAGCATACGTCTGGGCGCCCGCCGTCAACGAACTGGAAAAAGAGGGCACCGTGCTGACCGACTCCGAAAAAGTGGGGCAGTGGGGCGCGCCAACCCTTGATGTCTGGGTGGTACGTAAGGACTTTGCCGAGAAACACCCTGAAGTGGTGAAAGCCTTCGCCAAAAGCGCCATCGACGCACAACAGCCATACATCAGCAACCCGGATGAATGGCTGAAACAGCCCACCAACCTGGAGAAACTCTCACGTCTGAGCGGCGTGCCGGAAGCTGACGTGCCGGGGCTGGTAAAAGGCAACACCTATCTGACGCCTGCTCAGCAGGTCCAGCAGCTGAACGGGCCGGTAAGCAAAGCGATTGTTGACACTGCGACGTTCCTGAAAGAGCAGGGCAAAGTGCCTGCGGTGGCGGCGGATTACAGCCAGTTCGTGACCGATCGCTTTGTGAAATAAGGGGGCTGCAATGCTGAACATTACAAACCTGTCTGCCGATTACGGCGGCAAACCCGCCCTGGAAGCGATCAACCTGACGCTGGACAGCGGTGAACTGCTGGTGGTGCTGGGACCGTCCGGCTGCGGGAAAACGACGCTGCTGAACCTGATCGCCGGGTTTGAACCGTATCAGCACGGCTCGATCCAACTGGAAGGGAAACGGGTCACGGGGCCGGGCGCAGAGCGCGGCGTGGTTTTCCAGAACGAAGGGTTACTCCCGTGGCGAAACGTTCAGGAAAACGTTGCGTTTGGTCTGCAACTGGCCGGTGTAGCACGTGAACAGCGCCTGAATACGGCGCGCGATATGCTGAAAAAGGTCGGGCTGGAGGGGGCTGAAAAACGCTTTATCTGGCAGCTTTCAGGCGGGCAGCGTCAGCGCGTCGGGATCGCCCGTGCGCTGGCGGCTAACCCACAGCTGCTGTTGCTGGACGAACCTTTCGGGGCGCTGGATGCCTTCACCCGCGAGCAGATGCAAACCCTGCTGCTGCGCCTGTGGCACGAAACCGGCAAGCAGGTGCTGTTAATCACCCACGATATCGAAGAGGCCGTGTTTATGGCGACGGAGCTGGTGCTGCTCTCACCGGGGCCGGGACGCGTGCTGGAGCGCCTGCCGCTTGAGTTTGCCCGGCGCTATGTGGCGGGAGAACCGGTACGCAGCATCAAATCCGATCCGCTGTTTATTGAACAGCGTGAATACGTCTTAAGCCGCGTGTTTGAGCAACGGGAGGCGTTCTCATGAGCATTGTTTTCAGTGAAAAAACGCGGCGGACGCGCCTTGCCTTACGCTGGCCGTTCTCTCGCCAGATCACTTTAAGCGTCAGCACGCTGGTGGTGTTGCTGGCGGTATGGTGGGCGGTTGCCGCGCAGCAGTGGGTAAGCCCGCTGTTTCTGCCCCCGCCAGGCCAGGTTCTGGAAAAACTGATTACTATCGCCGGGCCGCAGGGCTTTATGGATGCCACGCTCTGGCAGCATTTAGGCGCCAGTCTGACGCGTATTCTGGTGGCGCTGCTGGCGGCGGTCATTATTGGCGTTCCGGTGGGGATCGCGATGGGACTGAGCCCGACGGTACGCGGCATTCTCGACCCGCTGATAGAGCTTTACCGTCCCGTCCCGCCGCTGGCTTACTTGCCCCTGATGGTGATCTGGTTTGGCATCGGCGAGACGTCAAAGATCTTACTGATATACCTGGCGATTTTTGCGCCGGTCGCGATGTCGGCCCTGGCTGGCGTAAAGAGTGCGCAGCAGGTACGCATACGTGCGGCGCAGTCGCTCGGCGCCAGCCGCGCGCAGGTCCTGCTGTTCGTCATTTTACCGGGCGCGCTGCCGGAGATATTGACCGGGCTGCGCATCGGCCTTGGGGTGGGCTGGTCTACGCTGGTGGCGGCAGAGCTGATAGCCGCCACACGCGGCCTTGGGTTTATGGTGCAGTCGGCGGGAGAGTTCCTGGCGACTGATGTGGTACTGGCAGGGATCGCAGTGATCGCCGCGATCGCCTTTGGATTAGAACTGGGACTGCGCGCGCTACAGCGTCGCCTGACGCCCTGGCATGGAGAAATACAATGAGTGAACGTCTGACGATTATCCCGTTGGGGCCGTACATTGGCGCGCAAGTGTCGGGCCTGGACGTAACCCGTCCGCTGAGCGATAACCAGTTTGAGCAGCTGTACCACGCGGTGCTGCGTCATCAGGTGGTGTTCCTGCGTGAACAGGCCATTACCCCGCATCAGCAGCGCGCGCTGGCCCTGCGTTTTGGCGACCTGCATATCCACCCCGTCTATCCGCATGCGGAAGGGGTGGAGGAGATTATCGTCCTCGACACCCACAACGATAACCCGCCGGATAACGATAACTGGCATACCGATGTGACCTTTATCGACACACCGCCAGCCGGGGCGATTCTTGCGGCGAAGCTGTTGCCTGAGACGGGGGGCGATACGCTGTGGGCCAGCGGGATCGCAGCGTTTGAGGCGCTCTCCGCGCCGCTCCAGACCCTACTGAGCGGCCTGCGGGCGGAGCATGACTTCAAAAAATCATTCCAGGAATATAAGTACCGTAAAACGGAAGAGGAGCACCAGCGCTGGCTGGATGCGGTCGAAAAACATCCCCCGCTGCTGCACCCGGTGGTGCGTACGCATCCGGTGACCGGAAAGCAGGCGCTGTTTGTGAATGAAGGGTTTACCACGCGTATCGTGGACGTAGCGGAGAAAGAGAGTGAGGCGCTGCTCGGCTTCTTGTTCGCGCATATCACCAAACCGGAGTTTCAGGTGCGCTGGCGCTGGCAGGAGAACGATCTGGCGATCTGGGATAACCGCGTCACGCAGCATTACGCCAATGCGGATTATCTGCCGCAGCGAAGGATTATGCAGCGGGCGACGATTTTGGGGGATAAGCCGTTCTACCGTGCGGTTTGAGCCCCTCACCCTAACCCTCTCCCCAAAGGGGCGAGGGGACTGACCGGTGCGGTTTTCACCCTCTCCCTTTTAGGGAGAGGGCAGGGGGGAGGGTATTAAGTGCGCCTCTATATACCGCTGATAGCGGTTCGCCTTCAGATAACACAAATCCACCAGCACCAGCCCGTCGATACAGTTATTGAACGCCGGATCGCTGCCGAAATCGACAAACTGCACGCCGCCGGGTTCGCATAGCTCGGAATACTGTTTGTAGAGCGGCGGGATGCCGCAGCCCAGGTTGCCGAGCAGGGATTTGAGCTTTGTCAGGTCATCCACGTAATCCACCCCGCCAAATTGCGCCAGCACGTCTGGCAGGGATGCGGGATAGGGCTGGCGCGAGGCGGCTAGAGGATGCGTCGCCGGGAACCACAAGCGGTAAAAGGCGACCAGCAGATCCCGCGCGGCAGGCGGTAACCCCCCGGAGATGGAGACCGGGCCAAACAGGTAACGGTAATGAGGATAGCGTGCCAGATAGGCGCCAATACCTGACCACAGATAGTCCAGACCGCGACGCCCCCAGTAGCGCGGCTGTATAAAGCTACGCCCCAGCTCAATGCCGTGCTCCAGTATGTCCTGCATTTTTTCGTCGTAGTGGAACAGGCTGTAGCTGTACAACCCCTCGACGCCGCGCTTTTCCACCTGCATGGCCGTTGGCATAAAGCGGTACGCGCCGACAATCTCCAGGTCATCGTCATCCCACAAAATGAGGTGCAGATAGTCATCATCGTAGCTGTCCGTATCCCGCCGCTTCCCGCTGCCTTCCTCCACGGCACGAAAGGCAATCTCGCGCAGCCGCCCCAGCTCGCGCAGCAGAGGCGCCTCTTCCTGCCCGTTGCGCTGCCAAAGATAGATGGCCTTACCATCGCTCGTTTTTCCCAGACACTCGGCCTGCGCCAGTTCGCGCTTCAGCGTGGCCCTGTCTTCCGGGCGGGCAATGGCGCACTGGGTTTTAAAGACGCCAGGCAATCCCTTGCCAAGACGTATCACGTGCTGACGACACTGCTCGGCCATCTCACGCGATGAAAGGGTAGAACTAAACCGGTCATTCCAGGCAATCTGCTGGCCGATTTTGATCGGCAACTGACTGTGACGGCGGCGAAACATCTGTTGCATCAACAGCAGCATGGATACCGTTGGCGAGACCAGGGTACTGGCATAAAACAGCAGGCTGTTGTGCGCCTGGATATGTACCGGAAGTAGCGGCACCCGTAATTTGCCAGCCAGCTTGATAAAGCCCGGATGCCATTTTTTATCGCGTATGCCTTTGCGCGTTGGGCGGGAAACTTCGCCCGCCGGAAAGAAGATCAGCACACCGGCGTTTTGCAGGTGCTGCTCCATCTGTATCAGCGAAGCTTTTGCGGTTCTGCCGCCCATATTATCCACGGGAATAAACAATGAACTGAGGGGCTCAAGGTGGGACAGCATCCTGTTGGTAACAACCCTGACGTCGCGGCGCACGCGGGAAACGGCGTACAGCAACGCCAGCCCATCCAGCGTGCCAGTGGGGTGGTTCGCTATCACAATGAGTGGGCCGTGTTCGGGGATTTGTTCGAGATCGCGGGCGGAAACGGAGCAGTGAATATCAAGGTGTTCCAGAACCTGATCCACCATATCCAGCCCTTTCAGGTGACGGTGGCTGGCGGCAAACTGCTGAAATTCGTCTTCGTGAAGCAGTCTTTTTAACAGACTTTTTTGCCAGGGTGCGGGCCTCGCCTGAGGCCAAAGGTCATCAAGAACGCTGTCGAGACTAAACATTGATCACTCCTCCTGCCGTCTTGCCCAGACAGTAGAAGGAGGAGATGTCGTTTGTATTGCAGTTTGGTGAAGATTAGCGCAGAGAGCAGGCCGGGTAAGGCGAAGTCGCCACCCGGCGCTAAAGCGGATTAACGCAGAATTTTCTTCTCGGCCAGATCCAGCGCGAAATAGCTGAAGATCAGATCCGCGCCCGCACGTTTGATCGCCCCCAGGCTTTCGAGGATCACTTTCTCTTCGTCGATGGCACCCGCCTGCGCGGCGAATTTGATCATCGCGTACTCACCGCTCACCTGGTATGCGCCCAGCGGCAGTTCGGTGCGTTCGCGAATGTCGCGCAGGATATCCAGGTACGCGCCAGCCGGTTTCACCATCAGGCAGTCAGCGCCCTGGGCTTCATCAAGCAGAGATTCACGAATCGCTTCACGGCGGTTCAGCGGGTTCATCTGATAGGTTTTACGATCGCCTTTCAGCGCCGTGCCCGCTGCTTCACGGAACGGACCGTAGAAAGAGGAGGCGAATTTGGTGGAGTAGGACATGATGGCGGTGTCGGTGAAGCCCGCGGCATCCAGCGCATGGCGAATCGCCTGTACCTGCCCATCCATTGCCGCAGAAGGCGCAATGAAATCCGCACCCGCGGCGGCGGCAACCACCGCCTGCTTGCCCAGATTCAGCAGGGTCGCATCGTTGTCCACGCCGTGATCGCACAGCACACCACAGTGGCCATGAGAGGTGTATTCGCAGAAGCAGGTATCGGACATGACGATCATCTCCGGCACACTCTCTTTGCAGATGCGCGACATGCGTGCCACGAGGCCGTCTTCTTTCCAGGCATCGCTGCCGGTCGCGTCAGTGTGGTGGGAGATACCGAACGTCATCACCGAGCGGATGCCCGCATTCGCAATGCGTTCGATCTCGCGGGCCAGATGCTTTTCAGGAATGCGCATCACGCCCGGCATCGCGTCGATGGCTTTGTAGTCATCGATCTCTTCTTCAACAAAAATCGGCAACACCAGATCGTTTAAGGTCAGTGTTGTCTCTTCAAACATGGCGCGCAGTGCGGGTGACTTGCGCAGGCGACGGGGACGTGCAATTAAATCGGTCATGGTATGCCTGATGTTTGTGGAACAAAGAGGTATAGTGTACCTGAAAGCAGGGAGCGGTGTTTTACTAAAGTTGTCTTTTAGATTTTCGAAATCGACTAATATACGCTGCATGTATTTAGTCTATATTATAAATCTTATTCTGATGTTCAGCGTGGCGTGTAATATTGGTGAGGCTTCTATATTGGTTTGGGATTATAAATATAAATGATTAATTGCTTTTTATTATATGTGTCGAAGCAACTAAAGTAGTTTGCAATCAGTTGAATTTATAATATTTATTCATAATGATTGATATTGCCGTGGGTTTATAAGCTTATTTGTCTGAATACGGACTTAATGGAATCATTCATTGAACCTTTTCGAAGTGAAACTGCATAATTCCTTCCGCAATTTAATGTTGCTAAATGATTTGATGGACAAACTTGCTTACGTCCCTGAGGAGGGATGACCCAATGCAAACATGGAAAAAGAAACTGGTTGTATCACAACTTGCATTAGCCTGCACACTGGCTATCGCTTCTCAGGCCAATGCGAAAGATATATCCGGCACGACATATAATACTTTTGGATATGACAATACTGCGTCCACGCCCTGGTATTATGGTTATGCTGACTGGAATTATTCAGATGCCACACATGATGGTGACATTTATCCGGTCGTCAATAAATCAACCGTAAACGGAGTTATTTCGACATACTATCTGGATGATGGTGTCAATGGCCGTGCGAACGCGTTGAGTATTTCTAACAGCACCATTAATGGCATGATCACCTCAGAGTGTATGACCACGACGTGTGCAGATGGCGTAGATACTGACGGCACCGCTCATACCCAGTATGATCGTTTTAGCCTGACCGTTGATAACTCCACCATCAACGATACCTACGAGCATTACGCGTATGATGTCGTCAATGGCGAAACCACTGAAACGCATTATCTGGACACCTATGATCTGGGTAACGCCATCACGCTGGACGTTGAATCTGATATCGTTATTCAGAACAATTCCCACGTTGCGGGTATCACGCTGACGCAGGGTTACCAGGATCTGGATAACACGCCATACGACGGTGTTGAAGGCGTTGCTAACAGCAGCAATGTCTTTACCGATACGCTGGTGGTGAAAGACTCTGTGCTGACCTCCGGTGCGTACAGCGATCTGGGTACCAGCGGCTTCTACGGTCAAACGGCGAAGCCGAGCGACTACGGTGAAACCAACGCCACGGCTGCGGATGATGCGGCGCTGATCGTTGTGGCTGGCGCGTCTGATAACGCTATGCAGACCACCGCTACCTTCGATCACTCTACCATTACCGGCGACATCCTTTTCTCCAGCACCTTTGATAACAACTTCTACGAGAATGGCGATCCGGCAACGGATACCACCGATGACGGCATCTATAACCCAACTACCAACGGCTGGGATGATACCGACAAGCTGGATGTCACGCTGACCAACGGCAGTAAATGGGTGGGTGCCGCGCAGTCCAGCGTTGAGGCCATCGGCACGGCGCAGATGTATGGTGAAGGCTACAGCAATGTAGACTGGCATGCACTTTCTCCAAACAGCATCTGGCCTGATTCTACCTTTGATAGCAACGGTCACGTTGCAGGTGAAGAGGTTTATCAGAGCGGCCTGTTCAACGTGGCGCTGGATAACGGTTCCGAGTGGGATACCCGTAAGATCTCCAACATCGACGCGCTGACGGTGAACAACCAGTCTCAGGTCAATGTTGAAAACTCCGGCCTGCTGGCGGATTCCATCACCCTGACCAATGCGTCTAGCCTGAACATCGGCGACAACGGCGCGGTAGCAACCGATAGCCTGTATCTGGATAGCTACAGCCGTGCGGCACTGACTGAAGAGACAGCTGAGCTGTATGCCAACACCATTACCGTGGACAACGGTGCAGAGCTGGCGCTGGGTCTGGGTCAGGTTGATACGCACAATATGGTGCTGACCGATGGCGGTGTACTCAACGTTGCCAGCCGCGATTATGTGCTGAACAGCGACCTGAACAACGCACGGTATATCACCAACGATCGCAATAAAGCGGACTACGACTATGGTGTTGTCGCGCTGAACTCTGACGGTCATCTGGCTGTGAACGGTGACGTTGCCGGTAACTATAAAGTGCGCATCGACGATGCGACCGGCGCAGGCTCCGTAGCTGACTACAAAAACAAAGAGATCATTCGCGTCTATGACAATAACGCGGATACCGCTGCCAGCTTTACTGCGGCAAATAAAGCTGATTTAGGTGCATACACCTATCAGGCGCAGCAGAAGGGCGACACCGTTGTTCTCCAGCAGGAAGAGCTGACTGACTACGCCAACATGGCGCTGAGCATTCCTTCTGCCAATACCAACATCTGGAATCTGCAACAGGATACCGTGGGTACCCGTCTGACCAACAGCCGTCATGGCCTGGCAGATAACGGCGGCGCATGGGTGAGCTATTTCGGCGGCAACTTTGACGCGGATAATGGCACCGTTAGCTACGATCAGGACGTAAGCGGCATTATGGTAGGTCTGGACACTCAGATCGACGGTAATAATGCGAAGTGGATTGTCGGTGGTGCGGCTGGTTTCGCGAAGGGTGATATCAGCGATCGTACGGGTCAGGTCGATCAGGACAGCCAGACTGCGATGATCTACGCGTCGGCTAAGTTCATGAACGATATTTTCCTCGACAGCTCACTGAGTTACACCCGCTTCAACAACGACCTCTCTGCCACCATGAGCAATGGTCAGTATGTTGACGGTAATACCACGACTGACGCCGTTGGTTTCGGGATGAAACTGGGCTATGACTGGAAACCAAACCTGTCTGGCTACGTCACGCCTTACGCGGCGATCTCTGGCCTGTTCCAGTCCGGTGATGACTACCAGTTAAGCAACGACATGCGTATCGATGGTCAGTCTTACGACAGTATGCGTTATGAACTCGGCGTGGATGCAGGTTATACCTTCAACTACGGCGGCGAGCAGGCATTAACGCCTTACTTCAAACTGGCTTACGTGTATGACGATGCTGACAACAATGCTGATATCAACAACGACAGCATTGATAACGGCGTAGAAGGCTCTGCGGTTCGCGTGGGACTGGGTACTCAGTTCAGCTTCACGAAAAACTTCAGTGCTTACACTGATGCGACTTATCTGGGCGGCGGCGACGTTGACCAGAACTGGGGAGCAAACCTGGGTGTGAAATATACCTGGTAAGAAAAAACGCGGGGGATTTTGCCCCCGCTTTTTTATGTGCTTTAAAAATAATAAAGAACCGACAGATACAGATGACTTGAGGTATGCATGAACGTTAATGCGAAACCACTTTCTGAATTAAGCCGGCTCATTAAGTGTCTGGAAATCGCCGGTACCCCATTTAAGACCGAACCACAACAATTAATAACTACCGGCAATAATGATGATGAACCATTGACCGTTGTCATACAATCCGGTCTGACTGCAGTCCACCGTAAATCAGACGAATTACTTATGGGTATTGCGCGGGCACCGTATATCCACGGTTTAAGCGCATGGATAAATGACAACTATCTTGAATATTCTCTGATTGCACAAACACCTTGTACCGGATTTTATTTGCCTGCCTCTACTGCATGCGAACTTATTCAAGAAGCGCATGTTTGGCAAGAAGCTTTCTGCTGGCTGTCATGGCTAAACCATTTACTGGGAAAACGTGATATACAGCTGATTGGAAATAATTCCTATAGCCAAATTCGGGCGATGCTGTTGAATATGGCCGAGTGGGATGACGCGCTACGTTCAAAAATTGGTGTTATGAATCATATTCAGCGTAGCACGCGTATTTCTCGTTCGGTCGTTGCGGAGGTTCTGGCGGCGCTGCGTCAGGGGAACTACATCAATATGAGCCGGGGCAAACTGGTCAGTATCAACCGTTTGCCCACGGACTATTGAGATCAGTTAGAGGCCGTAAGCACCTGCGCTTTATTGGCGCTCAGCTCGGCCACCAGATTATTTACGCCATCACTCATATTCACGAAGCGTGTATTTGGCGACCGGGTGACCACCACAAAAGCACCTACGTTTGATTGCGGAATCATCGCCATATAGGTGATGAATCCGCCACCTCCACCGGTTTTTTGAATAATCCCCGGTCGGCCATCTTTTGGCGCCATATACACCCAGCCCATGCCGAGGGCATCGGCTTTACCGGGTACATCCATGCCAATGACGCGACGTAACTGAGCACGCTGGTAGATGAGCGTCTGCATGCGGTCGGCCTGATTGCTGCGCGCGTAAAAATCCGATGAGAGGAACTGTTGCATCCAGCGCATCATGTCGCCAGGCGTAGAGTAAACTCCACCGCTGCCAATGGCGGCCAGCGTGTTATTGCACGGGCTGGACCCTTTTTCCGCCACCATCAGACGCTTGCACTGGTCCGGGGAGGGGGTGTAAGTGGTATCTTTCATCCCGAGCGGACGCGTGATCTGCTCTTCAAACAGTTGAGGGTAGGGCTTACCCGAGGCCGTCGCTAAAGCGTCGGCCAGCAGATCAAACGCCAGGTTAGAATAGCCAGCCTGCGAGCCCGGGGCCGATTTCAGGGTTGCTGTGCTCAGGTAGTTCCAGCGTTGCTCACGGGTTGGCCAGACAAAGACAGGGCGATGCGCAGCGCCACCGGGCTGTTCTCGCGGCAGGGCGCTGGTATGGGTCGCCAGATTCACCAGTCTGATCGGCGTTCCCTGATATGTCGGAACGCGAGCGCCGGGCGGCGCATATTTGCTGAGCGGATCGTCGAGTTTCACCACGCCCTGATCGAGCAGTTTCACCAGCATTTCGCTGGTCATCAGCTTGGTTATCGACGCGACACGGATAACGGAATCCAGCTGCGGACGAACGTTATTTCCCGGTCGTGTTTCACCGAAGCTGCGAAACACCCGCTGGTTACCGTCGATCACGACCAGCGCCATTCCCGTCGCACCGCTGCCGTAATAAATAAGGTTCGCGTAGCGATCGGCAATGTCAGAGGCCAGAACCGGGGCCGTCAGAGGCTGTGCTGCCTGGGCGGTGGACAGGCTCACCGCACACAGCGCGGCGATAGAGAGCAGACAACGTTTCAACGAAAAGCATCCATCAAGTGAATAAGGAAAGTTACGGGTAGTTATACTACTAATCGGCGTCGGGCAATGGCCCGATTTGCATAACGATAGCGAGAAAAACGTAACCGTGGGTAAATTTGAACAATTTACTTGCAGCGTGGCTCCCATTTTGTGACATCGACCGTATGATAGACGCTACGATCGCTGTTGCGAATGAAACGCACCGAAACAATTCTTGAAAACTGGGAAGCGAACTAATAATTCACCCGCAGGTCTCACTTTTTTGCCTGAGCCGGGAGGCTGGTACAGGCAAGGTTTCGTGTGGCGATATGTTGAACGCAGCAACAGCCATAACAACAAGAAGGAAGCACAATGTTTAAGTCTTTTTTCCCAAAGCCGGGGCCCTTTTTCC
This sequence comes from Enterobacter cloacae complex sp. IR5402, assembly GCF_049238125.1. NCBI lineage: Bacteria > Pseudomonadati > Pseudomonadota > Gammaproteobacteria > Enterobacterales > Enterobacteriaceae > Enterobacter > Enterobacter cloacae complex sp. IR5402. The sequence continues at coordinate 47,125 of NZ_JBMKHO010000003.1, forward strand.
TGTCGGCATTTATTTGGGCACTGCTGGCTGTCATTTTCTGGCAGGCCGGTGGCGGCGCGTGGCTGACCCGTCTTACGGGGGCAACGGGCGATATTCCCATTAGCGCAGCGCGCTTCTGGTCCATGAGCTATCTGCTTTTCTACGCTTATTACGTGCTCTGCGTAGGGCTTTTTGCCATGTTCTGGTTTGTCTATTCTCCTCACCGCTGGCAATACTGGTCGATTCTCGGCACGTCGTTAATCATCTTTGTCACCTGGTTCCTGGTTGAGGTGGGCGTAGCGGTCAACGCCTGGTATGCGCCGTTTTACGATCTGATCCAGACGGCGCTGAGTTCGCCGCATAAAGTGACCATTAACCAGTTCTACCATGAGGTGGGGATCTTCCTCGGCATCGCCCTCATCGCCGTGGTGATCGGCGTGATGAATAACTTTTTCGTCAGCCACTATGTGTTCCGCTGGCGTACCGCGATGAACGAACACTATATGGCGCACTGGCAGCACCTGCGACATATCGAAGGTGCCGCACAGCGTGTGCAGGAAGACACCATGCGTTTTGCCTCTACTCTGGAAGATATGGGCGTGAGCTTTATCAACGCCATCATGACGCTGATCGCCTTCCTGCCGGTGCTGGTGACGCTCTCGTCGCACGTTCCGGAGCTGCCGATTGTCGGCCATCTGCCCTACGGCCTGGTGATTGCCGCGATTGTCTGGTCGCTGATGGGAACGGGGCTGCTGGCGGTGGTAGGGATCAAGTTGCCGGGGCTGGAGTTTAAAAACCAGCGCGTGGAAGCGGCCTACCGTAAAGAGCTGGTGTATGGTGAAGACGATGCCAACCGTGCGTCACCGCCTACCGTGCGTGAGCTGTTTGGCACCGTACGTCGTAACTACTTCCGCCTCTATTTCCATTACATGTATTTCAATATCGCGCGCATTCTTTATCTTCAGGTTGATAACGTTTTCGGGTTGTTCCTGCTGTTCCCGTCCATCGTTGCGGGTACGATTACGCTCGGTCTGATGACCCAAATCACCAACGTCTTTGGTCAGGTTCGCGGTTCGTTCCAGTATCTGATTAGCTCCTGGACTACGCTTGTGGAGCTGATGTCCATCTACAAACGTTTACGCAGTTTCGAGCGTGAGCTGGACGATAAGGACGTGCAGGAAGTCACCCATACATTAGGTTAAAAAGGAATTGCTATGCCATTTGCCGTACCACGTGCATTACCTCTGACGTTACTCGCCGCTTTCGTGCTGGCGGGCTGTGCCGAAAAAGGGGCTGCCCCGCTCAAAGAAGGGGAGAAGCCTGTGGATGTGGCGAGCGTGGTGCGGCAGAAGATGCCCGCCAGCGTGAAGGATCGCAGTGAGTGGGCTGATGCGCTGGCAACGACCTTCAAAAGCCAGAAGATCGCGCCTACCGAAGAGAATATCTGCTCGGTGCTCGCGGTGGCGCAGCAGGAATCGATGTATCAGTCAGATCCTGTTGTGCCTGGCCTGAACAAAATCGCCTGGAAAGAGATCGACCGCCGGGCCGAATCGATGCATATCCCGGTTTTCCTGGTACATACCGCCCTTAAAATCACCTCGCCAAACGGTAAAAGCTATAGCGAACGGCTGGATACGGTGAAAACCGAGAAGCAGCTTAGCGCCATTTTCGATGATTTCATCAATATGGTGCCGATGGGGCAGAAGCTGTTTGGATCGCTGAATCCGGTGCATACCGGCGGTCCGATGCAGGTGAGTATCGCATTTGCGGAAAAGCATACCGACGGCTATCCGTGGGGTATCGATGGTACGGTGCGTCAGGAGGTCTTCTCTCTGCGCGGTGGGCTGTGGTTTGGGACGTATCACCTGCTGAATTATCCGGCCAACTACGATAAACCGCTGTATCGCTTTGCCGACTTTAATGCGGGCTGGTATGCCAGCCGAAATGCAGCCTTCCAGAATGCGGTAAGCCGCGCCAGCGGTGTGAAGCTCGCTTTGGATGGCGATCTCATTGCATACGGCAGCAGTGAGGCTGGGACCACCGAACGTGCGGTGCGAAAACTCTCGACGAAGCTGGAGATGAGCAACAACGACATTCGCCGACAGCTGGAGAAGGGCGACAGCCTGGCGTTTGAGAAAACGGATCTCTATAAGCAGGTCTTTGCGCTGGCCGAGAAGAAAAGTGGAAAGGCATTACCCAGAGCCATTCTGCCAGGGATTCAACTGGAAAGCCCGAAGATCACGCGTAACCTGACGACCGCCTGGTTCGCGAAACGCGTGAACGATCGTCGGGCACGCTGTATGGGACTGTAATCAGTGGCGATTGCGCCAGCGCAGGACGAGGGCAATCACGCCCAGAACCATGCTGCCCGCGAGGAAGGGAATGAGTCCAAATACGGTGCTCACGCCTAAACCGAATTCAACGCGTGGGCGGCCTGTATCCTGCACCTGCATCAGATGCTCATACACGCCAGGAGCATGCACCAGCATATTCAGCAGTTGGGTTCCTGCCCAGAAACAAAACAGAACAAACAGGGCATAGGCAATATTCCCCGCCGTGGAGGTTTTTGGTTGTTTTCCGCCAAAAATCGGTTTCGACAATGTAAAGTCTGCCATAAGACCTCCCGAAAATATCACTCTGTTTTAATACGCGTCGTACAGGGTGAGTGTGACAGGTCATAGCATTTGTCAATATCAGAATCGTGGGAAATTCGGTTCAGGATTTCTCCTGGATTGTCGAATTCTGCATCACGTCACAAATTGATAACATAAGTGAAACTGCGCTGCTTTTCAGAATTTACGTATCCGCCACAGACGCCTTTATCAAACTGTGAGAGGATAGTTTTTTTTCTGCCGGAGTTGTCATGAAGCTCACTTCCAAACTACGCCGTGACTGGCATTACTACGCCTTTGCGATCGGGCTGATCTTTATTCTCAACGGTGTTGTCGGGCTGCTGGGATTTGAAGCGAAAGGCTGGCAAACCTATGCGGTTGGGCTGGTGACCTGGGTAATCAGTTTCTGGCTGGCGGGATTCATTATCCGCCGTCGCCCCGATGAGACGACGACGGCAGAGAAAACCGACTAACCGTTAGTTAACGGAGCTTTTCAGGGCGCTGTCAGCGGCGTGACGCTCCAGCGCCAGTTCAATCAGGCGGGTGATCAGTTCCGGATAGCTTATCCCGCTGGCCTGCCACAGTTTCGGGTACATGCTGATATTGGTAAAGCCCGGCAGGGTGTTGATTTCGTTAATCACCACCTCGTTATCCGGCGTCAGAAACACGTCGACGCGCGCCATCCCACAGCATCCCAGCGCCTGATAGGCTTCAACGGCGATCGCGCGGATCTTGTCGTTAACGTCAGGATCGAGCGCGGCGGGGACCACAACCTGGGCACCTTTGTCGTCAATATATTTGGTGTCGTAGGAATAGAAGTCGCTGTTCAGCACTACTTCACCGCAGGTACTCGCCTGCGGGAAGTCGTTGCCCAGTACGGCGCACTCAATTTCGCGTCCGTTAATTCCCTGCTCAACCACCACCTTATGGTCAAACTCAAAGGCCAGACGAACGGCTTCGTTAAACTGCGCTTCGCTGGTGACTTTGCTGACGCCAACGGACGAGCCCTGATTTGCTGGTTTCACAAATAGCGGCAGGCCGAGTTGCGCCTGGATCTGCGCGAAGCTATGTTTATCGCGGTTGGCACGAGTAAGCGTCACGAACGGCGCAATATTCAGACCGGCGTCGCGCAGGAGACGTTTTGTGACGTCTTTATCCATGCAGGCGGCAGAGCCCAGCACATCGGAACCGACAAACGGCAGGTTCGCCATCCGCAGCATGCCTTGCAGGGAGCCATCTTCGCCCAGCGTGCCGTGAACGATAGGAAACACCACGTCAATCTGTGCCAGCGCCTGCGCGTTCCCGGCATCGATAAGCTGTCCCTGTACCACGCCTGGAACCGTTGCGACGCTGATATCAGAAGGATTAAGGGCGATGTGCGCCGGATCGTCAGCGTGTAACAGATACTGGCTGGCATCGTTAACATGCCACTGGCCCTGTTTATCTATGCCCAGCAGCACCACGTCAAAACGGCTTTTATCAATCGCATCAACGATATTTTTAGCCGATTGCAATGACACCTCGTGCTCTGCCGATTTTCCCCCAAAGACAATACCTACGCGCTGCTTTGCCATCTCACTCTCTTCCAGTCTGACGAAAAGCCAATAACATACCACGATGCCCGGCGGGTTTCGCGGCCTTCTGCCATAATGTTTTGAGGGATGCTGAAGGGGGGCGCGTGAAAGGAAAAGGTCTGTTTATTCTTATTGTTATTGCCGGGATCGTCACGGTGGGCTACCGCTGGTTGCCGTCGCAGTACAACCCTTTCGTGCCGCTTACGCTTGACGATCCGCCCGGAAAAATAACCCAGTTTAAACTTCGGCGTTTAACCCCCCAGGCGTGCGAAAGCCTGTTAACGCAGGCGAACCAACGTCGGCTTATCCGTACCCAGGCGGTCGCTGACAGCGCCGGGGAGTGTCCACTGAGTAACGTGGTGCGCGTACGTGATTTTGGCCCGGTCAGTCTGAACAGCAGCTTTCTTGCCAGTTGCCCGCTGGCGTTAAGTTCGGCGCTGTTTGTCAGCCAGCAGGCCCGGCCGCTCACCAAAACCTGGACGGGAAGCGAGCTTGCGCGTATTGAACATCTGGGCAGCTTTGCCTGCCGCAATATCTACAGCCGCCCGGATGCGCGGCGCAGCGAACATGCCACGGCGGATGCGCTGGATATCAGCGCTTTCAGGCTGGCAAACGGACAGCGTGTTACCGTTCTAAACGGCTGGAAAGCGGAAAAGACGCAGCCCTGGCTACAGGCGCTGCTCTCGGCAAGCTGTGGTTATTACGGTAACGGTCTGGGACCGGACTATAATGCCGCCCATGCCAACCATTTCCATCTGGGAATGCGCGGATATGGATTATGTCGATGAAGCATAATCTTCCGCCGAAATTTGGATAAATTGTGACTTATTTCACAAATATGATGACTGGGAAGATAAAACACCAAAGTCTGCAAGGCCGCATCTCTGGCGCTATGTCATTGCGCGTAACTTGCTAATCTGTCGGCGAATTCGCCTAAAAATGAAGACTATTTCTGTTATGGAATCCTGGAAAGTTAACCTCATTTCAGTCTGGTTCGGCTGCTTCTTCACCGGACTGGCTATCAGCCAGATATTGCCCTTCCTGCCGCTGTATGTGTCGCAGCTGGGGGTCACTTCCCATGAAGCGCTCTCCATGTGGTCCGGCCTGACGTTCAGCGTGACGTTTCTGGTCTCCGCCATTGTGTCACCGATGTGGGGTAGCCTGGCAGATCGCAAGGGGCGCAAGTTGATGCTGCTCCGCGCCTCGCTGGGGATGGCGATAGCCATTTTGCTCCAGGCCTTCGCCACCAACGTCTGGCAGCTGTTTATTCTGCGGGCGATAATGGGGCTGACCTCCGGGTACATTCCGAATGCCATGGCGCTGGTGGCCTCACAGGTACCGCGTGAGCGAAGCGGCTGGGCGCTCAGCACGCTTTCCACCGCCCAGATCAGCGGGGTCATTGGCGGCCCGCTGCTCGGCGGCTTCCTGGCGGACCATGTCGGGCTGCGTGCGGTCTTTATCATTACTGCGATCCTGCTGACGATTAGCTTTCTGGTCACCCTTTTTCTGATTAAAGAGGGCGGGCGGCCTGTTGTCAGCAAATCCGAACGCCTGAGCGGAAAAGCGGTTTTCGCCTCGCTGCCTTATCCTGGCCTGATGATTAGCCTCTTTGTGACGACGATGGTGATCCAGCTCTGTAACGGCTCGGTGGGGCCGATTCTGGCGCTGTTTATCAAGTCGATGGCGCCGGACAGCAGCAACATTGCGTTTCTGAGCGGGATGATTGCCGCCGTGCCGGGCGTGTCGGCGCTGATGTCTGCTCCGCGCCTGGGGAAACTGGGCGACAGGATCGGTACGGCACGTATTCTGATGGCAACGCTCATCATTGCGGTGATCCTTTTCTTTGCCATGTCATTCGTCACCACACCTCTTCAGTTGGGCATCCTGCGCTTCCTGCTTGGCTTCGCGGATGGCGCCATGCTGCCCGCTGTTCAGACGCTGCTGGTGAAATATTCCAGTGACCAGGTAACCGGCCGCATTTTTGGCTACAACCAGTCGTTCATGTATTTAGGCAACGTAGCGGGCCCGCTTATTGGCGCCTCGGTCTCGGCGATGGCGGGTTTCCGCTGGGTATTTGCCGCGACGGCGGTGGTGGTACTGCTGAATATTATTCAACTGGCCTTTGCCTTACGCCGTCGCAGGCGAATCGCTGAGGCAAAGTCGGCCCGGTAAACACGATAATATATTATTTATTCTTATGAACGCCGCATTTTTATATAACGAAATGCGGCGCCTTTCTTTTAGAAAAACGTTTCGCTTTCTCCACGAAATATCTTTTTTGGCAGCGATGTCACTTTTGCATAAGATAAAGCCAATCCATGCTTTTCATTATTCAGTGAGGGTGTTAATTTCAGGGGAAATCACATAAGGAAATAGCACCATGAAAAATCTCATTGCTGAGTTGTTGGTTAAGCTTGCCCAAAAGGAAGAAGAGTCGAAAGAGCTGGTTGCCCAGGTCGAGGCGCTGGAAATCGTTGTGACGGCGCTGCTGCGACAGATGGCAAAACCAGAGCAGGAGGCGTTGATCGACAACGTTGAAGGCGCGCTGGAAAAAGCTCGCCCTGATTCACAGGTTCCCGCAGAGGATGCGGAGCTGCTTCAGCAATACGTAAAAAAGCTTTTGAGGCATCCTCGCAGTTAACCGGCCAGAGGTGAAATGACATGTCACAGAATTGTCATGCAGGATGCCTGGCGTCGCTCTGTTTTTATTTTTACACATTTTTCAGGGTAAATTAAATTGAGACAGAGCACAGTTTTCACCGCATAATTTCTGCTATTAATTACCGCCTCCCTGCCGGCGAAACCGGATAATGATCATTGTGCCGCTACAGGGCTGAAATAACCGCGGAGCCCGGCGAAAATCAGGTGCGCAGGGTGGTTTTTTTTCCGTAACGAACCAGACTTAACGTGGAACTTCACATAAAGGATGGTGCAATGAAAACAACAATACTGATTACCCTGCTCTCTGGCCTGTGTCTGATGGCATCAGCACATGCGGAAGAGAAAACGTTGACGCCCCAGCAGCAACGCATGACGACCTGTAACCAACAGGCGACATCGCAGAGCCTGAAAGGGGATGCCCGTAAAACGTACATGAGCGACTGCCTAAAAAATGGTGCGACAAAACCCGGTGAAAAAAGCCTGACCCCGCAGCAGCAAAAAATGCGCGAGTGCAATGCCCAGGCGACACAGCAGATGCTGAAAGGCGACGATCGCAGCAAGTTCATGAGCGCGTGCCTGAAAAAACAGGCGTAGTGCTAACGGGTGAGTCACGGCTGTGGCTCACCCAAAATTTCATACTTTCCCCGCTATCCCCCTCTCTATAATTTGGGAAAATGTTTCAGAATATTCCCAAAGATGATGAATGATGAGTTTTATGACAGTCACGGGAACATTCGGGAAGCGTGGCACCAGCAGCTTTCTCAGGATGATTCATACCGTTCCGGTCTGCGATTTGCCCGGCGAATACGGCTGGCACGCATCGTTGGTCTCGCGGCGCTATTTGTTCCGCTTGCCAGCGTTCTGGTGAGCCAGTTTCTTTCCGGCGTCTGGTGGTTATTGCTGGTGGGCTGGGTCTTTGTCTGGCCCCATCTGGCCTGGCAGCTGGCTTTTCGTTCGGCTGAACCCCACAGAAGTGAAATTGTTAATCTGAAAATCGATGCCATTCTTGCCGGTGTCTGGATGGGGCTAACAGGGTTCAATGCGCTACCAACGGCGGCGCTGATCATGATGATCGGCATGAATATGATGGGATCGGGGGGATGTCGCTTATTTCTGACAGGACTGGCGCTGCTTGCCCTGTCTGCTCTGCTCACCGTGCAATCCACGGGTACTCCTGTGCTATTGACCTCTGAACCGCTGGCGTTGTGGCTGACGCTCCCCGTGCTGGTGGTCTACCCCATGCTGTTTGCATGGCTCAGCCACCGCACGGCGATCCGGCTGGCAGAGCATAAGCGTCGGCTTGAGCTGATGAGTACCCGCGACGGAATGACCGGCGTGTTCAATCGCCGTCACTGGGAAACGCTGCTGCGTTACGAATTTGAGGCCTGCCGTCGCAGCCATCGACAGGCGACGATACTGCTCATTGATATCGATCACTTCAAGACGATCAACGACACCTGGGGGCATGACGTGGGAGATGAAGCGATTGTTGCCATTACGCGCCAGCTTCAGCTGACTCTGCGCTCAGGCGATTATATTGGCCGCTTTGGTGGGGATGAGTTCGCGGTGATCATGTCCGGCACGCCTGCCGACAGCGCGATTGCAGCGATGTCGCGCGTCCATGAACGGCTGGTCAACATGCCGCTGCACGGAGCACCAACGGCGAGGTTGTGTATCAGCGTTGGGGTTGCCCCCTGGGGAGCGCAGTTCACCCACTATCGTGAATGGCTAAAGGCGGCGGACGTGGCCCTCTATAAAGCCAAAAATGCCGGACGGGGCCGCACCGAAGTGGCCGCCTGACGCCCGGCGTAGCGCATCAGGACTTACTGAGCTTCTCTGATTTTTCCATGCATTTTTCCATCGCCTCGATCACGGCGGAGCGGAATCCGCGATCTTCCAGCACGCGCACGGCTTCAATGGTTGTGCCCCCCGGCGAGCACACCATATCTTTCAATTCGCCCGGATGCTTACCCGTTTCCAGCACCATTTTGGCCGAGCCCATCACCGCTTGCGCTGCAAATTTGTAGGCCTGCGCGCGCGGCATTCCGCCCAATACGGCAGCATCGGCCATGGCTTCGATAAACATAAAAACATACGCCGGGGCAGAGCCGCTCACGCCGACCACCGGGTGGATCATCGGTTCGGCAATCACTTCCGCTTCGCCGAAGCAGCGGAAGATATTCAGTACATCTGCCACGTCTTCAGATGTGACCAGCGCGTTCGGGGTAACGGAGGTCATACCGGCATTCACCAGCGACGGGGTGTTTGGCATGGCGCGAACAATCTTACGGTCGTGACCCAGCGCGCGGGCGATCTGATCGAGGGTCACGCCTGCGGCAATCGACACCACCAGGGTCTCTTTGTTAAGGCTGGAGGTGATCTCGCCCAGGACTTTAATCATGATATTCGGCTTAACGGCGCCAAAGACAATATCCGCCACCTGAGCCACTTCCTGCGCGCTTTCGGCAGCGTTGACACCATACTCATCACGCAGCGCCGCGACTTTATCCGGGGATGGGGTATAGACCCAAATCTGCCCCGGCAGCACCTGCCCGCTGGCAATCAGTCCGCCGAGGATAGCTTTGCCCATGTTTCCGCAGCCGATAAACCCGATTTTCTTATCCATCACGTCTCTCCGTTATTATGCGTTGTTATCTCTCATTGATAGCTTAACAACGAAATGCAGGCGACAATAGTCGCCAGAATCATAATGGGGAGAGACGATGGCGATTTGGGTTGATGCGGATGCGTGTCCGAATGTGATTAAAGAGATTTTATTTCGTGCTGCCGAGCGCGTGCAGATGCCGCTAACGCTGGTGGCGAACCAGAATATCCGCGTGCCGCCCTCCAGATACATCCGATCTCTGCGCGTTCCGGCCGGGTTTGACGTGGCGGATAACGAGATAGTACGCCTGTGTGACGCAGGAGATCTGGTGATCACGGCGGATATCCCGCTGGCTGCCGACGTGCTGGCGAAGGGGGCCGCGGCGCTTAACCCGCGCGGCGAGCGCTACTCTCCGGCAACGATCCGGGAGAAGCTCACCATGCGTGATTTTATGGATACGCTGCGTTCCAGCGGCGTGCAAACCGGTGGGCCGGACAGCCTGTCGCAGCGCGATCGCCAGCAGTTTGCCGCCGAGCTGGATAAATGGCTGCTGGAAGTGAAGCGCCGCCCGGCGTAGCCCACCTCCGGGCGGTTTTGTGGTACAGTGTGGCTTCCACAGGCTTGTCATTCCGTACCGCTTTGCAGTAAAGTTAGCGCAACATCTACTGCAATCATTTCTTTACAGCCTTCAGTTATCCGGCAGCAAGGGGAACACCTGGTTATGAACCCACCCATCTTTTTAGTTGGCCCTCGCGGCTGTGGGAAAACCACCGTTGGTCTGGAGCTGGCGCGTTTGTGCCAGAGTCAGTTTGTCGATACTGACCACTGGCTTCAGGAGAATGCGGGTAAGACTATCGCCGATATCGTTGAAGATGAGGGTTGGGAGAGCTTTCGTGCGCGTGAAACGGCCACGCTGGAAGCGGTGACCGCGCCGTCAACCGTGATTGCGACCGGTGGGGGCATCATCCTGGCGTCGTATAACCGCCAGTTTATGCGCGAAAAGGGTGTCGTGATCTACCTCTGTGCCCCGGTCTCTACGCTGGTGGGGCGGCTGGAGGCGTTTCCGGAAGAGGGGCAGCGCCCGGCGCTGACCGCGAAACCGCTGAGTGAAGAGGTCAGCGAGGTCCTCGCCGAACGCGATGCACTGTACCGCGAGGCGGCACACCACGTTGTGGATGCGTCGGCGTCACCCGAAAAAGTTGCGATTCAGATTATTACCGCCCTGCGTTTGGCTTGCGCCAGCTAACAGCCGTCTATACTCATAGCTCAGACATAAAAAAAGGATGAGCTATGCCAACCAGACCTCCCTATCCACGTGAAGCCCGCATCGTTACCGTTGAAAAAGGTAATGGTGATCAAACCGTAACCTGGTACCAGCTGCGTGCCGATCACCCTAAACCTGATTCGCTGATCAGCGAACATGAAACCGAACAGGAAGCGCTGGATGCGAAACGGCGCTATGAGGATCCTGAGAAGTCCTGACAGGAATCCGAATTCGTTACAACCGTGCCTGAATCACACTTTTAACTTATCGCTGATGTTAAGCAGCAGTTAATATTTAGTTATTACAGGTGGATTCGGAAAGGCCAGTCGATCTTTACACTACGGTGTTGAGATCCCCTGCTACGCTTGGTGCTGTTTTGTTGAATAAATGAACAGCGCAGCGTAGTGAGCCTGCACCTGTGTGGCAGTTGTGGTAGTAACGGAAGGCGATCAAAATGAAGGCGACGTTGGCGATCCTCACGATTGGTGTGGTGCCTGTAAGCGAAGTATTACCGCTCTTAACCGAGCATGTCTCTGAACAACAAATTACGCATCTCAGTCTGTTAGGGAAGCTCAGTCGGGAAGAGGTCATGGAAGACTACGCGGTCGGAGAGGGGGAAGATCCCCTGGCAACGTTACTCAGTGACGGTAAACTGGCGCATGTGTCGCGCCAGAAAATCGAGCGCGCGCTACAGGGCGTGATCGAAGTGCTCGACAATCAGGACTATGACGTCATTTTGCTGATGAGCACGGCACCCGTTAAAGGACTCAGCGCGCGTAATGCCATTCTGCTCGAACCGATGCGGATTATCCCCCCGCTGGTGGCCTCTATTGTTGATGGTCATCAGGTTGGGGTCATCGTTCCCGTTGAGGAACTGCTGGATAACCAGACGGTGAAGTGGGCTGCGCTGGAGCACACCCCGCTGTACGCGCTGGCTAACCCGTTCTGGGACAGCGAAGCGAAGCTGATTGCGGCTGGGCAGGAATTGATCGACAGAGGGGCGGATGTCCTGATGCTCGACTGCCTGGGCTTCCATCAGCGGCATCGTGATTTATTGCAAAAGGCGCTGGATGTTCCGGTGCTGCTCTCTAACGTCCTGATGGCGCGTCTGGCGTCAGAATTACTGGTGTAATGATTTTGCGTGACAGGTCATGAGCATGGCCCCTATAGTGGATTTTTCTCTATAAATATAAGGGCCAGTTCATGCTTCAAAGTAACGAATACTTTTCCGGTAAAGTGAAATCCATTGGTTTTACCAGCAGCAGCACTGGCCGCGCCAGTGTCGGCGTAATGGCGGAAGGGGAATACACCTTTGGCACCGCAGAAGCGGAAGAGATGACGGTGGTCAGCGGCGCGCTGAACGTCCTGCTGCCGGGTGAAACGGAGTGGAAAGTATATAGTGCCGGGCAGGTCTTCAACGTGCCGGGCCACAGCGAGTTCCATTTACAGGTTGCAGAGCCAACCTCTTATCTGTGCCGCTATCTGAAATAAAAGCATGCCGGGTGGCGCATTCGCTTACCCGGCCTACGTTTTGCCTGTCAGCGCTGCGCTTCGCCGCCGAGACCTTCCACCAGGTTCTGAATCAGCGCCGCCAGCTCGCCGGTCATCAGGATAAAGTCTGCGTCAAAGCGCTGAGCATAATCTTCGCGGTCGATATCTTCGTTCTGATCGCGCAGTTCATCGCAGAATTTCAGGCGCTTCACGGATCCATCATCACACATCACAAACTGAATGCGCTGCTGCCAGTCGAGAGCCAGTTTGGTCACCACTTTGCCCGCTTCAATGTGCACGGCGATTTCGTCGCTCACCAGTTCCTGTTTCTTCGCGCGGATCACGCCGCCATCTTCCAGCAACGCTTTCAGCTCTGCTTCATCAAGGATCTGGAAGCCCTGCGCGGCAGTCCCGCTGCGCACCCACTCGGTCAGGGTCAGCTCAATCGGCGTTTCCAGCGCCAGCGGTACCACCGGTAATGAGCCAAGGCTCTTACGCAGCAGCGCCAGCGTATCTTCGGCTTTTTTGGCGCTGGCGCAGTCCACCATGATCAGCCCGTTAACGGTGTCGATCCACATCATGGTCTGGCTAAAGCGGCTAAACGCGCGCGGCAGCAGCGAGTGCAGCACTTCATCCTTCAGCGAATCTTTTTCGGTTTTTTTAAGCTTACGGCCCTGTTCAGCTTCCAGCTTGAAGATCTTCGCTTCGAGTGCCTGCTTAACCACGGGCGTCGGCAGGATCTTCTCTTCTTTGCGGGCGCAAACGATGATTTGCCCCGTGCTGCTGGCGTGGGTCAGCGCATCGCTTTGAGAACCCATTGGCGGAACCCAGCCGGTTTTTGCCATATCCTGGCTACCGCAAGGGGTAAAGGAGTAAGCGGCTAACTGTTTTTCCATCTCTTCTGCACGCAGCGAAACGTCGCGGCTGAGACGGTAAACCATCAAATTTTTGAACCACAGCATGATAATTTCCACGGCCTTGTCGTTAAATCAGCGGGCATGATAACGAATTGTCGCATCGCTTGCATTGCTAATCGGGAAGCGGGCTTCTACTCTGTTGATAATCAAAATAATGAGGAGTGTCTTGTGCGTATTGGGATTGATTTGGGCGGCACCAAAACAGAAGTCATCGCGTTGAGCGAGCAGGGGGAGCAACTGTTTCGCCACCGTCTGCCTACGCCGCGCGATGATTATCACCAGACCATAGAGACGATTGCCCGCCTGGTCGATATGGCAGAGCAGACAACGGGCGAGACGGGCACAGTCGGGATGGGGATCCCTGGCTCCATTTCGCCGTATACCGGCGTGGTGAAAAACGCCAACTCCACCTGGCTCAACGGTCAGCCGTTTGATAAAGACTTAAGTCAACGCCTGAACCGGGAAGTGCGTCTGGCGAATGACGCAAACTGCCTGGCGGTGTCTGAGGCCGTGGATGGCGCAGCGGCTGGCGCGCAGACCGTATTTGCCGTAATTATCGGCACCGGCTGCGGGGCGGGCGTGGCCTTCGGAGGGCGCTCGCATATTGGCGGCAACGGCACCGCGGGCGAGTGGGGGCACAACCCGCTGCCGTGGATGGATGAAGATGAACTCAAATACCGCGCCGAAGTGCCGTGCTACTGTGGCAAGCAGGGCTGTATAGAGACCTTTATCTCCGGTACGGGGTTTGCCACCGATTATCATCGTCTGAGCGGCCAGCCGCTGAAAGGTAACGAGATTATGCGTCTGGTTGAGGAGCAGGATCCGGTGGCTGAACTGGCGCTCAGCCGCTACGAAATGCGGCTGGCTAAGTCACTGGCGCATGTGATCAATATCCTCGATCCGGACGTGATTGTGCTGGGCGGCGGCATGAGCAACGTCGACCGACTTTACGCCACGGTGCCAACGCTGGTGAAACAGTGGGTATTTGGCGGCGAGTGCGAAACACCGATCCGCAAAGCCGTCCACGGTGACTCCAGCGGCGTGCGAGGTGCGGCGTGGCTGTGGCCGGAATAAACGCAAAACGGTAACTTGCGTTGCCGTTTTTGATGTTTGTACCCTCTCCCACAGGGAGAGGGCCAGGGTGAGGGCATCAGACCGCACCGTCCCCCATTCAATTCACCGCAAACTCCCTGTCCAGCCTGCTATACCCCAGCCCGTTGATCTTCTTCACCTTGATCTGCACCGGAATACGCTCTTTCATCGCCTCAACGTGGCTGATCACGCCGATGGTTTTCCCGGTGGCGTTCAGTGCGTCGAGCGCATCCAGCGCGGTGTCCAGCGTTTCACTGTCGAGCGTGCCGAACCCTTCATCCAGGAACAGCGAATCAATGCGCGTTTTGTGACTGACCAGATCGGAAAGCGCTAAAGCCAGCGCCAGACTGACCAGGAAACTCTCCCCGCCGGAAAGGGTACGGGTATCGCGTATCGCATCGGCCTGCCAGGTATCGACCACTTCCAGCTCCAGCGCGTCGCTGGCTTTACGCTGAAGCAGATAGCGGCCATGCAGACGGTTGAGCTGCTGGTTGGCAAGCCACACCAGATTATCCAGCGTTAGCCCTTGGGCGAATTTACGGAATTTATCGCCGGTGCTGGAGCCTATCAGCGCATTGAGATAGCCCCAGTCGTCGGCCTGACGCGCCGCCTCCTCAATCTGCTGCATAAGCGCCTGCTGGTGCAGACGGTTATCGGCGTCCTGTTTGAGCTGCTGGCGGATCTCCCCCTGATGCGTGGTGTTGTCCCGAAGCTGTTGCGCCAGCTGATGTAACTGCGCCTGAAGCGTTGCGGCATCGGTTTCCAGCCCTTCGGGGCGCTGTGCCTGATGCGCCTGAAGCTGCTGGCTTGCCTGCACCGAAAGCGCCGTGGTCTGCTGGAGCTGGTTTTCCAGCGTCTGCTTTTGCTGTTCAAGCTGGCGGATCGACGCTTCATCCAGCAGGGCGGAGAGAAATGCCTCCCGATCGGCAAAGCAGCTCGCGGTCAGCGCGGCGTTGAACTGAGCCTGTGATTGCTGGAGCCGTTCACGCTCAAGCGTCTCCTGCTGCTGGAGGGTGGTGAGCTGGCTTTGCAGCGACACGCATTCGTCGTGGATGCCGCGCCAGTTCTCAGGTATAACCGCGTCGGCTTCTGTATCATCGGTAACCGGCAGCGTCTCCAGGATTGGCATCAGGGCGTTAATACGTTCCTGAATCGTACCGTGCTGGGCCTGTTTTTCCTGCCACAGGGTATATTCGCTTTCGCGCGCGCTCAGCCAGGCGCTTTCGGCCCCTTCATCGGGCACGCTAAGCGACAGCGACTCTAGCGAGGCCGCCAGCGCCTGACGCGTCGCCGTCAGCTGCTGCTGGTACTGGCGCGCCTGACCTTCCTGTTCAATGAGCTGGTTTTGCAGCGTCAGACGCTGGCTGAGCTGATACAGCTGGCGTTCATACTGCTCCTGTGCGCTCATCCAGAGTGCTATATCATCCTGAATATTCAGCGCTATGTTCAGGGAGGTGCAGACCTCCAGCCACTCTTTAGTGAGTGCTTGCTCTTCCTCAGAGAGAGCCTGTGCTTCCTCAGTCTCGCGCTGGATCTGTTGGGTCAGCGCATTCACCTGCCCGAGTACCAGCAATCCTTCCTCTTTTAGCGCTGCAACCTCTTTCTCCAGCGCGTCGCGGCGGCGCTGATTGTCAGTCAGTTCAAGCGCCTGATACTGCACAACTGCCGGGTGTTCGCGTGAACCGCAGAGCGGGCAAGGCTTACCCGCTTCCAGCTGAGCACGATAATTCTCAAGATCCTTGATTGTCGCCTCACGCTCACAGAGCGCTTTCAGGTCGGCATAGTGCTGATTTTTTTCTTTGAACTGCTGACGCCGCAGGATCAGCGTTTCATTGAGCTTACCCTGCTCAGCCTGCGCTTTCTGCACGCTTTCCGCATTCTGGCGCAGCCGTTTTTGCAGCGGCTGATAGCGAGCGTGAAGCGCAGTCAGACGCTGGCGGAGCGCCCGCGATTGTGCCTGTTGCTCCATTGCCGTCGCGAGATCCTCAGCCGTCAGCGTACTCTCCGGCAGCTCAGCCAGCTTCTGACGAAGCTCAGCCATGCGCGCTGCCTGGGCAACAAGCTGATTTTTATCGCGATTCAGCTGCGTAAAATGCGCCCGCCAGCCGGCAATTTCCTGTCCCCACTGACGGAAACGATCGTGTTCGGTTAGCCACTGCGTCAGCGCCGTGTGCTCTGTCTGCAACTGTTCACGGTTGCGCTGCGCACCGTTGCGGATACACGCGCGCTGTGCCGCTCTGTCGAGTAAGCGAGTATTTACTTCGACAATTCGCTCTGCGGTTTGCGACAGGCGGGCGGTCTGCTCCTGCTGGTGCTCCCATAGCGGACGTAGCTGGGCGGCGGGTTGCGCCAGCTGGAGCTTCGCCAGTTGCGGCGCGGCGTCCGTCAGAGCCTGTTGCGCCTGCTGCTGCGAAGCGGCTGCGCGCTGCTGCTCACGTATCAGCTCGTCGTTACGCGTAAGCCACTGAAAATCTTTCTGTTGGCTCTGCTGCTGTGCCAGCAGGATTTTCTCTTCGTCAGTGAGCGCCTGCAAACTTTGCTGCAAGTGCTGCTGCTGTTCCTCGCTCAACAGCACAACCCCTGCGGCCTGCGCTTCGCACATCTCCAGCGCGTTACGTGCCGCTTTGTGTTTTTCAAAAACCATGGCGGAAATCTGGCCGTAAATTTCCGTGCCGGTCAGTTCCTCCAGCAGCTCAGCGCGATCGCTCGGTTTAGCATTCAGGAAGGCGGCAAACTGCCCCTGCGAGAGCAACATCGAGCGGGTAAAGCGACCATAGTCCAGCCCGGTGAGTGCGGCGGTTTGTTCCAGCTTATCCGTGACTTTGTCGGCCAGAATTTTGCCGTCTTCGCAGCGGGCCAGCTCTACGCGCGGTGCCTGTAAGTTCCCGTCCGGCTGGTTGCGGGCGCGGTTCTGGCTCCAGAAAGCGCGATAAGCAACGCCTTTGACCTCAAATTCCACTTCCGCAAGGCATTCGGCGGTATCGCGCGTCATCAGGTCGTTTTGCGCCTGAGAGACCTTATTAAGACGCGGCGTTTCGTGGTACAGCGCCAGGCAGATGGCATCCAGCAGCGTGGTTTTACCAGCGCCGGTTGCGCCGGTGATGGCAAACAGCCCGTTGCTGGCGAACGGCTCCGCGGTGAAATCAATTTTCCACTCACCCTTTAGCGAATTCAGATTTTTCAGACGCAGGCTCAGAATTTTCATGCGTTTTCGTCCTCGTCATGGAGGGAGTGCAGGGTCTGGGCAAACAGCTCGTTAAGCCTGGTGCGTCTGGCCTCGTCCACCTCTTCATGCGCAAGCCGCCGCGCGAACACCTCTTCAACCCGAAGTTCGCTAAGCGTTTCACGCTGGGCGTTGAGCAGTATTTTCTCGCGCTGCTCGCGGCTGCGGCGTACCAGCAGTACTTCCACGGGAAGGTCTTCCGTCAGCGTCTGAATTTTACGCTGCATATCGTACAGGTAGTCGTCGGTGGTGATTTCGATATCGAGCCAGACGGGGGGATTAAGCGCTGTGCCGCGCCACTGATCAAGCTGAGCGGTAATGGCGGCCAGATCGCCTTTCAGCACCGCCAGCGGCTGGGTGACCGGCACCTCAAGCGTCTCAACGGCGCTGAGTTTGCCCCCGGTGAAGCTCACCAGATGGACGGATTTGGCTTTGCCCGTTTCGTCAAAACTGAGCGAAATGGGCGAGCCGCAGTAGCGGATATGCTCGCAGCCGCCGATGATCTGCGCCCGGTGAATATGCCCGAGGGCAATGTAGTCGGCGGGGGGGAAGTTTTGCGCTGGAAACGCGTCCAGCGTACCGATATAGATCTCGCGCACCGCGTCACTCTTACTGGCTCCGACGGTGGTGAGGTGTCCGGTGGCAATGATCGGAATGGCCTGATCGCCGCGCAGCGCGCAGGCTTCCGTATGCTGCTGGTGATAATAGCGGGTGATGGCCTGCAACAGATGCTGCTGTTTTTCGCTGCCGGACAGACCCGCCTGGCTTTGCACGATATCGCGCGGGCGTAAAAACGGGATTGGGCACAGCACCGCGCCCGGCGTGCCGTCGCGTTTTTTCAGGATCTGCGGCGCGTGCCCGGCGCTGGCCACCACGGTGGTATTGAGGAACGCCAGAATATCGCGGGATTCATTCAGCGTCGCCACCGAGTCATGATTTCCGGCGACAATCACCAGGTGACAACCGGTTTGCTGGAGGTTGACCACAAAACGGTTGTATAGCTCACGCGCATAGCTCGGCGGCGATCCGGTATCAAAAATGTCGCCCGCCACAATAATCGCGTCCACCTCGTGAGCCTGAGCCGTCTCCAGCAGCCAGTTCAGGAACGCTTCATGTTCCGCGGCGCGGCTTTTGCTGTAAAAATTTTGACCCAGGTGCCAGTCTGAGGTGTGAAGTATGCGCATAAAAGATCCGTGGCAATAATAAGAAAGCAGGATTATAAACTTTCGTGGAACGGAAAATAACCGCTGTAATAAAACAACAGTTTGCCATTTATAGTGGTAATGTTTTTCATAAATCTGTCATAAATCTGACGCATAATGACGCCGCATTACAGACTTGTAACTTAAATACGATAAGACAGGGCAAAGTATGGCGAGACGTATTCTGGTCGTAGAAGATGAAGCTCCGATCCGTGAAATGGTGTGCTTCGTGCTTGAACAAAATGGCTTCCAGCCGGTTGAAGCGGAAGATTATGACAGCGCGGTGAACCAGCTGAATGAACCCTGGCCCGATCTGATCCTGCTGGACTGGATGCTGCCTGGCGGTTCCGGATTGCAGTTTATCAAGCATATCAAACGCGAGGCGATGACCCGTGATATCCCGGTGGTGATGCTGACGGCGCGCGGCGAGGAAGAGGATCGCGTGCGCGGTCTGGAAACCGGCGCGGACGATTACATCACCAAACCGTTCTCCCCGAAAGAGCTGGTGGCGCGTATCAAAGCCGTGATGCGCCGTATTTCACCGATGGCGGTGGAAGAGGTGATTGAGATGCAGGGGCTGAGCCTGGATCCTACCTCGCACCGGGTCATGACCGGTGAAAATCCCCTCGATATGGGCCCCACCGAATTTAAACTCCTGCACTTCTTTATGACACACCCGGAGCGCGTTTACAGCCGCGAACAGTTGCTGAATAACGTCTGGGGAACTAACGTCTATGTCGAAGACCGAACGGTTGACGTCCATATTCGCCGCCTGCGTAAAGCACTGGAACTGAGCGGCCACGATCGCATGGTACAGACGGTCCGCGGCACGGGTTATCGCTTCTCGACCCGTTTCTGAACAATGACAGGAGTGTGACGCGTGCTGGAACGTCTGTCATGGAAAAGGCTCGTCTTTGAACTGATCTTATGCTGTATTCCGGCCCTCATTCTGGGGGCTATCTTTGGCTATCTGCCGTGGTTTTTACTGGTGGCCGTGACGGGATTGCTCGTCTGGCATTTCTGGAATTTACTGCGTCTTTCCTGGTGGCTGTGGGTCGACAGAAGTATGACACCTCCGCCGGGAAGCGGGAGCTGGGAACCGCTTCTCTACGGCCTGCACCAGATGCAGATGCGTAATAAAAAGCGCCGTCGTGAGCTGGGAAGCCTGATCAAACGCTTTCGTAGCGGTGCGGAGTCGCTGCCGGACGCGGTGATCCTGACGACGGAAGAAGGGACCATCTTCTGGTGCAATGGCCTCGCACAGCAGCTGCTGGGCCTGCGCTGGCCGGATGATAATGGTCAGAACATCCTGAACCTTCTGCGTTATCCCGAGTTCACGCTGTATCTGAAAAAGCGGGATTTTTCGCGCCCGCACAATCTGAAGCTCAATAACGGTCGCCATCTGGAAATCCGCGTGATGCCCTACAGCGATCGGCAGTGGCTGATGGTGGCGCGGGACGTTACCCAGATGCACCAGCTTGAGGGCGCGAGACGTAACTTCTTTGCCAACGTCAGCCACGAGCTGCGTACGCCCTTGACGGTGCTTCAGGGCTACCTGGAGATGATGCAGGAGCAAACGCTTGAGGGGGCGCCGCGTGAGAAAGCGCTGCATACCATGCGGGAGCAGACGTTCCGCATGGAAGGGCTGGTCAAACAGCTGCTGACGCTTTCAAAAATTGAGGCTGCCCCGTCGCTGGCGCTAAATGACATCATTGATGTGCCGATGATGTTGCGGGTGGTGGAGCGCGAAGCCCAAACGCTGAGTCATAATCAGCACACCCTGAGTTTTGACGTTGATAACACGCTGAAAGTGCTCGGCAGTGAAGATGAGCTGCGAAGCGCTATCTCAAACCTGATCTATAACGCCGTGAATCACACCCCGAAAGGGACACATATCGCGGTGCGCTGGCAGCATACCCCGGCGGGCGCTGAGTTTAGCGTCGAGGACAACGGGCCGGGGATTGGGCCTGAACACCTCCCGCGTCTCACTGAACGGTTCTACCGGGTGGATAAGGCGCGCTCGCGGCAGACCGGCGGAAGCGGACTGGGGCTGGCAATTGTGAAGCATGCCGTCAGCCACCACGAAAGCCGGCTCAATATCGAAAGCACCCTCGGTAAGGGCACGCGCTTTAGCTTCGTGATTCCGGAACGATTAATTGCCAAAAAAAGCGCCTGACAGCGTGTGTGTCAGGCTACCTTTCCACGGGCCAGCGTTGCTGGCCCGTTTGCTTTGCAGTCAAGCGAAACGCGGATGAATATTATACGGCTGGTGCTTTTTTGTTCGCATGATTAGCCATGAGTTTTTCTTATACATGGCATATTATGTTGGTCTGGATTTTCATGCTGGCATATTGTTCTGGTTTTACGATCCCTTCTTGCCTTTAAACGTTATAAGCGTTTAAATTGCCCCCCATATACTGTCAGACCGACTGTATTTGCGTGGTAAATCGAAAAACTATTCTTCGCCACGCCAGGACGGGAGCATATCCCGCTGAAATTGAGCAAATTTTCCGCTGTATCGTCCCATCAGGGATGGCGAAAATCTCAACGTATTCAACACCACATCCACAGGCAGTAAGGTTTTATGACCCATCACTTGAAATCGCGTGACATTATCGCGCTGGGCTTTATGACATTTGCGCTGTTCGTTGGCGCAGGTAATATCATTTTTCCTCCAATGGTTGGCTTACAGGCGGGTGAACACGTCTGGACGGCTGCGTTTGGCTTCCTGCTTACTGCCGTGGGCCTGCCGGTACTGACCGTTATCGCGCTGGCGAAAGTCGGTGGCGGTGTGGACAGCCTCAGCACCCCGATTGGCAAAGTGGCTGGCGTTCTGCTGGCAACCGTCTGCTATCTGGCCGTTGGCCCGCTGTTCGCGACCCCGCGCACGGCGACCGTCTCCTTTGAAGTGGGTATCGCCCCGCTGACCGGTGACGGCGCGATGCCACTGTTTATTTACAGCCTCATTTACTTCGCCATCGTGATTCTGGTTTCTCTCTATCCGGGCAAACTGCTGGATACCGTAGGTAACTTCCTGGCACCACTGAAAATTGTGGCGCTGATTGTGCTGGCGGTTGCGGCCATTGTCTGGCCTGCGGGGCCCATCAGCTCCGCGATGGACGCCTACCAGAACGCGGCGTTCTCAAACGGTTTCGTGAACGGCTATCTGACGATGGATACGCTTGGCGCGATGGTGTTTGGTATTGTTATCGTTAACGCCGCGCGTTCCCGTGGGGTGACCGAAGCGCGCCTGCTGACTCGTTACACTATCTGGGCTGGCCTGATGGCCGGTGTCGGCCTGACGCTGCTGTATCTGGCGCTGTTCCGTCTGGGTTCAGATAGCGCAACGCTGGTCGATCAGAGCGCAAACGGCGCGGCGATCCTGCATGCTTACGTGCAGCACACCTTTGGTGGTGCAGGCAGCATGCTGCTGGCGGCGCTGATTTTCCTGGCCTGTCTGGTGACGGCTGTGGGTCTGACCTGCGCCTGCGCGGAGTTCTTCGCTCAGTATCTGCCGCTCTCTTACCGCACGCTGGTGTTTATCCTCGGCATCTTCTCCATGGCGGTTTCAAACCTCGGTCTGAGCCACCTGATCCAGGTGTCAATTCCGGTGCTGACGGCTATCTATCCGCCATGTATCGTGCTGGTGGTGCTGAGCTTCACCCGCCCGTGGTGGCATAACTCGACGCGAATTATTGCGCCGGCCATGTTTATCAGCCTGATTTTTGGTATCCTTGACGGGATCAAAGCATCAGCATTTGCAGAAATCCTGCCAGCCTGGACACAGCGTCTGCCGCTGTCCGAGCAGGGCCTGGCCTGGCTGATGCCTTCCGTTGTAGCGCTGGTTCTTGCGATTATCTGGGACCGTGCGGCCGGGCGTCAGGTGACATCCAACGCCCATTAATCAACGGCAACAAATTGTTTAACCACGGGGCTTAAGGCCCCGTGGTTTTTTGTTTTTTTCGTGTTGAATGGCAAGATTTTAATGGAAAGCACTAACAAACTTAAACGTGGATTGAGCACCCGCCACATCCGCTTTATGGCGCTGGGCTCGGCTATCGGCACCGGTCTTTTTTATGGCTCGGCAGATGCCATCAAAATGGCCGGTCCAAGCGTTCTGCTGGCCTACATCATCGGCGGTGCCGCGGCCTATATCATCATGCGTGCGCTGGGGGAGATGTCGGTTCACAACCCGTCTGCCAGCTCGTTTTCACGCTATGCACAAGAGAACTTAGGCCCGCTGGCCGGGTTTATCACCGGCTGGACTTATTGCTTTGAAATCCTGATTGTCGCCATTGCCGATGTGACGGCGTTTGGCATCTATATGGGGGTCTGGTTCCCTGCCGTGCCGCACTGGATCTGGGTGCTGAGCGTGGTGCTGATTATCTGCGCCGTTAACCTGATGAGCGTGAAGGTGTTTGGCGAGCTGGAGTTCTGGTTCTCCTTCTTCAAGGTCGCGACCATTATCATCATGATCCTCGCCGGTTTCGGCATCATCATCTGGGGTATCGGCAACGGTGGGCAGCCAACCGGCATCCATAACCTGTGGAGCAACGGCGGCTTCTTTAGCAACGGCTGGCTTGGGATGGTCATGTCGCTCCAGATGGTCATGTTCGCCTATGGCGGGATCGAGATTATCGGCATCACCGCCGGGGAAGCGAAAGATCCGGAGAAGTCTATTCCGCGCGCCATCAACTCGGTGCCGATGCGTATCCTGGTGTTCTACGTGGGCACGCTGTTTGTGATTATGTCCATCTACCCGTGGAACCAGGTGGGCACCAACGGCAGCCCGTTTGTCCTGACTTTCCAGCATATGGGCATTGCGTTTGCCGCCAGCATTCTCAACTTTGTGGTGCTGACCGCCTCGCTGTCGGCCATCAACAGTGACGTGTTCGGCGTGGGCCGTATGCTGCACGGCATGGCGGAGCAGGGCAGTGCGCCGAAGGTGTTTGCCAAAACGTCGCGTCGCGGCACCCCGTGGGTAACGGTGCTGGTCATGACCGTGGCGCTGCTGTTCTCGGTCTACCTGAACTACATCATGCCGGAGAACGTCTTCCTGGTGATTGCGTCACTGGCGACCTTCGCCACCGTGTGGGTATGGATCATGATCCTGCTGTCGCAGATTGCGTTCCGTCGCCGCCTGTCGCCAGAAGAGGCCAAAGCGCTGAAGTTTAAAGTGCCGGGCGGCGTGCCAACGACCATTGTCGGTCTGATCTTCCTGGTCTTCATCATTGGCCTGATTGGTTATCACCCGGATACCCGTATTTCCCTGTACGTGGGCTTCGCGTGGATCGTCCTGCTGCTGGTGGGCTGGATGTTTAAATGTCGCCGCGATCGTCAGCTGGCGGAAGCACAGTAACATTCTTTTCCCCTCTCCCCGTGGGAGAGGGTTAGGGTGAGGGCATCAGGCTGCACTGATGCCTCCTCCCCCGTCCTCCTCCCTCAATAAATCCCATCATGGTGAGCTATCCTTAATCACCCTGTGGCAAGGTGACGTCAATTTCATCAAAGGGGATTCGTGATGTTAAACGCCTGGCACCTTCCGGTTGCCCCATTTGTTAAGCAAAACAAAGACAACCTTGTGATTACGCTCTGGCTGGCAGGGGACAATCAGCCTGAACGTGTGACCCTGCGCGCCGAAGTGGATAACGAAGAAACGTCGCTGAAAATGCACAAAGTGCGCAGCCAGCCGCAGCCGGGCGTCACGGCGTGGCGGGCAAATATCGATTTGCGCAGCGGGCAACCGCGTCGCCGCTACGGCTTCAAGCTGCTGTGGAACAACCGCCAGCTGTGGTTTACCCCGCAGGGTTTCAGCCGTTTCCCTCCGGCCAGGCTGGAGCAGTTTGCCGTGGATCACCCGGATAACGGCCCGCAGTGGGTTAACGATCAGGTCTTTTACCAGATTTTCCCGGACCGCTTTGCGCGCAGTGAAAAGCGCACCGTCGATCAGGACAAGGTTTATTACCATCATGCGGTCGGTCACGACATCATTCTGAAAAAATGGGACGAGCCGCTGACCGCCCAGGCGGGGGGATCGACCTTTTACGGCGGCGATCTCGACGGTATCAGCGAAAAACTGCCGTACCTGAAAAAGCTCGGCGTGACGGCGCTGTACCTGAACCCGGTGTTTAAAGCGCCAAGCGTGCACAAATACGATACGCAGGACTACCGCCACGTTGACGAGCAGTTTGGCGGTGACGAAGCGCTGCTGCGGCTGCGGCACAACACGCAAAAAGAGGGTATGCGCCTGATCCTTGATGGCGTGTTCAATCACAGCGGTGATTCTCATGCGTGGTTTGACCGTCACAATCAGTCGATGGGCGGCGCATGCCATAATCCGGACTCACCGCAGCGTGACTGGTACAGTTTTGACGAGAATGGCCGCGCCCTGGACTGGCTGGGCTACCCGAGCCTGCCGAAGCTCGATTTCCAGTCGCCATCGCTGGTGAATGAGATCTACGGCGGCGACGACAGCATCGTGCGCCACTGGCTGAAAGCGCCGTGGAACATGGACGGCTGGCGGCTGGACGTGGTGCATATGCTGGGTGAAGCAGGCGGGGCGCGGAATAACCTTCAGCATGTCGCCGCCATTACCCGGTCGGCAAAAGCGGCCCGGTCGGAAGCATTCGTCTTCGGGGAGCACTTTGGCGACGCGCGTCAGTGGTTGCAGGCTGATGCAGAAGACGCGGCGATGAACTATCGCGGCTTCACCTTCCCGCTGTGGGGTTTCCTCGCTAACACCGATATCTCTTACGATCCGCAGCATATTGACGCCGAAACCTGCATGGCGTGGATGGAAAACTATCGCGCTGGCCTGTCGCATCAGCAGCAGCTGCGGATGTTTAACCAGCTCGACAGCCACGATACCGCACGCTTTAAATCGTTGCTGGGTAAGGATGTGGCGCGTCTGCCGCTGGCGGTGACCTGGCTCTTTACCTGGCCGGGCGTACCCTGCATCTACTATGGCGATGAAGTCGGGCTGGACGGCAACAACGATCCGTTCTGCCGTAAAACCTTCCCGTGGGAGCCTGAAAAGCAGGATCAGGATCTGTTCAGCCTCTACCAGCGCATGGCGACGCTGCGCAAGCAGAGCCAGGCCCTGCGATACGGGGGCTGTCAGGTGATGTACGCCCACGATAACGTGGTGGTGTTTGTCCGCGTCTATAACCAGCAGCGCGTGCTGGTGGCGATCAACCGGGGCGAGGCGTGTGAAGTCGTGCTGGAAGATTCACCGCTGCTGGCTGGTAAAATGTGGAAGAGCAAAGAGGGTAAAGCGACGTTCCAGGGGAGCGTGCTCACGCTGCCAGCGATCTCCGCTGCGGTCTGGTTCGGCAGCTAAGCGCAGGCAGAATGGTTTTCACCTTTTAAGATGGCGCAAATGCAACGATTTGTGTCAATCTTAACGGATCGTTTACGGTGAAGGTGGAAACATGGACGAGCTTTACATCCTTGGCTGTTTGTTCCTGGTTTTTGCGCTGGTCGTGGCACCCGTGCTCGCGGTGATAGGCTTTAACCGAAGCACGGCGGCGCGGCAGGAGATCGCCCGGCTTCGCCAGCGCATTGAGGCGCTCGAGCAGCGTAGTGTGGCTGAGAAAGCACCGGAGCAGGTGCAGACCGCCGCGCCGGTGAAGACGCCAGCGCCGGTGTCAGAGGCCGTTAACGCACCTGTCGATCCCTGGCGTCCCGAACCGCCCGTCACTGAAGCAGAGCCTGTGCCTGTACCGGCGGCAAAACGTCCTTCCGCCTTTGGCGGCATCCTGTCCTCGCTGACGCGCTGGTTTATGCAGGGCAATCCGCTGGCAAAACTGGGGATTGTACTGCTCTTCCTCGGACTCTCTTTCCTGCTGCGCTATACCGTTGAACATTCACTGTTTCCGCTTGAGCTGCGTCTTGCCGCCACGGCGCTGTTTGCCATGGTTCTGCTGGCCGTTGGATGGCGGCTGCGGCACAGGCAGCGGATCTACGCGCTGATCCTCCAGGGCGGAGCGACCGGCGTGCTTTATCTGACCGTCTTTGGCGCATTCCGGCTGTGGCAGATGCTGCCGATGACGCTGGCGTTTGCGCTGCTGGTGGTGATTTGCGCGGCGAGCGTCGGGCTGGCCGTGTTGCAAAAGGCGCTGAGCCTTGCCATGCTGGCGAGCCTCGGCGGATATCTTGCGCCGCTGCTCCTGTCTACCGGGGGCGGTAGCTTTGTGGCGCTATTCTCCTTCTATCTCCTGCTGTCCATCGGCATTCTCGTCATCAGCATCTGGCAGCACTGGCGCGAGCTCAACCTGCTCGGGCTGCTCTTCACGTTTGGCGTTGGCGGGGTGTGGGGACTGAGCGACTACCAGCCGGAAGACTATGTTATTTGTCAGCTGTTCCTGATTGCCAATACGCTTATTTTTGGCGTGTTTAGCGTGGCGCTGTCGCTGCGGGCGCAGGAAAAAGGCAAACAGATTATTGACGGCGTACTGCTGTTTGCTCCGCCGCTGATTGGTTTTGGGATGCAGTATGGCATGACGTCTCACTGGACGTACGGCCCGGCGCTAAGCGCGCTGGGCTATGGTGCGTTTTACCTCTCGCTGGCGTTTCTCGCGCTGCGGCGTTACCCCTCCATCGGACGACCGCTGGTTATGGCGGCGCTGGCGATCGGCGGCGGGTTTGCCACGCTTGCCATTCCGCTGGCGCTTTCAGCGCGCTGGACGGCGATGGCCTGGGCGCTGGAAGGGCTGGGTATTCTTTGGTTGGGCGTGCAACAGCAGCAGCGGCGCATGAGCTATAGCGGGACGGCGTTGTTGGTGCTGGCGCTCGGCAGCGCGATATGGGCGCAAATGGACGGCGTCACTTCACTGAGCCTCCTGCTTATTTTCGCAGTGCTCAGTCTTTGCTGGCTGGCTGCGGCCTGGCTGTGGCAGAAAATCGCGCTGCCGGGCAGCTGGGCATTGCTGGCCGGTGGGTTGCTGTTCTGGTTAGTGGCGTTGCTGGGCGCGTCGCAGTTGTTCCTGAAGCAGGAGTTATCGCTTCTGGCAGGCGTGCTGGCGCTGACGGCGGCGTCGGCCTGGGGATGGCGGCAGGCTGCCGCTCGTCTGGCATGGTGGGAGCTGGATGCCAGCAAATGGCTGCTGTGGCCGGTGATGCTGCTGATGGTGCTGTATCAGGTCTCGCACCAGCAGATTCTGGCGGCCGGCTGGGCAAATCTGGCCTGGGCTATCGCGCTGCCTGCCGCCCTGATGCTGCTGCGGCGCGACGAAGATAAACTTCTGCCGCGCATCTCAATGGGGCTGCATCTGTCGCTGTTGTGGATGATTTTACTCGCCCTTGCCGCCGAGCTTTACTGGTTTGCCCGCTCCCTGCCATGGGGCATGGCGGCCTGGGGAAGCGGCATTGCGATGGCTGTCGGCGGTGGGGTGATTATGGCGCTCTCCGCGGCCGTACGGCGTCGCGGATGGCCTTTCCGGGTATGGCCTGCGCTCTACGCCTGCCTTGCCGCGATCCCTGTGGTTGTGGCGCTGGTGGTATTGCTGGTCGTGACCAATTTCCAGGACGGTGTGGTCTATCGACAGACCTGGCTGCCGCTGGTGAACCCGCTTGAGGAAGGGGCGGCGTTCGCGCTGCTGGGGCTGGTAGTATTTTATCGGGCAGTGGATCGCTACTATCCGGCATCGCTTGCGCAGTCCCGACCTTGGCCCGCCGTTGTGCTGATGGCGCTTGGCTTCTGGTGGCTCAACGGCGCGTTGCTGCGTGCGCTGGCGTGGTACGGCGAGGTGGCCTGGAACATGGAATCGCTGTGGCATTCGCGGCTTATTCAGACCACCTTTGCCCTGTTCTGGATGTTCTGCGCGCTGGTGGTGATGATCCGCGCCACCCGTCAGGCCTCCCGTCAGCAGTGGCTTGGCGGTGCGGCGCTGCTGGGGGTGGTGATGCTCAAACTGATGCTGGTGGACAGCGCGGGCGGTGGCGGCCTGGCGCGCGCCGTCGCGTTTATTGGCGTGGCGATCCTGGTCCTGATTGTGGGCTATTTCTCGCCGCTACCGCCTAAAGCAGGAGAAGAAAAATGAAATGGATGAATGCGGTTGTTTGTGCAGCACTGCTGGCCATGGCCGGTCCGGCATTCAGCGAGGGCGCGCCAGCGGAATCCCCGCGGGATTATGCCTACGGCCTGTCCCTTGATACCTCTGCCTCTTCGCCGTGGTATCGGGTCATGCTGCCGCTGGCGATTTATCAGCAGAGCACATCGCCCGATCTGCGCGACGTGCGCGTGTTTAATCAGTCGGGCGAGCCTGTACCGTTCAGCCTGGTTACTACGACGCGTCCGCAGCCGGCACCGACCACCACGGCGCTGCGCCTTTTTGCGCTTAACGCCTCGCCGGGCGGGGAAGAGGACAGCGGCGATAAAATTATGCTACGGGCCAGAAACGGTGTGGAAATTGTGCTGGAAGGGCAACACGCTGCGGCTGCCGGACAGCACTATCTGCTGACCCTGCCGGAAAACGCGACGGAGGTTCCGCTCTCTCAGCTCCAGCTTTTCTGGGACACGCCGCAGGGCTCGTGGCAGGGAACGGCATCGGTCTATTACAGCGAGGATCTGAAAAACTGGTATACCTTGCGCGAAGAGATGCCCCTGCTGGACGTGATGAGTGGACAGGATCGCCTGAAGCTCGACCGCATCGATACCGATCTGGTGTTATCACCTGAGGCGAATCGCTATCTGCTGCTGGTGCTGAACACGGGACGTTCTGCCCTGACGTTAACCGGCGTCAACGCGATTAACGCGCCTGCGCAGCCGGAATCAGAGCACATTAGCCTGGCGGGAGAGGGGGAGCGGTTATCCGAAAGTGAAGCCGTGTGGCGCTGGAAACATCCGCAGCCTCTGAGTGCGATCGCCTTCATGCTGAATGACGACGGCGTTCTCCCGGCAGAAATAGCCTGGCGGGGGGCGGACAAGGATCGATGGCATACGCTGAAAAAAGAGGTGATCTACCAGCTCGGCGGCAAAACGGCTGAACCTGTTCCGCTCCCTGGCGGGCTGGTCGAGGCGGTAAAAATCAAGACCCTCAATGCGCGTTTGCCTGAGAACCTGCCGGGCGTGATAGGGCAGCGCGTGCGCTACGATCTGGTGTTTAACGCGCAGGGGAAGGGGCCGTACCTGCTCGCGTGGGGGAACGGGGCTGCGAAACCGGCGAGCGTGGAGACGGATATGCTGATCCCGACCGAACTGCGTAAAACCTACGATCTGGCAGCCTTGCCGATGGCGGATACGCTGGAACCTGTCCCGCTGGGGGGCGAGGCGCGTTTAACCGCGACGTCTGCGGCTGAGCAGGAAAGCAGAATGAAAACGCTGATGGTCTGGGGCGTACTGATTGCGGGGGTGATGGTGCTTGCGGGTATGGCATGGCGCATCTGGCGCGAGATAAAAAAAGACGGCGCAGCATAAGCCATAAAAAAACCCGCGTATTCGCGGGTTTTTTCGTAAACCGTGCCGATTACAGGCTGGATACGTTCTCAGACAGGTATTTAGCTACGCCGTCTGGGGAAGCCGCCATACCTTCTTTACCTTTTTCCCACTGAGCCGGGCACACTTCACCGTGCTCTTCGTGGAACTGGAGCGCGTCAACCATGCGCAGCATTTCGTCGATGTTACGACCCAGCGGCAGATCGTTCACAACCTGGTGACGAACGATGCCGTTTGCATCGATCAGGAAAGAACCACGCAGTGCAACGCCAGCGTCCGGATGTTCGATACCGTAAGCCTGCTGGATTTCGCGTTTGATGTCCGCAACCATCGCGTATTTCACCGCACCGATGCCGCCGTTTTCGACAGGGGTGTTACGCCATGCGTTGTGTACAAATTCAGAGTCAAAGGAGACGCCAACCACTTCCACGCCACGCTTCTGGAATTCTTCGTAACGTTTGTCGAACGCGATCAGCTCAGACGGGCAAACGAAAGTGAAGTCCATTGGCCAGAAGAACAGAACGGTCGCTTTACCGTTGGTATGCTGTTTGAAGTTGAAGTTTTCAACGATTTCACCATTGCCCAGAACGGCGGCAGCTGTAAAATCCGGAGCCGGACGAGTTACCAGAACCATATGATTCTCCTGTAGATACTAAGGTTATTTGGAACGCAACGCGGGCCAGTATAGAGGCAGTACGGGAATAAGACAAAGAGGTGGTAACAATCGTTCCACCAGCTTTTACCTATCAATCATACCGGCATCACAGTTCTTTATTTTTCGCCTGCGTCATCATACGCGGGTAGAACTGCCAGAAGCGGGTTTCCAGCGCATCGTAATGTTCATCCAGGTCATGCCATGAGTCGCGCAGCGCGTCCAGACGCGGTCGACGGCTCGCCATGCCGTTCAGGACGTTCTGAATGAAATCCATCTCGCGGTATCGCTCCAGCCAGCGTTCAGACCAGAGATAGTTATTCAGATTTACAAAGCGCGGCGGGGAGTCCGGCAAAATGATCGACACCTGCGCGTGGGCGTAGCGCACAAACTCAGGCAGCGACATATCAGGCGACAGCTGCGACCAGTGGCGCGACAGGAAATGATCCCACATGACGTCGAGCGTGATCGGCGCCACCCGTCGCGTTTCGGGGCGGAACCAGGTTTTGGCTTCCCTCACTTCCGGCAGGTTATCGGTCAGCACGTCGATGCGGCGGTGCATAAAAATTCCGTCGACAACCTCAGGGGAATACGCTTCCGCCGGGTTGCCGCGTACAAAATCGGCCAGCAAATTGCCGGAGAGGGAGCTGTCCGCGAGGTGAGCGAGATGCAGGTGAGCGAGAAAATTCATGCGTTTTCGTTGTCCGGTGGCGGCTAGTTGTTGCAGCAAAAGGGTGTGAGCACTAGACTATGCCGCCTGTTTTTAAGTCACGAGTATACGTCATGCGCGTCGCCGATTTCTCCTTTGAACTACCTGAATCCCTGATTGCACACTACCCCATGCCTGAGCGTAGCAGCTGTCGCTTGCTGTCACTGGACGGGCCAACGGGCGCGCTGACGCACGGTACTTTCACCGATCTGCTCGACAAGCTCAACCCTGGCGATCTGCTGGTCTTTAATAATACCCGCGTGATCCCGGCGCGTCTGTTTGGCCGTAAAGCCAGCGGCGGCAAGATTGAGGTGCTGGTCGAACGTATGCTCGATGATAAACGTATTCTGGCACATATTCGCGCCTCCAAAGCGCCTAAGCCGGGCGCGGAGCTGCTGCTGGGGGATGACGAGAGCATCAAAGCGACCATGACCGCGCGTCACGACGCGCTGTTCGAGGTGGAGTTCAACGACGAACGCACGGTGCTTGATATCCTCAACGCCATCGGCCACATGCCGCTGCCGCCGTACATTGAACGCCCGGACGAAGAGGCCGACCGCGAGCTATATCAGACCGTCTACAGCCAGAAGCCGGGTGCGGTGGCGGCGCCAACGGCGGGCCTGCACTTTGATGAACCGCTGCTGGAAAAGCTGCGCGCCAAGGGCGTTGAGATGGCCTTCGTGACGCTGCACGTCGGTGCGGGGACGTTCCAGCCGGTACGCGTGGACAGCATCGAAGATCACATCATGCACTCTGAGTACGCCGAAGTGCCGCAGGAGGTGGTGGATGCGGTGCTGGCGGCGAAAGCGCGCGGAAGCCGCGTCGTGGCCGTCGGTACAACGTCGGTACGTTCCCTTGAGAGCGCCGCGCAGGCCGCGAAAAGCGAGCTGATTGAACCGTTCTTTGGCGATACGCAGATTTTTATCTACCCGGGCTATCAGTACAAAGTCATTGATGCGCTGGTGACCAACTTCCATCTGCCTGAATCGACGCTGATTATGCTGGTTTCCGCGTTTGCGGGGTATCAGCATACGATGAACGCCTACAAGTCTGCGGTAGAACAAAAATATCGCTTTTTTAGCTACGGTGACGCGATGTTTATCACGTACAATCCGCAGGCTTTGAATGAGCGTGTCGGGGAATAAGTCCGCGGCACTGTGTTACAACGTTGGACTGTTTTTCTGACGTCGGAGAAAAAATGAAATTTGAACTCGATACCACCGATGGTCGCGCGCGTCGCGGTCGTCTGGTGTTTGATCGCGGCGTGGTAGAAACCCCCGCGTTTATGCCTGTGGGCACGTACGGCACCGTAAAAGGAATGACGCCGGAAGAAGTTGAAGCCACTGGCGCACAGATTATCCTCGGCAACACCTTCCACCTGTGGCTGCGTCCAGGCCAGGAGATCATGAAGCTCCACGGCGATCTGCACGACTTCATGCAGTGGAAAGGCCCCATCCTCACCGACTCCGGCGGTTTCCAGGTCTTCAGCCTGGGCGATATCCGTAAGATCACTGAGCAGGGCGTACACTTCCGTAACCCGATCAACGGCGATCCAATCTTCCTCGATCCAGAAAAATCCATGGAGATTCAGTACGATCTCGGCTCCGATATCGTAATGATCTTCGACGAATGTACGCCATACCCGGCGGACTGGGACTACGCCAAGCGTTCTATGGAGATGTCCCTGCGTTGGGCGAAGCGTAGCCGCGACCGTTTTGACTCCCTGCAAAACAAAAATGCGCTGTTCGGCATTATCCAGGGTAGCGTTTACGAAGATTTACGCGATATCTCGGTTAAAGGTCTGGTAGAGATAGGCTTTGATGGCTACGCTGTCGGCGGTTTGGCTGTGGGTGAGCTGAAGGAAGATATGCACCGCATTCTGGAGCATGTCTGCCCGCAAATCCCGGCGGATAAACCACGATACCTGATGGGTGTGGGTAAACCAGAAGATCTGGTGGAAGGCGTACGTCGCGGCATTGATATGTTCGACTGCGTTATGCCAACCCGAAACGCGCGTAACGGTCATCTGTTCGTTACCGATGGCGTGGTGAAAATCCGTAACGCGAAGCATAAGAGTGACACCAGCCCGCTCGATTCCGAGTGCGATTGCTATACCTGTCGCAATTATTCTCGCGCGTACCTGCATCATCTCGATCGTTGCAACGAGATTTTGGGGGCGCGTCTCAATACCATTCATAATCTTCGTTATTATCAGCGCTTAATGGCTGGTTTACGTAAGGCTATCGAAGAGGGTAAATTAGAGAGCTTCGTGACCGATTTCTACCAACGTCAGGGGCGGGATGTTCCACCGTTGAACGTTGATTAATTTTAATAATGAGGGAATTTGAATGAGCTTTTTTATTTCTGATGCGGTAGCAGCAACGGGTGCACCAGCGCAGGGCAGCCCGATGTCTCTGATTCTGATGCTGGTTGTGTTCGGTCTGATCTTCTACTTCATGATCCTGCGTCCACAGCAGAAGCGTACTAAAGAGCACAAAAACCTGATGAACTCCATCGCGAAGGGCGATGAAGTCCTGACCAATGGTGGCCTGGTGGGTCGCGTAACCAAAGTAGCGGAAAACGGCTACATTGCTATCGCCCTCAACGACACCACTGAAGTGGTTATCAAACGTGACTTCGTAGCTGCCGTTCTGCCGAAAGGCACCATGAAGGCGCTGTAATCCCAACTTTTCCCAAAGGGAACTGCCGTGTTAAACCGTTATCCTTTGTGGAAGTACATCATGCTGGTCGTCGTGATTATCGTCGGCCTGCTGTACGCGCTTCCCAACCTGTATGGTGAGGATCCGGCCGTTCAAATCACTGGCGCGCGCGGTGTCGCCGCCAGTGAGCAAACGCTGATCCAGGTCCAGAAAACGTTACAAGAAGAAAAAATTACCGCTAAGTCTGTGGCACTGGAAGAGGGCGCAATTCTTGCTCGCTTCGACACCACCGACACGCAGCTCCGCGCACGTGAAGCGCTGATGGGCGTGCTGGGTGATAAATATGTCGTGGCGCTTAACCTTGCTCCTGCAACCCCACGCTGGCTGGCTGCGCTGAACGCAGAGCCAATGAAACTGGGTCTTGACCTGCGTGGCGGCGTTCACTTCCTGATGGAAGTGGATATGGATACCGCGCTCGGCAAGCTACAGGAACAGAACATCGACAGCCTGCGCAGCGATCTGCGCGATAAGGGCATTCCGTACACCACCGTACGTAAAGAAGATAACTACGGCATGAGCATCACGTTCCGCGACAGCGCGGCACGCGATCAGGCTGTGACCTATCTGTCTCAGCGTCACCGCGATCTGGTGATCACCTCTCAGGGCAGCAATCAGCTGCGTGCGGTAATGACCGACGCGCGTCTGAGTGAAGCACGTGAATACGCCGTTCAGCAGAACATTAACATTCTGCGTAACCGTGTAAACCAGCTGGGCGTGGCTGAGCCACTGGTACAGCGTCAGGGGGCTGACCGTATCGTGGTCGAACTGCCGGGTATCCAGGATACCGCCCGTGCGAAAGAGATTCTGGGCGCGACGGCGACCCTGGAGTTCCGTCTGGTTAACTCCAACGTTGACCAGGCTGCTGCGGCTTCAGGCCGTGTGCCGGGCGATTCCGAAGTGAAGCAGACCCGCGAAGGCCAGCCGGTTGTGCTGTACAAACGCGTGATCCTGACCGGTGACCATATCACCGACTCCACTTCAAGCCAGGATGAGTACAACCAGCCGCAGGTTAACATCTCGCTGGATAGCGCAGGTGGCAACATTATGTCTAACTTCACCAAGGACAACATCGGCAAGCCGATGGCGACCCTGTTCGTGGAGTACAAAGACAGCGGTAAGAAAGACGCCAATGGCCGTGCCGTGCTGGTGAAAGAGGAAGAGGTGATTAACATCGCCAACATCCAGTCTCGTCTGGGTAACAGCTTCCGTATTACCGGTATCAGCAACCCGAACGAAGCGCGTCAGCTCTCTCTGCTGCTGCGTGCCGGTGCGCTGATTGCGCCAATTCAGATTGTTGAAGAACGTACCATCGGTCCAACCCTGGGTATGCAGAACATCAAACAGGGTCTGGAAGCGTGTCTGGCCGGTCTGGCGGTGTCCATCATCTTCATGATCTTCTTCTATAAGAAGTTCGGCCTGATTGCGACCTCCGCGCTGATTGCCAACCTGGTGCTGATCATCGGTATCATGTCCCTGCTGCCAGGGGCGACGCTAACCATGCCAGGTATCGCGGGTATCGTTCTAACCCTTGCGGTGGCGGTCGACGCCAACGTACTGATAAACGAACGTATCAAAGAAGAGCTGAGCAACGGTCGTTCTGTACAGCAGGCGATTGAAGAAGGCTACAAAGGGGCGTTCAGCTCCATCTTCGATGCGAACGTAACAACACTGATTAAGGTTCTTATCCTGTATGCAGTGGGTACTGGCGCGATCAAAGGCTTTGCGATTACTACCGGTATCGGTGTCGCAACGTCGATGTTTACCGCTATTGTCGGCACCCGTGCCATCGTGAACCTGCTGTACGGCGGCAAGCGCGTCAAAAAGCTGTCTATCTGAGGAGTGCGTTGTGGCACAGGAATATACTGTTGAACAATTGAACTACGGCCGTAAAGTCTGGGACTTTATGCGCTGGGACTACTGGGCCTTCGGCATTTCAGGTTTTCTGCTGATCTTGTCCATCGTCATTATGGGCGTGAAAGGCTTTAACTGGGGCCTGGATTTCACCGGTGGTACGGTGATCGAAATTACCCTGGAAAAACCGGTCGATATGGACCAGATGCGTGAGTCTCTGCAAAAAGCGGGCTTTGAAGAGCCGCTGCTACAGAACTTCGGCAGCAGCCGCGACATCATGGTGCGTATGCCGCCGGTACACGATGCCAACGGCAGCCAGGAGTTGGGCAGCAAGGTCGTTCAGGTTATTAACGAAACGACCAGCCAGGACGCAACGGTTAAGCGTATTGAGTTTGTCGGCCCGAGCGTTGGTGCTGACCTGGCGCAGACCGGTGCGATGGCGCTGCTTGTGGCGCTGATCTCGATCCTGATTTACGTCGGTTTCCGCTTTGAGTGGCGACTGGCGGCAGGCGTGGTTATCGCCCTGGCGCACGACGTGGTGATCACCATGGGCATACTGTCCCTCTTCCACATTGAGATTGACCTGACGATTGTGGCATCCCTGATGTCCGTTATCGGTTACTCACTGAACGACAGTATCGTGGTATCTGACCGTATTCGTGAAAACTTCCGTAAGATCCGTCGCGGCACGCCGTACGAAATCTTTAACGTGTCGTTGACCCAGACGCTGCACCGTACGTTGATCACCTCCGGCACCACCCTGATGGTGATCCTGATGCTGTTCCTGTTCGGTGGCCCGGTGCTGGAAGGCTTCTCGCTGACCATGCTGATCGGTGTGTCTATCGGTACGGCCTCGTCTATCTACGTCGCGTCCGCGCTGGCGCTGAAGCTGGGCATGAAGCGCGAGCATCTGATCCAGCAGAAAGTCGAGAAAGAAGGGGCGGATCAGCCGTCCATTCTGCCGTAAGCGTCTTATGCGGTATCGAAATCCCGGCCTGCTGGCCGGGATTTTTTTTGTCTGCATCTCACAAACACTCCTGACAGTATGCTGTCAGGAGCCCTGTCGTAGACTCCTTCTGAACCCTAACAACAGGCAGGAGGACGTATGAAAAGTGTTATTAACTGGTTTGAAATTCCGGTCGCCGATATGGATCGCGCCATCAAATTTTATGAGTCGGTGATGCAGGTCGCGCTGCGGCGCGAGAAGATGGACGTGGCTGAGCTGGCGGTTTTCCCGCACGAGGATCCGGCCACCGGCGGCGCGCTGGCGAAATTTGACGGCGTTACACCTTCTTCGCAGGGCGCTATTATTTACCTGCATACTGACAATCTGGCGGCCACGCTCGATCGTATTGCTTCTGCGGGCGGTGAGTGCGTGTTTGGCCCGCTGGAACTGCCGCAAGGCATTGGCACTATAGCCCTGTTTACCGACAGCGAAGGTAATCGCGTCGGCCTCCATCAACCGGTATGAGAGTAAACCGATGACCCGACGCGCTGACCGTTTGTTCCAGATTGTGCAGATCCTGCGGGGCAGGCGTCTGACAACGGCAGCGCATCTGGCGGAAAGGCTTGGCGTGTCCGAGCGCACGGTGTACCGCGATATCCGCGACCTGTCGCTTTCCGGCGTGCCGGTGGAAGGCGAGGCGGGAAGCGGATATCGGCTAATGTCGGGTTTTGATTTACCCCCGTTGATGCTGACCAACAAGGAGTCCGAGGCGCTGATGGTGGCGATCCGTCTGCTCAAAACCTGGGGCGGGGAATCGCTGTCGCGCGAGCTGGAGTCGGCCCAGGAAAAAGTGCTGGCGATCCTGCCAGAAGAGAGCCGCCGCAAAGCTGAACAGACGCGAATTTACGCGCCGGATATTGCCCTTCAGCCACACTCCCGTAGTGGTTTCGACGTGATCCACCAGGCAATTTCTGCCCTGCGTGTGCTGGCGCTGCACTATCGCGATGAAGCCGGGCAGTTAACCTGGCGTGAGGTTCAGCCGCTGGGGCTGTTCTTCTGGGGTGAGCACTGGCTGCTGGCCGCGTGGTGTGAACGGCGCGATGACTATCGCTGCTTCCGTCTCGACCGGTGTTTGCATATTACGCTGACGGAAAGACACTTTAGCGAAAGCGCGGACAGGTCGCTGGCGGATTTTTTGCGCAAGGTGAAGCAGTAAAAAGCCGGGTGGCGAGGTAAAAGCAAAACGGCAACGATGTTGCCGTTTTTTGTGTTTGCGCCCTCTCCCGTGGGAGAGGGAAGGGGTGAGGGCACCAGCCCGCACAATCCCGCACTGATTAGAAGTTGTAACCCACGACCAGGTAACCGCCCCAACCGGTAGAACGAACGCTGAAGTCGCCGTTGCCGAAGTTCAGGCTGGCGTCGTCGTTCCACTGACCACCGTTGTGCCAGTAACGCGCAACAACAGAGTAGTGCCAGTGATCGTAGTTCAGCGCCAGGATGTGGCTGGACGCGATGGAGTCGTTAGTGCGCGCTTTTCTGCCGTTCAGGTCGCGGAAATCGTTATCGCCCAGGTCTGAACCCCAGTCAAAGTTGGTGAAGCCGATATAGCTCAGGTTGCCGCCCCACAGTTGGGTAATTGGCACAAAGTATTTCACTTTGAAACGGTAGCCATCCCACTCGTTCTCGTTCGCAGCGCCGTAGTTCTGCCACTGGTATTTTGCGTAGACGTTCATGGACAGGCTCATCGGCAGGCCAGTCTCAATGTCTGTACCCAGACCCATATACCAGGTGCTCTGGCGACCGGACTTGTTGCGGCCCATGTCGTAGATGTAGTTGTTTGCGAAATACCACTCTTTGAACGGACCAAACGCCAGACTGGTACCAGTCAGTTTATCAATGGAGAAGCGTGGTTCGATCTCCATGAACAGTGGGGAACCGTGGTTCCAGATACCTTTCGCGTCGGTGTTACCGCCGAAGAATACCGGTGCGTCCATGTAGCCATAGAAATCAAACCAGTCTTTTTTTGCGAATGCTTCGTACTCGAGGTAAGTATCGTTACGGATCTGCGGTCCGAAACGGGTATGGTAGCTGCCTACCACGTTAACGCTCTGGTGCCACCAGTCGGAGAGGTATTGTGGTTTGTCGTTTTCCGCTGCGTTAACAGTGAAAGAGGAGGACAGTGCCAGAACTGCACCGGCTGCGAGTAATGTTTTTTTCATAATCATGCCACTGATTGAAATTCCCTTCCGGGAGTGAAAAATGCGCGAATTGCGTTTCTAAATATTTCGTGTTTCTGCGGAGCCTATTATAGGAATCCTTGCTCACAAAAATATGTGTTGTTTCACATATCTCTCACATACGTAATCGATTGCGTTCACGTTTGCGTACTTTAGACGGGCGCGATTGTAGCGGCAATCATTTATGTTGCCAATCCATACGAAATGTAAATGTTAGCGGAGTGACATTTCACTCCGCTAAAAGGGCGGGTTATTGCGCGGCGGGTTGAATGTCGTGAATACGGATAAAGCCCAGCTGTTCTGGCGTCAGTCCGCTCAGCTGGAGCGGGATGTCAACATCGCTCGGCGCCAGCGTGCTGGCGGGGGCGGTGAAGAGCTGATTCTTCACGTTCACTTCCTGATAGCTCTCCGTGGTGCCCTGAATCTGGCCCCACTCTACGGTGCCGCTGAACGCGGGCAGCGGATCGTTGGACTCACCCTGAATGCGTAATGTTGCGCGAGTACCATCGGCATTCGCTGCAACATTCACCAGAGACATCTTTAGCGTGCCAATCTGGCTGTTCAGACGCGCGGGCGTGTTTGCACCTGGCAATAAATAAACGCCATTGCTGGATTTGGCATTCAGCGCGTTCTGCTGGGTAATCTTCACGGTTTCTTTATTAAGTTTGTCCATCGCCACGTTAAGCGTATTCACGCTTTGTTTCATCTCGCGGACTTCGCTTTGCTGTGCGCAGGCGCTAAGCGTGAACAGGCTCCCCACCAGCACTATTTTCAGGTAACGTCTTGTCATTGCGTTTAATTCCTTGAAATCACAGATTGCTGCAATGGTAGACAGGATAGTGCCGTCAGGCATAGATCCTTTGTCTCAAAAAGCTCTTCCTTTGTTGTCGGGCCAGTTCAGGGTAAAATAGAAATCAGTTAACCAGATAACAGGGACATCGTATGCATTGCCCATTTTGCTCCGCTGTGGATACCAAAGTCATCGACTCACGTCTTGTAGGCGAAGGGTCTTCCGTGCGTCGTCGTCGGCAGTGTCTGGTGTGCAACGAGCGTTTTACCACCTTCGAGGTGGCAGAGCTGGTAATGCCGCGCGTGGTAAAAAGTAACGATGTGCGCGAACCGTTCAATGAAGAAAAACTGCGTAGCGGGATGCTCAAGGCGCTGGAAAAACGGCCCGTCAGCTCCGATGACGTCGAAATGGCGTTAAACCACATTAAATCTTATCTGCGGGGGTTAGGTGAGCGCGAAGTGCCGAGCAAAATGATCGGCAATCTGGTGATGGAACAGCTGAAAAAGCTCGATAAAGTCGCCTATATCCGCTTTGCCTCCGTTTACCGCAGCTTCGAAGACATCAAAGAGTTTGGCGAAGAGATCGCCCGCTTACAGGATTAAGACCATGCACGACGAGATGTACATGGCGCGAGCCATGAAGCTGGCGCAGCGCGGTCGGTTTACCACTCACCCTAACCCCAATGTCGGGTGCGTCATTGTTAAAGATG
The DNA here is from genome assembly GCF_049238125.1 of Enterobacter cloacae complex sp. IR5402. Classification (NCBI taxonomy): domain Bacteria; kingdom Pseudomonadati; phylum Pseudomonadota; class Gammaproteobacteria; order Enterobacterales; family Enterobacteriaceae; genus Enterobacter; species Enterobacter cloacae complex sp. IR5402. The sequence continues at coordinate 87,793 of NZ_JBMKHO010000003.1, forward strand.
GTGAGATCGTGGGGGAAGGTTTTCACTATCGCGCAGGCGAGCCGCATGCTGAAGTGCATGCCTTGCGCATGGCGGGGGAGAAAGCGCGTGGCGCGACGGCCTATGTGACGCTGGAGCCATGCAGCCACCATGGGCGTACGCCGCCGTGCTGTGAAGCGCTGATTGCGGCGGGCGTCTCGCGCGTTGTCGCCGCCATGCAGGATCCTAACCCGCAGGTAGCGGGCCGCGGACTGTATCGTCTGCAACAGGAAGGAATCGACGTCAGCCACGGCCTGATGATGCAGGATGCGGAAGCCCTGAATAAAGGCTTCCTGAAGCGTATGCGCACCGGCTTCCCGTTTATCCAGCTTAAGCTTGGCGCGTCACTGGATGGCCGCACGGCGATGGCGAACGGCGAGAGCCAGTGGATCACCTCGCCACAGGCAAGGCGCGATGTGCAACGTCTGCGCGCGCAAAGCCATGCTATTCTCACCAGCAGTGAAACGGTACTGGCTGACGATCCGGCCATGACCGTACGCTGGGAAGAGCTGAATGCAGATACGCAGGCGCTCTATCCGCAGGAGAACCTGCGTCAGCCGCTGCGCATTATTATTGATAGCCAGAACCGCGTGACGCCGGAGCACCGCATCGTGCAGCAGCCGGGGGAAACCTGGATTGCACGCACCAAAGAAGATACGCGCGAATGGCCGCAAGGCGTGCGCAGCATTACGGTGCCGGAACATAACGGGCATCTGGATCTCGTGGTGCTGATGATGTTGCTCGGCAAACAGCAGGTCAACAGCATCTGGGTTGAAGCCGGTCCGACGCTCGCCGGCGCACTGCTTCAGGCGGGGCTGGTGGATGAGCTTCTCGTCTACGTTGCGCCTAAACTGTTAGGTAACGACGCGCGCGGCCTGTTTGTGCTGCCCGGCCTTGAAAAACTGGCCGATGCGCCGCAACTCTCATTCAGTGAGATTCGTCCGGTAGGCCCGGATGTCTGCCTCCATTTAACGACAGCGTAATTGCTCCTGAAATAGGGAAGCAGTACGCAAAGTATTATGATAAAATCCGCCCCCCTGCGGGGCCAAATGAACCCGTAAAGGAAGAGTATGAACATTATTGAAGCTGCTGTAGCTACCCCGGACGCTCGCGTCGCCATCACCATTGCGCGTTTCAACAACTTCATCAATGATAGCCTGCTGGAAGGTGCGGTTGACGCCCTGAAACGTATCGGCCAGGTTAAAGATGACAACATTACCGTCGTTTGGGTACCAGGTGCTTACGAACTGCCACTGGCAGCGGGCGCGCTGGCGAAAACCGGTAAATACGACGCGGTGATTGCGCTGGGTACTGTTATTCGTGGCGGCACTGCGCACTTCGAATACGTTGCGGGCGGTGCAAGCAATGGTCTGGCGCACGTTGCGCAGGATGCTGAAATTCCTGTCGCGTTCGGCGTGCTGACCACCGAAAGTATTGAACAAGCCATCGAACGTGCTGGCACCAAAGCCGGTAACAAAGGTGCAGAAGCTGCACTGACCGCGCTTGAAATGATCAATGTATTGAAAGCCATCAAGGCCTGATTTTTTTGTAAGGGGAATTCCGTGAAACCTGCTGCTCGTCGCCGCGCCCGTGAATGTGCCGTCCAGGCACTTTACTCCTGGCAGTTGTCCCAGAACGACATCGCTGATGTTGAATACCAGTTCCTGTCAGAACAGGACGTGAAAGACGTTGACGTTCTGTACTTCCGTGAACTGCTGTCGGGAGTGGCGACTAATAGCGCGTATCTCGATGGTCTGATGAAGCCATACCTGTCCCGTCTGCTCGAAGAGCTGGGCCAGGTCGAAAAAGCAGTGTTGCGTATCGCGCTGTTTGAGCTGTCTAAACGTGATGATGTGCCGTACAAAGTGGCCATCAACGAAGCGATCGAACTGGCGAAAACCTTCGGCGCTGAAGACAGCCACAAGTTTGTTAACGGCGTGCTGGATAAAGCCGCACCTGCGATCCGTCCCCACAAAAAGTGATCCGCAAACCGGAGTTCTGCATTGCCTGACGGGCAGTGCGGCTCCGGTTTTTTCTTTTATTTGCTGAGGCATAACGTATGGCATGCGGCGAATTCTCCCTGATTGCCCGTTATTTCGACCGTGTCAGAACCTCTCGTCTTGATGTTGAAACCGGCATTGGCGATGACTGCGCACTTCTCAATATTCCCGAAAAACAGACGCTGGCAATCAGCACCGACACCTTAGTGTGTGGGCGACATTTCCTGCCCGACATCGATCCTGCCGATCTGGCGTATAAAGCGCTGGCGGTGAACGTCAGCGATCTGGCGGCAATGGGCGCCGACCCGGCCTGGCTGACGCTGGCTCTGACCTTGCCAGAGGTGGATGAAGCCTGGCTTGAAGCCTTCAGCGATTCCCTGTTTGAGCAGCTGAATTATTACGATATGCAGCTGATTGGCGGTGATACCACTGCCGGTCCGCTGTCGATGACCCTGGCAATCCACGGCTATGTGCCTGCCGGGCGTGCGCTGAAACGTTCGGGCGCAAAACCGGGCGACTGGATCTACGTGACCGGTACGCCGGGGGATAGCGCGGCAGGGCTGGCAATCCTTCAGAACCGTTTAACGGTTGAAGATGCTGACGATGCGGCGTACCTGGTGAAGCGCCATCTGCGGCCAACGCCGCGTATTTTGCACGGCCAGGCGCTGCGCGAGCGGGCCAGTTCGGCTATCGATTTGTCTGACGGGCTGATCTCCGATCTCGGCCATATCCTGAAAGCCAGCGGCGTGGGCGCGCGGATCGATCTGGATCTGTTCCCTCTGTCAGAGCCGTTGCGTCGCCATGCCGAGCCTGAGCAGGCGCTGCGCTGGGCGTTATCCGGTGGAGAAGATTATGAGCTGTGCTTCACAGTGCCTGAGCTCAATCGCGGAACACTGGATGTGGCGTTAGCGCATCTGGGGGCGAAATTTACCTGCATCGGGCAGGTGATGCCGGAAAGTGAAGGGCTGCTGTTTGTCCGCGACGGCGCCCCGGTTACGCTTGACTGGAAAGGGTACGATCACTTCGCGTAATTTTGTGCGCTCTGTATTGCCGGGTGGCGCTGCGCTTACCCGGCCTACGGATTTTGTTCCCTGAATTGTTTATTTAAACCCTACCACCGGATGTTGCTGATACGGCGTCTCCAGCTCGGCAATCTGCTCCGGCGTCAACGATAAGTCCACCGCACTCAACAACTCATCCAGCTGTTCTTCCCGCGATGTGCCCACAATCGGCGCGGCGACACCGCGCTTGCTCAGCAGCCACGCCAGTGCCACCTGCGCGCGCGTTGCACCGATATCGTCGGCGATCCCGGCTAAGCGTTCGGCAATTAACGCATCGCTGGCTTCTGTATCGTCATACAGGTTTTTACCCACTTCGTCCGATACCAGCCGGGCGGTGGTTTCGCCCCACGGACGGGTTAACCTTCCGCGCGCCAGCGGGCTCCACGGGATCACCGCCACGCCTTCCTGGTAGCAGAGCGGCAGCATCTCGCGCTCTTCTTCCCGGTAAATCAGGTTGTAGTGATCCTGCATGGTGACAAAGCGCGCCCAGCCGTGCTGTGCCTGGAAATCGAGCGCCTGGGCAAACTGTGAGGCATGCATGGACGATGCGCCGATGTAGCGCGCTTTACCGGCTTTCACGACGTCGTTCAACGCTTCAAGCGTCTCTTCGATCGGGGTGTTGTAATCCCAGCGGTGGATTTGCAGCAGGTCGACGTAATCCATGTTCAGGCGTCTGAGGCTGTCATCAATAGAACGCAGGATCTGCGCGCGAGAAAGGCCTTCCGCCAGGTCGCCTGACGGGTAGTACACCTTAGTGGCAACCACAACGTCATCACGACGGGCAAAATCTCGCAGGGCGCGGCCAACAATCTCTTCGCTGCTGCCGTCGGAGTAGCTGTTGGCGGTATCGAAGAAGTTGATGCCGCCGTCAATGGCGCGCTTGATGATGGGGCGGCTGCTCTCTTCCGGCAGCGTCCAGGCATGATTTCCCCGGTCAGGCTCGCCAAACGTCATGCATCCCAGGCAAAGCCGGGACACCTTAAGGTCCGTTTTTCCTAATGTCGTGTATTGCATGGTTCCGCTCCTGCTGTTTAAACAATACGTTTAAGCATAGCAGGAGCAGAAAAGGGGAGGGATCAGGCCAGCCAGGTGCGGATTTTGGCTTCGATACCGGCGGCGTCCAGACCAATGTCGGCGCGCGCCTCATCCTGGGTGCCTTGCGGGATGAAGTGGTCCGGCAGGCCGAGATTAAGCACCGGAACGGCTTTACGGTTCGCCATCAGCACTTCGTTCACGCCGCTACCCGCGCCACCCATGATGGCGTTCTCTTCCAGCGTGACCAGCACGTCATGGCTTTCCGCCATGCTCAGAATCAGAGATTCATCGAGCGGCTTCACGAAGCGCATATCGACCAGCGTTGCATTCAGGTTTTCAGCGACTTTTGCCGCTTCCGGCATCAGCGTACCAAAGTTCAGGATCGCCACTTTTTCACCGCGACGTTTCACCAGACCTTTACCGATGTCCAGTTTTTCCAGCGGCTGTAATTCAACGCCAAGGGCATTACCGCGTGGATAGCGTACCGCGCAGGGACCGTCCTGATAGTGGTAACCGGTATACAGCATCTGACGACACTCATTTTCGTCGCTTGGCGTCATGATCACCATGTCCGGGATACAGCGCAGGAAGGAGAGATCAAACGCGCCCTGGTGCGTCTGGCCGTCAGCCCCCACAATGCCCGCGCGATCGATAGCAAACAGCACCGGCAGCTTCTGAATGGCAACGTCATGGATAACCTGATCGTAGGCGCGTTGCAGGAAGGTAGAGTAGATCGCTACCACCGGCTTGTAGCCGCCAATCGCCAGGCCCGCAGCAAAGGTTACCGCGTGTTGCTCGGCAATGGCGACGTCGAAATACTGGTCCGGGTATTTTTTGGAAAACTCCACCATGCCGGAGCCTTCACGCATGGCAGGCGTCACCGCCATCAGCATGTTGTCTTTCGCCGCCGTTTCGCACAGCCAGTCGCCGAAGATTTTTGAGTAGCTCGGCATCCCGCCGCTGCTTTTCGGCAGGCAGCCGCTGGTATGGTCGAACTTAGGCACCGCGTGGAAGGTGATCGGATCTTTCTCCGCCGGTTCGTAACCACGCCCTTTTTTGGTCATGATATGCAGGAACTGAGGGCCTTTCAGGTCGCGCATGTTTTTAAGCGTCGTCACCAGACCCAGCACATCGTGGCCGTCCACCGGGCCGATATAATTAAAGCCCAGCTCTTCGAACAGCGTACCCGGTACGACCATGCCTTTGATGTGTTCTTCGGTACGCTTAAGCAGCTCTTTGATCGGCGGTACGCCGGAGAAGACTTTTTTACCGCCTTCACGCAGTGAGGAGTAAAGCTTGCCGGACAGCAGCTGCGCCAGATGGTTATTCAGCGCGCCGACGTTCTCGGAGATCGACATTTCGTTATCGTTGAGGATCACCAGCATGTCCGGTTTGATATCGCCCGCGTGGTTCATGGCCTCAAAGGCCATCCCGGCGGTGATCGCCCCGTCGCCAATCACGCAGACGGTGCGACGTTGTTTATTCTCTTTTTCGGCGGCAACGGCAATACCAATGCCCGCAGAAATGGAGGTGGAAGAGTGGCCGACGCTTAACACGTCATATTCACTCTCGCCGCGCCACGGGAACGGGTGCAGGCCCCCTTTCTGGCGAATGGTGCCAATTTTATCGCGACGTCCGGTCAGAATTTTGTGCGGATAGGCCTGGTGGCCGACATCCCAGATCAGCTGATCGAACGGCGTGTTATAGACGTAATGCAACGCCACGGTCAGCTCAACCGTGCCAAGTCCGGAGGCGAAGTGGCCGCTGGAGCGGCTAACGCTGTCGAGCAGGTAGCGACGCAGCTCGTCACACAGCTTCGGCAGACTCTCTTTCGGCAACAGACGTAACTCCTGAGTGGAGTCAACTAACGCCAGTGTCGGGTATTTGGCAATATCAAAACTCATCAAAGGCTCATCGAGATTTATAGTTTATTTATCACGCTGGATTATGTAGTCCGCTAGCGCTTCCAGTGCCGAGGTATCCAGCGATTGCGCGGCCAGCTCATTCAGCGACTGGCGGGCATCGTCTATCAGATCCCGGGCTTTACGTTGGGCATGCTCAAGGCCCAACAGGGCGGGATAGGTACTTTTGCCAAGCTGCTGATCCGCACCCTGACGTTTTCCCAATGTTGCAGTATCGCCCACCACATCCAGAATGTCATCCTGAACCTGGAATGCCAGACCGATACTTTCTGCGTATCTGTCCAGAATCGGCAGGGCTTTACGCCCGCGTTCACCCGCGCTCAGCGCGCCCAGGCGAACGGCTGCACGAATCAGTGCGCCCGTTTTGTGACGGTGGATGCGCTCCAGCTGTTCCAGAGTAACCTGACGACCTTCAGCCTCTAAATCCAGCGCCTGGCCGCCGCACATCCCGGCGACGCCGCTGGCCATTGCCAGTTCGGACACCATTGCCAGACGATCGCGATCGCTCACTTCAACCATCGGCGCATCGCTCAAAATGGAGAAGGCCAGAGTTTGCAGCGCATCACCCGCCAGAATGGCATTCGCTTCGCCAAATTTGATATGGCAGGTTGGCTGACCGCGACGCAGATCGTCATCGTCCATGGCTGGCAAATCATCGTGGATCAGCGAATAGGCGTGGATACACTCCACGGCGGCTGCCGGGGCGTCCAGCGTGTTATCGCTGATACCGAACATGTTGCCCGTGGCATACACCAGGAATGGACGCAGGCGTTTACCCCCCAAGAGTGCGCCATAGTGCATGGCTTCAACCAGTGGAGTGTTCTGAAAAGGCTGCGGCTCAATGAATCGGCGCAGCGCATCGTTGGCGCGGATGACGCGCGCCTGAAGCGCGTTGGAGAAATCCATTTACTCGGGGTCCGGTGTGAATGGCGTGGTTTTAGCGTCTTCGCTGTCGGAAAGCAGGATCTGCACACGCTGCTCGGCCTGCTGAAGCTTTACCTGCCCCTGGCGCGCAAGCTGCACACCGCGTTCAAATTCGTTGAGGGCATCTTCCAGCGGTAAATCGCCGCTCTCGAGGCGGGTAACAATCTGCTCAAGCTCACTCAGCGCAGTTTCAAAACTGGCCGGTGCGTCGTTCTTCTTCGGCATAGTGAATTAACTCTTATATTCTTCGCCCCAACATGGTAACGGACTCGGGGCAATTATCAAATAACGCGAGTGGCGCGATGGTGGTATACTTGCGCGCCTGGATGCAGCCACGGGTGTGGGCTGCTGTATCATTTTCCACTACAAGCCTTTATAAGCTTGCCTAAGAAACATTGCCGCCATGAAGTTTATCATTAAATTGTTCCCCGAAATCACCATCAAAAGCCAATCTGTGCGTTTGCGCTTTATTAAAATTCTCACCGGGAACATTCGTAACGTATTAAAACACTACGACGAAACGCTCGCTGTGGTGCGTCACTGGGACCACGTTGAAGTCCGCGCGAAAGACGAAAGCAAACGTCTTGATATTCGCGACGCGCTGACCCGTATTCCTGGTATTCATCATATTCTGGAAGTGGAAGACGTTCCGTTCAGCGATATGCACGATATCTTCGAAAAGGCGCTGGTACAGTACCGCGACCAGATCGAAGGGAAAACGTTCTGCGTGCGCGTGAAGCGTCGTGGTAAACACGAGTTCAGCTCGATTGAAGTCGAGCGCTACGTTGGCGGCGGTCTGAACCAGCACGTTGAGACGGCGCGCGTGCGCCTGACTAATCCGGACGTTACCGTTAATCTTGAGATCGAGAACGATCGTCTGCTGCTGGTTAAGGGTCGTTATGAAGGTATTGGTGGTTTCCCGATCGGCACGCAGGAAGATGTGCTGTCGCTGATCTCGGGCGGCTTCGACTCCGGCGTCTCCAGCTACATGCTGATGCGTCGCGGCTGCCGCGTGCACTACTGCTTCTTCAACCTGGGCGGGGCGGCGCATGAAATCGGCGTACGTCAGGTGGCGCATTACCTGTGGAACCGCTTCGGCAGCTCTCACCGCGTGCGTTTTGTGGCGATCAACTTTGAGCCGGTGGTCGGCGAAATCCTCGAAAAAGTGGACGACGGCCAGATGGGCGTGGTCCTGAAACGTATGATGGTGCGCGCGGCGTCCAAAGTGGCTGAGCGCTACGGCGTGCAGGCGCTGGTCACCGGTGAAGCGCTGGGGCAGGTCTCCAGCCAGACGCTGACCAACCTGCGTCTTATCGACAACGTGTCTGATACGCTGATCCTGCGCCCGCTGATCTCTCACGATAAAGAGCACATCATCGATCTGGCGCGTAAAATCGGTACTGAAGATTTTGCCCGTACCATGCCGGAATATTGCGGTGTGATCTCAAAAAGTCCAACCATTAAAGCGGTGAAGGCGAAGATCGAAGCGGAAGAAGAGAACTTCGATTTCAGCATCCTGGAAAAAGTGGTGGCGGAAGCGTCCAACATCGATATCCGTGAGATCGCCCAGGAGACCGAGCAGGAAGTGGTTGAGGTGGAGACGGTCAGCGGCTTTGGTGCTAACGATACGATTCTGGATATCCGTTCTGTTGATGAGCAGGATGACAAGCCGTTGCAGGTGGAAGGCGTGGAGGTGGTTTCGCTGCCGTTCTACAAGCTGAGCACCCAGTTTGGCGATCTCGACCAGAGCAAAACGTATCTGCTGTGGTGTGAGCGTGGGGTCATGAGCCGTTTGCAGGCGCTGTATCTGCGTGAGCAGGGCTTCGCGAACGTGAAGGTGTATCGCCCGTAGTTTATTGTCGGGGAGTGCGGCCTGATGCCCTCACCCCGTCCCTCTCCCACAGGGAGAGGGCGCAAACATTAAAAACGGCAACCTCGGGTTGCCGTTTTGCTTTTACCTTGCGCCACCCGACTTTTTTATTCGTAGTAGTTATAAATCCCCGCCGCCATCACCAGCGACGAAGCCACTTCGTACGCTTTTTCGCGCCCAACCAGCAGGTCAATAATCTTCAGGCCAAAATCAATGGCGGTGCCCGGCCCCTGGCTGGTGAGCAGGTTAACGCGCGGATCCCAGACCACGCGTTTATCCACCCACTGGTCTTCCGGAATTGTATCCTTCAGACCAGGGAAGCCGGTCATATTGCCGATGGGGAAAATGTCGTGCGGAACCAGCACCGTACCTGCGGCTGCACAGATTGCCGCGACGATACGCCCGGAAAGATGAAACTGACGAACGGTTTCAACCAGCAGCGGGCTGTCGCGGAAACACTCAGCCCCCTTCAGACCACCCGGCAGAACGATAATGTCGTAATCACCGTCCGCCACCTGTACAAGCGGTGCATCCGCCAGAATCTTCACCCCACGCGAGCAGGTAATCGCCAGGCTTCCGTCGCTGGCGACGCTGGCGGTAGTAACCTTAATACCACCACGTACCAGCAAATCAATGGTGGTGACCGCTTCTGTCTCTTCGCTACCAGGGGCGAGGCATACCAGTGCCGATGCGCTCATACTCACTCTCCTTTCGTTTTACTAACTCAAACAGACGGCTATTTTCCGCAACGGTAATGCCGTGTGCCCGGGCGCGTTTTAACAGATAACCGGTAATGTAATCAATTTCGGTATGCCGCATAGCCCGGATATCCTGCAACATTGAGGAGATATTTTCTGCCGTACTCTCAATCACCTGGTCGACATAATAACGTAAATCGGACTCTGAGGTGTGGTAGCCTTCGCGTTCAATGACGGCGGCAACTTCCCGGCAAATCAGCGCTACCCGATCAGGATGCTGGCGCAGTTCACCGTTAGGGCAATCCAGCAGGGCGGTCAGCGGATTAATCGCGCAGTTCACCGCCAGTTTGCGCCACAGTTCCGCGCGAATGTTATTGTGCCAGGCGACGTCAGGCAGCGTGCTTTGCAGGGTATCCGCAAGATAGCTGTAATCGCCGGGCTGTTCACGCGCGGGACCGATATGAGTGATACCACTGGCAACATGGATAATGACGTTACCGTCGCGACGCGCCGCGTGGGTGGTTGTCCCCATCAGCAGCGGTTGCCGGACAGATTTTAGCTCTTCAATGGTACCCATACCGTTGTGAATCAGCAGGATTGGCGTGCTTTCAGGTAACTGGGCGGCCAGGCTTTTCACCGCATCGGAGACCTGCCAGGCCTTCAGCGTGACCAGCAGCAAATCGCTGGTGGCAAGAAATTCCGGATCGTTTGCCGTCAAAGACTCATTAAAAATTGAACCGTCTGTACCCATCACGTTCACACTGCAATAGGGCTGGGGAATTCGCAGCCAGCCCTGAACGTCGTGTCCCTGTTTGCATAGCGCTGTAAGCCAGAGTTGGCCAAGGGCTCCGCATCCAAGCACTGTTACTTTCATCGTTCCTCCTCACCTGCAACGGCGCCAGGTGCTATGACGCTAAGTATAGCGCCATCAGCTAAGCTTCTCGTTATGCCTCGTTGCGGGTATTATGCAACGCAACAAAAATGTAGGGAGAAGAAAAGATGCCATCTTTCGATATTGTTTCTGAAGTTGATTTGCAGGAAGCGCGTAACGGCGTAGAAAATGCTGTCCGTGAGGTTGAGTCACGTTTCGATTTTCGTGGCGTTGAGGCGACCATTGAACTGAACGACGCGAACAAGACGATCAAAGTCCTGAGCGAGTCTGATTTCCAGGTCAACCAGTTGCTGGATATCCTGCGCGCCAAGCTGCTCAAGCGCGGCATTGAAGGGACCTCACTCGATGTGCCGGAAGATTTTGTTCACAGCGGCAAAACCTGGTTTGTGGAAGCGAAGCTGAAGCAGGGGATTGAAAGCGCCGTGCAGAAGAAAATCGTGAAGCTTATCAAAGACAGTAAGCTCAAAGTGCAGGCGCAGATCCAGGGGGAAGAGATCCGCGTGACCGGAAAATCCCGTGATGACCTGCAATCCGTGATGGCGCTGGTGCGTGGCGGCGATCTCGGTCAGCCATTCCAGTTTAAAAACTTCCGCGATTAAGACAATCATGCCCGGCTAAACCGGGCATTTTTTCAGGCCTTCAGCGCCTGCTCTACCTCAAAGCGGTTAGTCACTTTGCTGTCAATTTTGACATACGCACTGCGCTCTTCCGGGACAATCAGCACTTCGCTCACGCCCTCTGTCGCTTCCAGACGCTGTTGTAACGCGTCACCGATTGCCACGTCATCGGGAATTTCTACCCGCAGGCTACTCACGTAACGCGGCTCTTTCATGGTGCTGGCCACAAACAGCCAGAGCATCGCCAGCAGCGCACCGGCGAGGAAAACGGTCTGGGAGTCAAACAGACCATCCACCCAGCCGCCGAGTGACCCGCCGATCGCCACGCCGAGAAACTGGCTGGTGGAGTAAATGCCCATCGCGGTGCCTTTGTATCCTGCCGGAGACTCTTTGCTGATAAGCGACGGCAGCAGGGCTTCCATCAGATTAAAGGCCAGGAAGAACAGTTGTACGCCCGCGATCAGCTCCCAGAAATGCGGGCCGGCGCCCCACAGCACAATCTCGGCAATCAGCAGTAACGCCACGCAGCCCACGAAGACGCGTTTCATTTTGCGCTTCACTTCGGCGTAAATAATGAAGGGCACAACGGAGACAAACGAGATCAGCATTGTGACCAGATAAATTTTCCAGTGCTCTGCCGCCGGAAAACCTGCTGAGGCCAGTTGACCGGGCAGGGCGACAAAGGTGGACATCAGCAGAATGTGCAGGCACATAATGCCGAAGTTCAGCTTAAGCAGGCGCGGCTCGGCGATGACTTTGCTGAAGCAGCCTTTGACCATCCCGGATTCACGGTTGAGGACGTGGTTTTTACTGTCAGGTACAACCCACAGCGTGAGTGCGATCCCGATGGTCGCCAGCACCGCAATCATCCAGAACAGGGCGTGCAGGCCGAGTGAATGGGTGATAACGGGCCCCAGCACCATGGCAATGGCAAACGTGACGCCAAAGCTGACGCCGATAAACGCCATGGCTTTGGTGCGGTTTTGCTCGCGGGTTAAGTCTGACAGCAGCGCCATCACGGCGGCGGCAATCGCCCCGGAACCTTGCAGGGCGCGCCCAAGAATAATTCCCCAGATGGAGTGGGAGAGGGCGGCGATGATGCTGCCGAGCACAAACACCAGCAGCCCGCCGACAATCAGCGGTTTGCGACCCACTCGGTCGGAGAGCAAGCCAAAGGGGATCTGGAATATTGCCTGCGCCAGGCCGTAGATACCGATCGCCAGACCGATCAGCGCTTCGCTGGCACCCTGTAACGCCATGCCATATGTGGTCAGAACGGGCAGGACCATAAACATGCCAAGCATCCGCAGCGAGAAAACAGTCCCTAAACCCCAGGTCGCACGCAGTTCGCCTGGCGTCATTTTATAATCGTTCATTACCACCTCAGTTCAAAAGCAGGCCATAGTGTAGTGCGGGGAAGGGGCGGGGTAAATAATCGGTTATTTAACAAATATTACATACGTTACTAATAGATTTCATGAATAAAAAAGGGGTGCCGAAGCACCCCTTTATGTCCTTGCTATAGCTTACCAGACGTAAGTCAGCAGGTTTTGTGAATCAGGCACCATGAAGTCTACGGACATCATCACGGACAGGGAGGTGATGGCGACAATCGAGAACACAAACAGCTTGCGTGCCCAGACCTTGTCATCTTCCACTTTGTAACCGCGCAGGGCCATACCGAGCCACCAGACGCTCACCGCAGCTGCTACCACCAGATATTTATATCCGGCGTAACCGCCCAGAGAGAGCATCAGCGTTGCCACGGCAAAAGCGATGATGTAGAGCGTGATGTGGTTCTTGGCAACCGAAATGCCTTTCACGACCGGCAGAACCGGAATGTTCGCCGCCTGATAATCCTTAAAGCGGAAAATCGCGATGGCGTAGGAGTGCGGCATCTGCCACAGGCTAAAGATAGCCAGCAGGATCAGCGCACCGCTGTCGAACTCGTTCGTGACGGCGCAATAGCCAATCACCGGCGGCGCAGCGCCGGAGAGAGAACCAATCAGCGTGCCGTAGACGGAGTGACGTTTCATATACAGGCTGTAGACGCCCACATACACCACGAACCCCATCACCCCCAGCCAGCAGGCCAGCGGGTTAGCACCAAACCACAGCAGCATAAAGCCAGCAATACCCAGCAAGGTGGCGTACACCAGCGAGACGGAAGGAGCAATCAGGCCTTTAACCAGCACCCGATTTTTGGTCCTTTCCATCTTCTTGTCGATATCCATGTCGATGTAGTTGTTAAATACACAACCGGACGCAACCACCAGTGACACACCGACCAGCGTGTAAATAAAGAGGGTGTAATCAATGCTGCCTTTAGAGGCCAGCAGGAACCCTCCGATTACGGAGATCAGGTTGCCAAAGATGATGCCTGGTTTCGTGACTTGCAGGTATTGCTTAAACATACTCGCCGCTCTTAGTGAACCATCATGTTGTAGTTAAGGTTCCACATAATCCAGATGGAACCGACTACCAGGATAGCGATGATAATCACGGTAAAGATAAAGGCCGTCATGTTCCAGCCTTCATCGGACTTGGTGTTCATGTGCAGGAAGCAAACCAGATGCACCAGAATCTGAATCACCGCGGTCACCAGGATTGCGCCCAGGATAACCGGCTTAGATGCAGAACCGTTCATCACCATCCAGAACGGGATCACCGTCAGAATGATCGACAGGATGAAACCTGTCATGTAGGTTTTTACGCTGCCGTGGGAAGCGCCATGATCGTTAGAATGACTCATTACATCGCCCCCATCAGATAGACAACAGAGAACACACAGATCCATACCACGTCCAGGAAGTGCCAGAACAGGCTCAGGCACATAATACGGGTACGGTTAGTACTGGTCAGGCCGCGACGGGAGATCTGGAACATCAGTACCGCCATCCAGATCAGACCCGAGGTCACGTGCAGACCGTGGGTGCCGACCAGCGCGAAGAACGCTGACAGGAAGCCGCTACGATCCGGGCCGAAACCTTCCATGATCAGGTGATGGAATTCATAGATTTCCATCCCGATAAAGCCAGCACCAAACAGCCAGGTCAACGCCAGCCAGGAGACAACCTGGCTCTTGTTGTTTTTGTACATGGCGATAGCCGCCATGCCGTAGGTGATGGAGCTGAATAACAGCAGTGCGGTTTCAACCAGTACGAACGGCAGCTCAAAGATGTCCTTACCGGTCGGGCCGCCCGCTGTGCCGTTCACCAGAACGGCATAGGTTGCGAACAGACAGCAGAACAGGATGCAGTCGCTCATCAGGTAGATCCAGAAACCGAAGACTTTCGTCGGTCCTGTATCATGGTGCGCATGTTCATGCGCGTGGGCAGTCGAGTGCGCCAGAGTATCAGTTGCCATTTTTCAGCCCCGCTTTAGAAATCTCGTCAAAATGCTGGTTTTCCAGCTTTTCAACTTCACGGACTGGTACGTAGTAGTCCACGTCCTCGTCAAAGCTCTTCACAATCCAGCTGATTACGATGCCAGCGAAGCCAACAATCGCCATCCACCAGATGTGCCAGATCATTGCGAAACCAAATACCGTTGCGAAGGCGGCAATGACGATGCCCGCACCGCTGTTTTTCGGCATATGGATCTCTTCGTAATGTTCAGGTTGCTTGTACGCTTCACCTTTTTCTTTCATTTCCCAGAATGCGTCACGCTCATGAATGTGCGGCACTACGGCAAAGTTATAGAACGGAGGTGGAGAAGAGGTAGACCACTCCAGCGTACGGCCACCCCACGGGTCACCGGTCAGGTCGCGGTTCAGGTTACGGTCACGGATAGACACGTAGTACTGAATCAGCTGGCACAGAATACCGCAGGCAATCAGCGCTGCGCCGCCCGCTGCAATCATCAGCATTGGGTGGAACTGCGGATCGATCTGCTGGCTCAGACGACGGGTCATACCCATGAAGCCCAGCACGTACAGCGGCATAAATGCTACGAAGAAGCCAATGATCCAGAACCAGAACGCGCGTTTACCCCATTTCTCGTTCAGCGTGAAGCCGAACGCTTTTGGCCACCAGTAGGTTACGCCAGCGAAGCAGCCGAAGACCACGCCACCGATGATAACGTTATGGAAGTGCGCAATCAGGAACAGACTGTTGTGCAGAACGAAGTCAGCACCAGGTACCGCCAGCAGTACCCCGGTCATCCCACCTACGGAGAAGGTCACGATGAAGCCGATGGTCCACAGCATGGCTGAGTGGAACACGATACGGCCCTGGTACATGGTGAACAGCCAGTTGAAGATCTTAACCCCGGTCGGGATCGCGATAATCATGGTGGTAATACCGAAGAAGGCGTTTACGTTGGCGCCCGCACCCATAGTGAAGAAGTGGTGCAGCCAGACGATGAACGACAGAACGGTAATACATACGGTTGCCCACACCAGAGAGGTGTAACCAAACAGACGTTTACGCGAGAAGGTTGCCGCGATTTCGGAGAACACACCGAACACCGGCAGAACCAGGATGTACACTTCCGGGTGACCCCAGGCCCAAATCAGGTTGATGTACATCATCATGTTGCCACCCATATCATTCGTGAAGAAATGGGTACCCAGATAGCGATCCAGGGTCAGCAGCGCGATGGTGACGGTCAGAATTGGGAACGACGCGATAATCAGGACGTTGGCGCACAGAGATGCCCAGGTAAATACTGGCATCTTGAACATCGTCATACCTGGTGCACGCATCTTCAGGATGGTCACGAAGAAGTTAATACCGGTCAGAGTGGTACCGACACCGGAGAGCTGAAGCGCCCAAATCCAGTAGTCAACGCCCACGCCCGGACTGTATTCAATTCCCGACAGCGGCGGGTAGGCCAGCCAGCCGGTCTGAGCAAATTCGCCCACACCCAGTGACAGGTTAACCAGGATAACGCCGACAACCGTGAACCAGAAGCTCAGGTTGTTGAGGAACGGGAACGCAACGTCGCGCGCGCCGATTTGCAGCGGAACGACCACGTTCATCAGACCGATTACCAGCGGCATCGCCACGAAGAAGATCATGATAACGCCGTGGGCGGTAAAGATCTGATCGTAGTGGTGCGGTGGCAGGAAGCCGGCTTCGCCCGCAGACGCAAGCGCCTGCTGGCTACGCATCATGATTGCATCCGCAAAGCCACGAATTAACATGACGATACCGACGATGCAGTACATGATACCGAGTTTTTTGTGGTCAACCGAAGTCAGCCACTCATTCCACAGGTAGCTCCACTTACCGAAGTAAGTGATCAGGCCAACTAAGGCCGCGCCACCAATGATAATTGCAGCCACCGTAACCATAATAATCGGTTCATGGTAGGGCACTGCATCCAGTGTCAATTTTCCGAACATTTTCTTCCTCGGCCCCTTAGTGAGCGGTTTCCGCGTGGCTCATGTCCATGCCTTCCATACCCTGGTGCGTGTTGTGCTCGCCTTCAGGCTGGGTCATGTCCATGCTCATGCCGTGATCCATAAATTTGCCAATAACATCTTTGAACAGATTCGGTTTCACGTTAGAGAAGTACTCCACCTTGTTGTATTCGCTAGGTGCAGCCACTTTTTCGAACGCCGCCATGTCAGACATGGTGTTGGTAGACTGCTTCGCTTTTGCAACCCACTGGTCGAAAGTCGCGCGGTCTGGCGTAGCGATAGCTTTGAACTTCATACCCGAGAAGCCCGGGCCACTATAGCTGGCGGAGATACCGTCGTAGGTGCCTGCTTCATTCGCGATCAGGTGCAGGTTAGTCTGCATACCGGCCATCGCGTAAATCTGGCTGCCCAGACGTGGGATGAAGAAGGAGTTCATTACGGAGTTGGAGGTCACTTTGAACTGAACCGGAGTGTTCGCCGGGAAGGCGATTTCATTCACGGTAGCAATGCCCTGTTCTGGATAGATGAAGAACCATTTCCAGTCCATGGAGACCACTTCAATGGTAATAGGTTTTTCATCGTGAACCAGCGGTTTGCTCGGCTCAAGTGCGTGAGTGGTTTTCCAGGTCAGTACAGCAAGGAACAGGATGATCAGAATAGGTACCGTCCAGACCACAGCTTCCACTTTATTGGAGTGTGACCAGTTAGGGCTATACTTCGCATCTTTATTGCTCGCACGATACTTCCAGGCGAAACCAACAGCCATCAAGATGGCAGGAATAACCACAATCAACATCAGGCCAAAAGCCGTCAGTATCAATGAACGTTGTTCCAGTCCAATCTGTCCTTTGGGGTCTAGTAGTGCAGAATCGCAGCCACTGAGTAATACAGTGCCTGCGAATAATGACAACCATCCCAAACTTTTATTGTATTTCCTGAGTCTCATTTAACGACCTCAATTCCACGGGAGTCTGGTGGCGTTTAAAGTGTGGGGGCATTTTACGGGAAGGTTACATTACTGTAAACATCATTAGCCCTGTGTCAGGAAGGTGTTACCGGGTTCTGCCGCACATGTCACAAGTGTTGCAAATTATGTCGCGTTTTCCGGGGGAAGCCGCACGGAGTGGGCGTTATAACGAAAGGGTGCCCCAGCATACCGCAAAAGGGACAATTGGTATAACCATTGCGGAAAATACACAAATAATTAACAATTAATTATCAATAAAAAGACAACTAAAAAACGAAAATTCAATCTTTCGAATGCTGAATCGTTTAACGGAAAATAGCGTAGCGAAATAAGCTCCAATAATTTCCGAATGCTATCCCGCACAAAACAACAAATATTTTTTTTGCCGATGGCGGTTATTTCGCCGTTATAATTTCGTGTCGTTATTACAACGGGAAATAACCTTTCGCTTTTTACTTCATGTCATCTGCGTTTTCCGCAGTGACATGAAATCCAGCATCCCACCGGTCAGGATACCCACGATGGCGAGAAACACGCCTGCATCAAGCAGCTGGGTTTCAAAAGGAAGCGACAAGGTGGTCGTCGCATTGATAATGAGTACCGCGAGCCACACTACCAGCGCAAGACAACCTGCCATCAGCAGACGCAGGGCAAACCGGTAGGCAGCCTGATATTCCGTGCGCGGCATGAAGTGTTCCGTCCGCTGGGTATATTCCAGCGTCTGGCGACAGACCAGCAACAATAAAATCCCCGGCACAGCCGCCACCACAGAGAAGAGATAAAATGTCGGCCAGCCGTGGGCTTCAACAAACCAGCCCGCGACGGGACCTACGTACACGCGCCCGACGGCAGAGAGCGCCGAGAGCAGCGCGAACTGCGTGGCGGAAAATGACTTATTGCACAGCGTCATCAGCAGGGCGACAAATGCCGCTGTGCCCATACCTCCGCACAGATTTTCAAAGAATACCGCCGTCGCCATGCTGATCATATGCTTGTCGGTGATCGACAGCAGCCAGTAACCGGCATTCGAAGCGCCCTGAAGGATGCCGAAGATCAGCAGAGCACGGAACAGCGACAGACGCTGCATCAATACGCCGCCGTAAAGCGCGCCGACGATCGTGGCAAACAGCCCCAGGGTTTTGTTCACCACGCCGACCTCCCCCGCATCAAACCCGACGCCGCGGATCAGGAAGGTGGTGGTCAGACTCATGGCGAAAGCGTCGCCGAGCTTATAAAGGACAATCAGCAGCAGGATAAGCCAGGCATTATTGCGACCAAAGAAGTCGCGGAGCGGTGCGGCGACGGCCTGCTCCAGCGAGCGGGGAACCGGAATCACATCGCTCGGTTCAGGCGCGAATAGCGTGGCAATAATGCAGGGGATCAGCAGAGCGGCCATCAGCCAGTACATTCCCTGCCAGCCGAGATAGCGGTCGGCAAGCCAGAGGGCCAGCCCGCCGGAAACCAGCATACCCAGGCGGTAGCCAAGCACGCTGATTGCCGCACCGGCACCACGCTCTTCCGCTGGCAGGACGTCCGTCTTCCAGGCGTCAAAAACAATGTCCTGCGAAGCGGAGCAGAAGGCGATGACCACCGCAAGCGCGGCCATCCAGCGCAGCTGTGTTGACGGCTCAAGGAAACCCATTGCGGCAATGGCCAGCAACAGCAGCACCTGCGTCATCGCTAACCAACCGCGACGGCGCCCGAGGAACGGTGGGGTATAGCGATCCATCACCGGCGACCACAGGAACTTAAAGACGTAAGCCTGGCCGACGAGCGAGAAGAAACCAATGGTTTTAAGATCGATGTTCTCAACCGTCATCCACGCCTGTAACGTGCCGGAGGTGAGCGCAAGGGGCAAACCGGAGGCGAAACCAAGGATCAGCAGAATAGCTGATTTCGGTTGCTGGAAAATGCGTAAGTAGTGACTGGACATGTTCTTATGAACTGACCCGGTGAAGCACCGGGTCAGTCAGCAGGATTAACGGGCGTTCTGCTTGATGAAGTCGTGAATGCTGGTGTCCTGTGCCATGTCGGCAATGGTGTCAGTCAGCACGCTGTTAACCGCGTCAGCGATATTTTTGTTGGAGGCCTGGAATGCGCCTTCAACGGAATAGCTCGCACGGTAGTTTTTGTTCATTTTGTTGCCGTTCTTCGCGGTAGCGATGATGGCGATATCGGCTTTAGTCGCAATGTTGTAGCGAACGTTACCCTGGGAGACGTCAGCGTACAGGTTGTTCACGATGATTTGCAGATCAACCGCGCCGCTTGGGCCAATCATGTAGCCGCGGGAGGTCATCTGTTTCTCCAGCACTTCCTGCAACAGGAAGCGCAGGTCGCGGGAGGCGGTCAGCGTGACCTGCTGGTTGTCGCGAGTCACTTTCGCCAGCGCCTGGTCCTGACGCTGATCGGCGCCATTAATGCTGACCGTAACGCCCATCAGGCTTGGATCCTGCTGAGGCAGGGTAATTTTTGGTGAAACGTCAATGGTCGTCGGCGGAGTCGCGCAGCCGGCGAGCATAAAGAGTGCTACCAACGGAAAGAAGAGTTTTTTTAACATTTTCGGGTTCTCAACGAATCGTAAGCAAAAAGAGAAAAATTGCCGCCATCATAACATCGCTAACGGCCAGGGGAAGTGGTCAACGCATGTAAATTCATCGCCTTGTCCGAAAACTGACCACCTTTCCGCTTTTCTCTGCCTGTAAGTGACAAAACGTATGAACCACATAGTGAACTTCATTCGTTTGGGTGAGAAAATCAGACGAAAGCTAAATATTTGTTGTCAAGGCGTAATGGAACCGGTAAAAGCGGCTAATATTTAAAGGGATGGGTGACATCTTAGCGTTGTCGGAGGAGTGATTTCATGATGATACGTGAACAGATAGAAGAAAAATTAAGGGCAGCGTTCAACCCTGTGTTTCTCGAAGTTGTCGACGAAAGCTATCGTCATAACGTGCCGGCAGGTTCTGAAAGCCACTTTAAAGTGGTTCTGGTCAGCGATCGCTTCACGGGAGAACGTTTCCTGAACCGACACCGCTTGATCTACAGCACCTTGACGGAAGAACTCTCCACAACCGTACATGCGCTGGCGCTGCATACCTACACCATTAAGGAATGGGAAGGGCTACAGGATACGGTATTCGCATCACCGCCTTGTCGGGGTGCAGGCACCATCGCCTGATAAATCGGATTTGCAACCGCCGGAGTTTTTCCAGTATGTTGCTTACAGATTTCGTCAAGACGGCCTTCGGGCCGTTTTGTTTTGTCTGAGTTTTGAGCGGATGGCGCGTTTTTAAGGCTAAAAATAGCCTTAAAGTGTGAAAAAAGCCGCAGCAACATGCTCCAACCGTTCTCGACTCACCTAAGTGATGCCGCTATAATGCCGCGTCTTATTGAATGTCTTCGGGATGATTCTGGCGACAGGGAATGTGAATCTGCACATAAGAGAGCATCCCGGTATAACAGACAGATTCAGAGTTGACCGAGCACTGTGATTTTTTTGAGGTAACAAGATGCAAGTTTCAGTTGAAACCACTCAAGGCCTTGGCCGCCGTGTAACGATTACTATCGCTGCTGACAGCATCGAAACTGCTGTGAAAAGCGAGCTGGTCAACGTAGCAAAAAAAGTACGTATTGACGGCTTCCGCAAGGGCAAAGTACCAATGAATGTTGTTGCTCAGCGTTATGGCGCTTCCGTGCGTCAGGATGTGCTGGGTGAACTGATGAGCCGCAACTTTATCGACGCGATCATCAAAGAAAAAATCAATCCAGCCGGTGCGCCGAACTACGTTCCAGGCGAATACAAGCAGGGCGAAGACTTCACCTACTCCGTAGAGTTCGAAGTGTACCCGGAAGTTGAGCTGAAAGGTCTGGAATCTATCGAAGTTGAAAAACCGATCGTTTCCGTGACCGACGAAGACGTTGACGGCATGCTGGATACCCTGCGTAAGCAGCAGGCGAACTGGAAAGAGAAAGAAGGCGCTGTTGACGCAGAAGACCGCGTAACCATCGACTTCACCGGTTCTGTAGACGGCGAAGAGTTCGAAGGCGGTAAAGCGTCTGATTTCGTACTGGCGATGGGCCAGGGTCGTATGATCCCAGGCTTCGAAGACGGTATCAAAGGCCACAAAGCGGGCGAAGAGTTCACCATCGACGTGACCTTCCCTGAAGAATACCACGCTGAAAACCTGAAAGGTAAAGCAGCGAAGTTCGTTATCAACCTGAAGAAAGTGGAAGAGCGCGAACTGCCAGAACTGACTGAAGAATTCATCAAGCGTTTCGGCGTGGAAGACGGTTCTGTTGCGGGCCTGCGTACCGAAGTGCGTAAAAACATGGAGCGCGAGCTGAACGGCGCTGTACGTAACCGCGTGAAGTCTCAGGCGATTGAAGGTCTGGTGAAAGCGAACGACATCGACGTTCCTGCTGCCCTGATCGACAGCGAAATCGACGTTCTGCGCCGTCAGGCTGCACAGCGCTTCGGTGGCAACCAGCAGCAAGCGATGGAACTGCCACGCGAGCTGTTCGAAGAGCAAGCGAAACGTCGCGTTGTTGTTGGCCTGCTGCTGGGCGAAGTGATTCGTACCCACGAGCTGAAAGCTGACGAAGAGCGTGTGAAAGGCCTGATCGAAGAGATGGCTTCTGCATACGAAGATCCATCAGAAGTGATCGAGTTCTACGGTAAGAACAAAGAGCTGATGGACAACATGCGCAACGTCGCGCTGGAAGAGCAGGCTGTAGAAGCGGTACTGGCGAAAGCGAAAGTCACCGAAAAAGAGACCTCTTTCACCGAACTGATGAACCAGCAGGCGTAATTTCGCCCCAACGGTTTAAAGTTTGAACAAAAAACCCGTTGCCCTCCGGCGACGGGTTTTTTTTATCACAGCTTTAGTCCTGGAAGGGTGCTAAAACGCCCTTTCAGTGTTAGCGTTACAACAAAACGTTGTTATGCTTGAAATAGGGCATGGCGACCCCCATTAGTATGTAATCACGATGATTGAGACTGGCTGATAATCCGTCCATAAGGTTACAATCAGTACAGCAGGTGTTTTCAATTTTGAACCAGGAGACGGAAATGTCATACAGTGGCGAACGAGATAACTTTGCACCCCATATGGCGCTGGTGCCAATGGTTATTGAACAGACCTCACGCGGTGAGCGTTCTTTCGATATCTATTCCCGTCTGCTCAAGGAACGCGTTATCTTTCTGACCGGCCAGGTGGAAGACCATATGGCTAACCTGATCGTGGCGCAGATGCTGTTCCTGGAAGCGGAAAACCCGGAAAAAGACATTTACCTGTATATCAACTCGCCGGGCGGTGTGATTACGGCGGGCATGTCTATTTATGACACCATGCAATTCATCAAGCCGGATGTCAGCACCATCTGTATGGGGCAGGCGGCGTCCATGGGGGCTTTCCTGTTAACCGCAGGGGCGAAAGGTAAGCGTTTCTGCCTGCCTAACTCCCGCGTGATGATTCACCAGCCGCTGGGTGGTTACCAGGGCCAGGCGACGGATATTGAAATCCACGCCCGAGAAATTCTGAAAGTAAAAGCGCGCATGAATGAACTTATGGCGCAGCATACGGGTCAACCTCTCGAGCAGATCGAGCGCGATACCGAGCGCGATCGCTTCCTCTCTGCGCCAGAGGCAGTTGAGTACGGCTTAGTCGACTCCATTTTGACCCATCGTAATTGATGCCCGCGACGCGAGTGTGCCGCTATACTAATGTAGGGCGGCACGTTGCCTGTAAGCAGCTTGCGTCTGAGAATGGCATTTGCGTCGTCATGTGCGGCACATAGAACTTAAAAAGAGGTTTGGACTCATGACAGATAAACGCAAAGATGGTTCGGGCAAACTGCTGTACTGCTCTTTTTGCGGCAAAAGCCAGCATGAAGTGCGTAAACTGATTGCCGGGCCGTCCGTGTATATCTGCGACGAATGCGTCGATTTATGTAACGACATCATTCGCGAAGAGATTAAAGAAGTCGCGCCGCACCGTGAGCGCAGCGCGTTACCAACGCCACACGAGATTCGCCACCACCTGGACGACTATGTTATTGGTCAGGAGCAGGCGAAAAAAGTGCTGGCGGTGGCGGTATACAACCACTACAAACGTCTGCGTAACGGCGATACCAGCAATGGCGTAGAACTGGGCAAAAGTAACATTTTGCTGATCGGGCCTACCGGTTCCGGTAAAACCCTGCTGGCAGAAACGCTGGCGCGCCTGCTGGATGTTCCGTTCACTATGGCGGATGCCACCACCCTGACCGAAGCCGGTTATGTGGGTGAAGACGTTGAAAATATTATCCAGAAGCTGCTCCAGAAGTGCGATTACGACGTACAGAAAGCCCAGCGCGGGATCGTCTATATCGATGAGATCGACAAAATCTCTCGTAAATCAGACAACCCGTCCATCACCCGTGACGTCTCGGGCGAGGGCGTGCAGCAGGCGCTCCTGAAGCTGATTGAAGGTACGGTTGCGGCTGTTCCACCGCAGGGTGGGCGTAAACATCCGCAGCAGGAATTCTTGCAGGTTGATACCTCTAAGATCCTGTTTATCTGTGGTGGTGCGTTTGCAGGCCTGGATAAAGTGATCTCTCACCGTGTGGAAACCGGCTCCGGCATTGGTTTTGGCGCAACGGTGAAAGCCACGTCTGAAAAACCAAACGAAGGCCAGCTGCTGGCGCAGGTTGAGCCGGAAGATCTGATCAAATTCGGTTTGATTCCGGAATTTATCGGCCGTCTGCCGGTTGTGGCGACCCTGAACGAACTGAGCGAAGACGCGTTGATTCAGATCCTGAAAGAGCCGAAAAACGCGCTGACCAAGCAGTATCAGGCGCTGTTTAATCTGGAAGGCGTTGAGCTGGAATTCCGTGACGAAGCGTTGGACGCGATTGCCAAGAAAGCGATGGCGCGTAAAACCGGTGCCCGTGGCCTGCGTTCTATCGTGGAAGCAGCATTGCTCGACACGATGTACGATCTTCCTTCTATGGAAGACGTCGAAAAAGTCGTGATCGACGAGTCCGTCATTGGTGGCCAGACCAAGCCGTTACTGATTTACGGTAAACCGGAAGCGCAGCAGGCATCTGGCGAATAATTCACCATTTCATACAATCAGTTAATCAAAAAGGGGGGATTTTATCTCCCCTTTACTTTTTCCGTATTCATGGCGTTGAATGTATGGGAAACATCCCCATATACTGGATTACATGTTAATGGTTGTGTGAAGCACAGTTACATGACCAGTTTACCTGGCGGACACTAAACTAAGAGAGAGCTCTATGAATCCTGAGCGTTCTGAACGCATTGAAATCCCCGTATTGCCGTTGCGCGATGTGGTGGTTTATCCGCACATGGTCATACCCTTATTTGTAGGGCGGGAAAAATCTATCCGTTGCCTCGAAGCCGCCATGGATCATGATAAAAAAATCATGTTGGTCGCGCAGAAAGAAGCATCAACGGATGAGCCGGGTGTAAACGATCTTTTCACCGTCGGGACCGTGGCCTCTATTTTGCAGATGCTGAAGCTGCCAGACGGCACCGTGAAGGTGCTGGTGGAAGGCTTACAGCGTGCGCGTATTACCACTCTGTCAGACGATGGCGAGCACTTCTCTGCGAAGGCAGAGTACCTTGATTCACCGGAACTTGATGAGCGCGAGCAGGAAGTGCTGGTACGCACCGCGATCAGCCAGTTCGAAGGCTACATCAAGCTGAATAAGAAAATCCCACCTGAAGTGCTGACGTCGCTGAACAGCATCGACGATCCTGCACGTCTGGCGGATACCATCGCTGCGCATATGCCGCTGAAGCTGGCTGACAAACAGTCCGTGCTGGAAATGTCCGACGTTAACGAACGTCTGGAATACCTGATGGCGATGATGGAGTCTGAGATCGATCTGCTCCAGGTTGAGAAGCGCATTCGCAACCGCGTCAAAAAGCAGATGGAAAAATCTCAGCGTGAGTACTATCTGAACGAGCAAATGAAAGCCATTCAGAAAGAGCTCGGCGAGATGGACGATGCGCCGGATGAAAACGAAGCGCTGAAGCGTAAGATCGACGCGGCGAAGATGCCGAAAGAGGCGAAAGAGAAAGCCGAAGCTGAGTTGCAGAAGCTGAAAATGATGTCTCCGATGTCGGCGGAAGCGACCGTTGTACGCGGCTACATTGAGTGGATGGTGCAGGTTCCGTGGAATGCCCGCAGCAAGGTCAAAAAAGACCTGCGTCAGGCCCAGGAGATCCTGGATACCGACCACTACGGCCTGGAACGTGTGAAAGACCGCATTCTTGAGTACCTCGCGGTACAGAGCCGTGTGAACAAAATCAAAGGCCCAATCCTGTGCCTGGTAGGGCCTCCAGGGGTGGGTAAAACCTCTCTGGGCCAGTCCATCGCCAAAGCGACAGGGCGTAAGTACATCCGTATGGCGCTGGGCGGCGTGCGTGATGAAGCGGAAATCCGCGGTCACCGCCGTACCTACATCGGTTCCATGCCGGGCAAGCTTATCCAGAAAATGGCGAAAGTGGGCGTCAAAAACCCGCTGTTCCTGCTCGATGAGATCGACAAAATGTCTTCGGACATGCGTGGCGATCCGGCGTCGGCGTTACTGGAAGTGCTTGATCCAGAGCAGAACGTGGCGTTTAGCGATCACTACCTGGAAGTGGATTACGACCTGAGCGATGTGATGTTTGTGGCGACGTCGAACTCCATGAACATTCCGGCGCCGCTGCTGGACCGTATGGAAGTGATCCGTCTGTCAGGTTATACCGAAGACGAGAAGCTGAACATTGCCAAACAGCACCTGCTGCCGAAGCAGATTGAGCGTAACGCGCTGAAAGCCAACGAGCTGACCGTTGAGGACAGCGCCATTGTCGGCATTATTCGTTACTACACCCGTGAAGCGGGTGTGCGTAGCCTCGAACGTGAGATCTCTAAGCTGTGCCGTAAGGCGGTGAAACAGCTGCTGCTGGATAAGAGCCTGAAGCACATCGTGATTAACGGCGACAATCTGCATGCGTACCTGGGCGTTCAACGCTTCGACTACGGTCGCGCAGACAACGAAAACCGTGTTGGTCAGGTGACCGGTCTGGCATGGACGGAAGTGGGCGGCGATCTGCTGACCATCGAAACCGCCTGTGTTCCGGGCAAAGGCAAGCTGACCTACACCGGTTCGCTGGGTGAAGTGATGCAGGAGTCCATCCAGGCGGCGCTGACCGTGGTGCGCGCGCGTGCGGAAAAACTGGGTATCAACCCGGATTTCTACGAAAAACGCGACATTCACGTTCACGTTCCGGAAGGGGCGACGCCGAAAGATGGCCCAAGCGCGGGTATTGCCATGTGTACTGCGCTGGTTTCCTGCCTGACAGGTAATCCGGTTCGTGCTGATGTGGCCATGACCGGTGAAATTACGCTGCGTGGTCAGGTACTGCCTATCGGCGGGTTAAAAGAAAAACTGCTGGCGGCACACCGCGGTGGGATCAAAACCGTATTGATCCCTTACGAGAATAAACGCGATCTGGAAGAGATTCCGGACAACGTTATTGCCGATTTGCAGATCCATCCGGTGAAACGCATTGAGGAAGTTCTGACTCTCGCACTGCAAAATGAACCGTCCGGAATGCAGGTTGTAACCGCAAAATAGTGACCTCGCGCAAAGAGCGCCAATAAAAACAAGGCTGGTAAGTCATTTCGTACTTGCCAGCCTTTTTTTGTATAGCTAATTTAGATTGCTGATTGGGTTAGCCATCAACAACGGGTGTTGTAAGGTCATAGCAGGACTGATATAACTGCTGCGCGGTCGCGCTGTGAAGGATTCAGGTGCGATATAAATTATAAAGAGAGGAAGAGAACAGTGAATAAATCTCAACTGATTGACAAAATTGCTGCGGGTGCTGATATTTCTAAAGCGGCAGCTGGACGTGCTTTAGATGCTTTAATTGCTTCTGTTACTGAATCTCTGCAAGCTGGGGACGACGTTGCACTGGTAGGCTTCGGTACTTTTGCGGTTAAAGAGCGTGCAGCCCGTACTGGCCGCAACCCTCAGACCGGCAAAGAGATCACCATTGCTGCCGCTAAAGTGCCGGGTTTCCGTGCAGGTAAAGCGCTGAAAGACGCAGTAAACTGATTGCTTTCCCGCTCCAGGGAAGCTGAAAAGTACAAGGGCGCATCGTTTGATGTGCCTTTTTTGTTTGTCCAGACCTGATTTGTGCGAGTTTATGCGAGTTGTGGGCTGACAATTGCCCTGTTTTCTTGTCACAATACGCCTTTACGCGCGACGGTCAGGATTTTCCGTCAGCGTCAGGTAACCAGTCACCTACAGCGGAGTGTTGTTACACCATGATGGACAGCTTACGCACGGCTGCTAACAGTCTCGTGCTCAAGATTATTTTCGGTATCATTATCGTGTCGTTCATATTGACCGGTGTGAGTAGTTACCTCATCGGCGGTGGCGCGAACTACGCCGCAAAAGTGAATGGCCAGGAAATTAGCCGTGGGCAGTTCGAGAACGCTTTTGCTGGTGAACGTAACCGCATGCAGCAACAGCTGGGCGACCAATACTCTGAACTTGCAGCCAACGAAGGCTATATGAAAAACCTGCGTCAGCAGACGCTAAACCGCCTTATTGACGAGGCGCTGCTGGATCAGTACGCGAAAAGCCTGGGTCTGGGCATCAGCGATGAGCAGGTTAAAAAAGCCATCTTCTCGACGCAGGCTTTCCAGTCTAATGGGAGGTTCGACAACGCGCGTTACAACAGCATTGTTAACCAGATGGGTATGACGGCTGACCAGTACGCTCAGGCACTGCGTAACCAGTTGACCACGCAACAGCTGATCAACGCGGTGGTGGGCACCGATTTCATGCTGAAAGGTGAAACTGAAGAGCTGGCGGCACTGGTGGCGCAGCAACGCGTGGTGCGTGAAGCGACGATTGATGTCAACGCACTGGCAGCGAAACAGCAGGTTAGCGACGCTGAAGTTAATGCTTACTACGAGCAAAACAAGAACAACTTCATCTCTCCGGAACAGTTCCGCGTAAGCTATATCAAGCTGGATGCAGCTGCGATGCAGGAAAATGCGACTGACGCCGAGATCCAGTCTTATTACGACCAGCATCAGGATCAGTTTACTCAGCCGCAGCGTAACCGTTACAGCGTGATCCAGACCAAAACGGAAGCAGAAGCGAAAGCCGTGCTGGATGAGCTGAACAAAGGCGCTGATTTCGCCACCTTAGCGAAAGCAAAATCTACCGACATTATTTCTGCCAAAAACGGCGGTGATATGGGCTGGCTGGAAGAGTCAACTACCCCGGATGAGCTGAAAAATGCAGGCCTGAAAGAGAAAGGCCAACTGTCTGGTGTAATCAAATCCTCCGTCGGCTTCCTGGTGGCGCGTCTGGACGATGTTGTGGCGGCGAAAACCAAGCCGCTGACTGACGTTCGTGATGATATCGCTGCGAAAGTGAAGCAGGAGAAAGCGCTGGATGCCTTCTATGCGCTGCAACAGAAAGTGAGCGATGCCGCAAGCAACGACAACGAATCACTGGCGGGCGCTGAGCAGGCTGCTGGCGTGAAAGCGGTTGAGACGGGCTGGTTCAGCCACGAAAACCTGCCGGAAGAACTGAACTTCAAACCGGTTTCAGATGCCATTTTCAATGGTGGTCTGGTCGGTGAGAATGGTACGCCGGGCAGCAACTCAGACATTATTACCGTTGACGGTGATCGTGCGTTCGTACTGCGCGTCAGCGAGCACAAAGCCGAGGCAGTGAAGCCCCTGGCGGAAGTGAAAGATCAGGTGGTGGCGCTGGTGAAACACAACAAAGCGGCACAGCAGGCAAAACTGGATGCAGAGAAAATTCTGGCCGACCTGAAAGCCGGTAAGAACGATGCGCTGAAAGCGGCTGGCCTGAGCTTTGGTGAAGCAAAAACGCTGAGCCGTACCGGTCAGGATCCTGTCAGCCAGGCGGCGTTTGGTCTGAGCCTGCCGGCGAAAGACAAACCTGTCTTTGGCACCACGACCGATATGCAGGGTAACGTGGTGGTTCTGGCACTGGATGAAGTGAAAGCCGGCACGCTGCCAGACGCGCAGAAGATGGCCATGGTTCAGGGAATTACCCAGAACAATGCCCAGATTGCTTTCGAAGCGTTGATGAGCAACCTGCGTAAAGAAGCCAAAATCAAGCTGGGTGATGTGGTCACTCAGGAG
The DNA here is from genome assembly GCF_049238125.1 of Enterobacter cloacae complex sp. IR5402. Lineage (NCBI taxonomy): Bacteria > Pseudomonadati > Pseudomonadota > Gammaproteobacteria > Enterobacterales > Enterobacteriaceae > Enterobacter > Enterobacter cloacae complex sp. IR5402. The sequence goes on from NZ_JBMKHO010000003.1 coordinate 117,356, forward strand.
CAATAATTACGTGTCTGCTCGCAGATTTCCGTAACGTTCTGCAAAAACTAAAGGCCGCTTTCGCGGCCTTTTCCATTTCTGCAATCTGCTGTTTGTCCCTGTTTTCCCGTGCGGCTATCGTGGCATGGCTGTCAACAAACAAGGAGAAAACAGCATGAAATGTGGAATCAAAGCACTGTTAATTACACTGGCTATTGCCACTTCCGGGATGAGTGCGGGCGCGCTGGCGGCGTCACCCTCGTCTAAAGCCCAGGCTGCACAAACTCAGGCCGATGCAACGTCACAAGGTCAGGTTAAAGCCAACGCGACGGCCAGCACGAAAGCCATTGAGGACGAGGGTACGCGGGTCAGTATTAATACTGCCTCTGCGGACGATCTTGCCCGCGTAATGAATGGCGTGGGCCTCAAAAAAGCGCAGGCCATCGTCAGCTATCGTGAAGAGTATGGTCCTTTCAAAACCCTTGACGATCTCAAGCAGGTGCCGGGTATGGGCAGCGCGCTGGTTGAGCGCAATCTCGCACACCTGACGCTGTAATCGCGTAATCACTTGCACTGCGGCAAAAATTTGCCAGGATAAAGAGGTCATACCAGTTATGACCTCTGAACCTATAACAACGAAAGGCTATTGCGCTATGCAGACACAAATCAAAGTCCGTGGTTATCACCTCGATGTTTACCAGCACGTCAATAACGCCCGCTACCTCGAATTTCTTGAAGAGGCTCGCTGGGACGGCCTGGAGAACAGCGATAGCTTCCAGTGGCTAACCGCACACAACATCGCGTTTGTGGTCGTCAATATCAACATTAACTACCGCCGCCCGGCTGTGCTGGGGGATGTGCTCACCGTGACCAGTGAGGTCCAACAACTGAATGGCAAAAGTGGTGTATTGAGCCAGGTCGTTACGCTGGAGCCAGAAGGGCAGATTGTGGCCGATGCGCTGATCACCTTTGTCTGTATCGATCTCAAAACCCAGAAAGCGTTGCCGCTGGAAGGGGAGTTGCGCGAAAAGCTGGAGCTGATGATCGCGTAAATTTTTGTCTTTTATAAAAGACAAGAAGGGTTTTCAGGGATAAAATCATGAACAGGGACTACGTTGTTAAACGTTACCGAACCCGCGACGGAAAAATACCGTTTGAGGATTGGGTAGCAAAGTTGAGAAGAAAGGATCCGGAGCTGGCGTTTCGGATCCTTCTGCGAATCGACCGCGCTGAGAAGGGGAATTTTGGCGATTACCGTTATCTCAGAGAGGGTGTCTGGGAGTTGAAGGTTGATTGTGGTCCCGGTTATCGAGTCTATTTTGCGGTCCAGCACCGGGAAATCTTATTGTTGCTGATCGGCGGTGACAAAAAGAGCCAGAAAGCGGATGTGATGCTGGCAATAGATTACTGGAAAGATCATCAAAAGGATAAACTCCATGAGCAAAAGTGAGCGAAAATTCTCAAGTACCGTCAGCCATGATGAAGCTGTAGTCAAAATGCTGCGCGAAAATCCTTCTTACGCGCAACTCTATCTGCAAATTGCACTGGATGAAATTTACGAGGACCAGGGGATCCCAGCCTATTTGATTGCCCTCAGACGCGTTATCGAAGCGCGCGGCGGTATTGGAGAGATTTCAGCCAAAGCGGGGCTTTCACGTCAGCAGCTATACCGTACCCTGTCCGAAAATGGTAACCCAACGCTGACTACACTGATGAAAATTACCCGTGCTGCCGGTGTAAAACTGTTCGACAGCACGGTCAGGTAGCCCTTATTTCAGCCCGGTCTTTTTCTGCATTGCGGCCATAACGCCCGCTTTATCCGCAAAATAATGATTCAGACCGTTCGCGCGCAGGTTACAGGCGGCACACTGCCCACAGCCGTCCCCTTTAATGCCGTTGTAGCAGGTCAGGGTCTCGTTGCGAACGACATCCAGCTTGCCCCAGTAGTCGGCCAGCGCCCAGGTTTCAGCCTTATCCAGCCACATCAGCGGCGTTTCGAAGCGGGTCTCTTTTGCCATTCCCAGATCGACGGCGTGATTGAGTGCTTTCACGAATTCATCCCGGCAGTCCGGGTAGCCAGAGAAGTCGGTTTCGCACACGCCCGTGATCACCGCTTCGGCCTTCACCTGATAAGCGTATATTGCCGTCAGGGTCAGGAAGAGAATGTTGCGGCCCGGTACGAAGGTGTTCGGAATGCCGCTGGCATCAGGTTCGTAATCAGGCACCGGAATGCTGTCGCGGGTGAGGCTGCTGACGGCCAGTTCATTTAACAGCGTCACGTCCAGCACTTTATGAGCGCGGGCGCCCAGTTTGAGAGCCAGTTCACGAGCGACATCGATTTCAGCGCGATGACGCTGACCATAATCAAAAGTGACGCAGTGCACTTCATCATACTGGTGAAGCGCCTGAATCAGGCAGGTGGTGGAATCTTGTCCTCCGCTGAACACGACGACGGCACGTTTCATAGATCATCTCGACAGTTACAGTAAAAGCGTCATGTTAACGCCTGGCTAAAGCGGCGACCAGCTTCTTCACGCGTTTGGTGGAGGAAGCCAGGCTTCGGTGAAGTCAAACCAGCCGCGAGTGTTAAGGCATATGCCGTTGACGCCCGGAGGCGCGCTGATTTGATACTGGTAGTTAAAGAGCGGCGTCAGGACGGCTGTCTCCATTAACCGGCTGAATATAGCCTGAAGTCCTGCGTGTCGGTCACGCTCGTCGGCCTGCGACTGCACCGCATCCAGCGTGGCCTGCAAATGGGCGAATGCCGGTGCGCTCAGCAGATGCGGCCAGAGCGCATCGCAGCGGAGCCACTGCTCAAGCGTGTACGCCGGCGCTTCGCCAATCAGTCTGTCTCCCATCATGATGTCTGCATCGGCAAGCTGCTGGCACCCGTCCCACGTTTTGGCGTCGTGAAAGATGACGGTCAGTTCACAACCCTGCCGCGCAAGGTATGCTTTTAACTGGCTGGCCATGGTGTGAAGCTCAACCGGCAGGTGGTAGACCAGCGTCAATGCCTCTGGCAGCGCAACGTCGGTTAAATCAGGCCACTGGGGGATCGCCCAGCCGGGAAGCAGTTCCTCGGTAGGAGTGATGAGCCCTTCGTTCAGGGGAAGCGTGTGCAGCAGCGTTGAGAGATGAATGATATTAATCAGCCGCTTTGCCTGAAGTTCGCTTAGACGTGGACTCTGTTTCAGCGTGAGGTAGCAGAAGCCCAGACTGGTGCTGTTACTCACCAGCCGCAGGCTGGCCAGCTCGTCGGCCTCGCCAATGGCGATTTGCACCGGGTGGCGACAGCTGGTGCCCAGACTGTAGTCAAAAAGCTGGGGCGTGATCCAGTACTCGATAGCCTTAAGCAACGGATGGCCAAGATGATACTGCTCGTGGCTTTCCAGACGCACCAGTTCAGGCTCAAAAACGCTTAGCCGGAAGGGACCGCTGCCTACCACAGGGTAATCGGGATGCGCCAGACGGCTACAGTAGGTTGCCAGCCTGTGCGCCAGCCAGTAGTCAGGTTGATGGAGAATAAACGTCAGGCACTGCGGGTGCGTGGTTTCGATACGTAAGACGCTGCGGAACAGCGTGCCCATGCCGGGCTGCGATAACAGCGCCGTCAGGCTTTGCCGGAGCTGTGCCGTCTCTATTTTATCGCCGTTATGCCAGTGCAGGGTGGAGCGAATGTAGAAATGCCAGCGCAGGCCGTTAGCAGAGACTTCCCAGTGATGCGCCAGATCGCCCGTGGGTTCACTGCTGTTACCATTAAAACGCGTCAAACCAGAGAATACCTGTCCCGCCAGATGCTGCTCCGCCCGGCCAGGGAGAAACCCCGGCTGAAGCGGCTCCAGCGAGCGATAGTAGGGAATACGCAGCGTCGGCGTATCGTTCTGCCACTGTCCGCCCATAAACGGATGCAGCAGCGATCGCAAATCTTCAGGCGCGAGCTGGGCCAGCTCCAGCGCGTTGTGCTGCTGTCCACTTTTCAGGGCCTCTTCCATCATCGTATTACGCAACGAATCCGGGGTGACGTGAAAGCGTAATTCCCCACGCTTACCTCGTCCGGAGCGGGCGTGCCAGCTTAGCCAGCCCGCCTCCTGCGCCTGGCGCAGCAGGGTGCGAACATGTCGCTCGCTGCAAAAGCAGCGGCTGGCAAGTTCACTGATGGTCACCTGCTGCGGTGCGCCGGCAGACGGGTGCCACAGACGCTGATACTGGTTAAGACGGTTAAGCTGGCGCATGAAAAACCCGGAACAATAATTATCATCTATTCACTATTACTTCCGTATATCCCACGTAATACTGATGCACAAGTTAACCGCATCACATTTCGGGAGTAATCATGGCTCGGCTCGCTGCATTTGATATGGACGGCACGCTGTTAATGCCGGATCACCGTTTAGGGGAGAAAACCCTGAACACTCTTAAGCGCCTGCGCGAGCGTGAAGTTACCCTGACGTTTGCTACTGGTCGTCATGTGCTGGAGATGCGCCATCTGCTGGGGACATTTGCCCTCGATGCGTTCTTGATCACCGGCAACGGAACGCGCATTCACTCCGTCGACGGCGATGTGCTGCACCGTCAGGATCTGAATCCGGAGGTGGCGGACATTGTCCTGCACAGCACCTGGGATACGCAGGCCAGCGTGCATGTTTTTAATGATGAAGGCTGGTTTACCGGGCGTGAGATCCCGGCCTTGCTGCACGCTCACGTTTACAGCGGCTTTAAATATCAGCTTATCGATTTGCGCCGCATTCCGGCACACAAGGTGACCAAGATCTGCTTCTGTGGCGATCACGACGATCTCTGCCGTCTGCGTATTCAGCTTAACGAGGCGCTGGGCGAACGGGCGCACCTGACCTTCTCGGCGGTGGACTGTCTTGAAGTGCTGCCGGTGGGCTGTAACAAAGGATCCGCGCTGGCGGTGCTGAGCGATCATCTTGGGCTGACGATGCAGGACTGTATGGCCTTTGGTGACGCCATGAACGACCACGAGATGCTGAGCAACGTAGGTCGTGGGCTGATTATGGGGAACGCGATGCCGCAGCTTATCGCCGCGCTCCCGCATTTACCGGTTATTGGACACTGTCGTAACGAAGCGGTGTCCCATTTTTTGACGCATTGGCTGGACAAAAATAACCTCCCATATTCCCCCGAATAGTGAGACCCTTCCAGCAAGCCAGGCTAAAGCCTGGCTTTTTTTATTTCACCAGCTGCGAAATCTGCGCTTTCCACGGCTCAACATCGCCAATATTGGCCTGCACCCATTCTGCGTTGTAATAGGTGTCCAGGTATCGCTCCCCGCTGTCGCACAGCAGCGTGACGACAGAGCCGGTACGGCCTTCTTCACGCATCCTCGCGGCCAGCTGTAGCGCGCCCCACATATTGGTGCCGGTAGAAGCCCCGACTTTACGGCCAAGCTGTGTCTCCAGCCAGTGCGCCGTCGCGACGCTGGCGGCATCCGGCACGCGGAGCATCTCATCCACAACGTCCGGAATGAACGAGGGTTCGACGCGCGGGCGACCAATCCCTTCGATCTTGCTCCCCACGGGGCTGCGCAGGCTCGCATCGCGGGATTGCCAGTAATCGAGGAACACCGAGTTTTGCGGGTCAACCACCATCAGCTGCGTATCATAACCCTGACAGCGGATATAACGTCCGATGGTGGCGGAGGTTCCGCCCGTGCCCGCGCTCATGACAATGTAAGAGGGGACAGGATGCGGCTCATGGGTCATCTGGCGGAAAATGCTGTCCGCAATGTTATTATTGCCGCGCCAGTCGGTGGCGCGTTCGGCGAAGGTGAACTGGTCCATATAGTGACCATTCAGCTCGCGGGCCAGCATTTCGGAGGCCGCATAGATTTCGCAGGCGCTGTCCACAAAGTGGCAGCGTCCGCCGTAAAATTCGATCTGTTCAACTTTACGTTTCGCCGTGCATGAGGGCATCACGGCGATAAACGGCAGGCCCAACAGGCGGGCAAAGTAGGCTTCGGAGACGGCAGTTGATCCGGACGACGATTCAATAATCGTGGTGCCTTCTTTAATCCAGCCGTTACATAAACCGTATAAAAAGAGTGAACGCGCCAGGCGATGCTTCAGGCTACCGGTAGGATGGGTACTTTCATCTTTCAGATAGAGCTGAAGACCGGGAAATCCCGGCAGAGGCAGGCGGATTAAGTGGGTGTCTGCCGAGCGCTGATAGTCGGCATTTATTTCGCTGATGGCATGTTTAACCCAGGTGCTATTCATCGTAGTTATCCGTTTGTCATTTTGTGCCCAGCATAGCGAAAAGCACAGAAAAAATTGTTGCTATCTGACCTTTAAAATAGAATGTAAGGAGAATAATTTTCTCTTCGAGGTGGCTATGTTAGATAAAATTGACCGTAAGCTGCTTTCTTTGCTGCAAAGCGACTGTACCCTCTCTTTGCAGGCGCTGGCAGATGCCGTTAATCTGACCACCACACCGTGCTGGAAGCGCCTCAAGAAGCTGGAAGATGATGGCATTCTGCTGGGACGTGTGGCGCTGCTGGATCCCGAAAAACTGGGGCTTGGACTGACCGCCTTCGTCCTGATAAAAACGCAGCATCACAGCAGCGAATGGTACTGCCGCTTCGTCACGCAGGTTTCCGACATGCCCGAGGTGCTCGGCTTCTGGCGCATGGCGGGGGAATACGACTATCTGATGCGCGTTCAGGTGGCAGACATGAAGCGCTACGATGATTTTTACAAGCGGCTGGTCAATAGCGTACCGGGCTTGTCCGATGTCACCTCCAGCTTCGCCATGGAACAGATTAAATACACCACAGCGTTACCCATTGAATAACTTCTTAAAATACCTTCAGGAAAAGACCGCGTGCGATTATTTGCCCAATTAAGCTGGTACTTTCGTCGGGAGTGGCAACGCTACCTCGGCGCAGTGGCCCTGCTTATTATCATTGCCATTCTGCAACTGATCCCCCCCAAAGTGGTGGGCTACGTCGTGGATGGCGTTACCGAACAACATTACACCGCCGCACGGGTGATAATGTGGGTCGGTACGCTGGTGCTGACGGCCGTGGTGGTTTACCTGCTGCGTTATGTCTGGCGCGTGCTGCTGTTCGGTGCGTCCTATCAGCTTGCCGTTGAGCTGCGCGAGGACTTTTACCGTCAGCTGAGCCGCCAGCACCCTGAGTTTTATCTGCGTCACCGTACCGGGGATCTCATCGCCCGCGCCACTAACGATGTAGACCGCGTGGTGTTTGCCGCCGGTGAAGGGGTGTTAACGCTGGTGGATTCCCTGGTGATGGGCTGTGCGGTATTGATTGTGATGTCTACGCAAATTAGCTGGGAGCTCACGCTGCTGGCGCTGCTGCCAATGCCGCTGATGGCGCTGGCAATTAACCGCTACGGCGAGCAGCTCCATGAACGCTTTAAGCTGGCGCAGGCGGCGTTCTCGTCGCTGAACGATCGCACCCAGGAGAGCATGACCAGCATCCGCATGATCAAAGCGTTTGGTCTGGAAGACCGCCAGTCCGCGCTGTTTGCCGCCGACGCCGCCGATACCGGCGCGAAAAACATGCGCGTGGCGCGTATTGATGCCCGTTTCGATCCGACAATTTATATTGCGATTGGTATGGCGAACCTGCTGGCGGTGGGCGGCGGCAGCTGGATGGTGGTGCGAGGCACCATGACCCTCGGGCAGTTAACCAGCTTTGCGATGTACCTTGGGCTGATGATCTGGCCGATGCTGGCGCTGGCCTGGATGTTTAATATCGTTGAACGTGGGAGCGCCGCTTACAGCCGTATCCGCGCCATGCTGGCGGAAGTGCCGGTCGTGAACGATGGCAGCGAGCCGGTACCGGAAGGTCCGGGTATTCTCAAGGCTGATATCCGCGCCTTTATCTACCCGCAAACGGAACATCCGGTGCTTGAGAACGTCAGTTTCACGCTGCGTCCTGGTCAGATGCTGGGCATCTGCGGCCCGACGGGTTCCGGTAAAAGCACCATTCTGTCACTGATTCAGCGCCATTTTGACGTGAGCGAAGGCGATATCCGTTTCCACGACATCCCTCTGCCACGTCTGCTGCTGGATGACTGGCGCAGCCGCCTGGCGGTCGTCAGCCAGACGCCGTTTTTGTTTTCAGACACCATTGCCAACAATATTGCGCTCGGGTGTCCGACGGCGACACAGGACCAGATCGAGCACGTGGCGCGTCTGGCCAGCGTCCACGAGGATATTCTGCGCCTGCCGCAGGGCTACGACACGGAAGTGGGTGAGCGGGGCGTTATGCTCTCCGGCGGACAAAAACAGCGTATCTCTATTGCCCGCGCGCTACTGCTGGACGCTGAGATCCTGATTCTGGATGATGCGCTGTCCGCGGTTGACGGGCGTACTGAACATCAAATTCTGCATAACCTTCGCCAGTGGGGAGAGGGGCGCACGGTCATCATCAGCGCGCACCGTCTGTCGGCGCTTACCGAAGCCAGTGAAATTCTGGTGCTTCAGCACGGACATATTGCCCAGCGTGGTCAGCATGAGCAGCTCGCCGGGCAGACCGGCTGGTATCGGGATATGTACCGCTATCAACAGCTTGAAGCCGCGCTGGATGAGGAGGTGGCCGATGCGTAAGTTTGGACAGATGTGGCCGACGTTAAAACGGCTGCTGGCCTATGGCTCACCGTGGCGCAAACCGCTTTCCATCGCCGTGCTGTTGCTGTGGATCGCCGCGATTGCGGAGGTGACCGGTCCGCTGCTTATCAGCTATTTCATCGATAACATGGTAGCGAAAGGCTATTTGCCTCTCGGCCTGGTCGCCGGGCTGGGCGTGGCGTACGTCGGGCTACAGCTGACGGCTGCAGGGCTGCATTACGCGCAGTCACTGCTCTTTAACCGGGCCGCCGTGGGCGTGGTGCAGCAGCTGCGCACGGACGTGATGGATGCCGCGCTGCGCCAGCCGCTGAGCGAGTTTGATACCCAGCCGGTCGGGCAGGTTATTTCGCGCGTCACCAATGACACCGAGGTGATCCGCGACCTCTATGTAACCGTTGTTGCAACGGTTCTGCGCAGTGCCGCGCTAATTGGCGCGATGCTGGTGGCGATGTTCAGCCTGGACTGGCGGATGGCGCTGGTGGCAATCACCATTTTCCCGGCGGTGCTGATCGTGATGGTGATTTACCAGCGCTACAGCACGCCGATCGTGCGCCGCGTGCGCGCTTACCTTGCAGATATCAATGATGGCTTCAACGAAGTGATCAACGGCATGAGCGTTATTCAGCAGTTTCGCCAGCAGGCGCGTTTTGGTGAGCGAATGGGGGAAGCCAGCCGCTCGCATTATATGGCGCGGATGCAGACGTTACGCCTGGACGGTTTCCTGTTACGTCCGCTGCTGAGCCTCTTCTCGGCGCTGGTGCTGTGCGGACTGCTGATGCTGTTCGGCCTGACGACGCGCGGAACCATCGAGGTGGGGGTACTGTACGCGTTTATCAGTTACCTCGGACGCCTTAACGAACCGCTGATTGAACTCACCACGCAGCAGTCGATGCTGCAACAGGCAGTGGTCGCGGGCGAACGTGTATTCGAGCTCATGGACAGGCCGCGTCAGACCTATGGCGATGACGAACGCCCGCTGGAAAGTGGATCCATAGCGTTTGATCATGTCTCGTTTGCCTATCGCGACGACCATCTTGTCTTGCAGGATATCAACCTCGAGGTACCGTCGCGCGGTTTTGTCGCCCTGGTTGGGCATACCGGCAGCGGCAAAAGCACGCTCGCCAGTTTGCTGATGGGCTACTATCCGTTGACGCAGGGGGAGATCCGTCTGGACGGACGGCCGCTTGCCTCGCTTAGCCACAACGCGTTGCGTAAGGGCGTCGCGATGGTGCAGCAGGATCCGGTGGTGCTGGCGGATACCTTTTATGCCAACGTGACGCTGGGACGTCCTTTCACCCCTGAGCAGGTATGGGAGGTGCTGGAAACGGTGCAGCTGGCAGATCTGGCGCGCGGGTTAAGCGAGGGGATCAATACCCGGCTGGGTGAGCAGGGCAACAACCTCTCCGTCGGGCAAAAGCAACTTCTGGCGCTGGCGCGCGTGCTGATTGAGACGCCGCAGGTGTTAATTCTGGATGAAGCGACAGCAAGCATTGACTCCGGTACCGAGCAGGCGATCCAGCAGGCGCTGGCTGCCGTGCGGGATCACACTACGCTGGTGGTGATCGCCCACCGCCTGTCAACGATCGTCGATGCCGATACCATTCTGGTTCTGCACCGTGGCCAGGCCGTTGAACGGGGTACACACAGAGCGCTGCTTGAGGCAAAAGGACGCTACTGGCAGATGTATCAGTTGCAGCTGGCAGGCGACGAACTGGCCGCCAGCGTGCGCGAGGAAGAGTCACTCAGCGCCTGATGCACCATAACAAGGCAATGCGCTAACAGACTTAACCGTTGGTGCAAAACTGAAACGCACCCTGCACTGCCATGGTGCGTTTTTTTTTCACTTTTTCCCGGCGCATGCGCGCCGCGGCGCTTTCCTCCTCACCTTTCACTTCTGGCACACCCTTTGCAATATCACTCTCGTGTTAGCTGCGGCCATTACCGAATTCTGACTGGAGGGGATATATGAAGCTGGTTACGGTGGTAATCAAACCATTCAAACTCGAAGACGTGCGTGAAGCGCTGTCTTCCATGGGTATTCAGGGACTGACTGTCACCGAAGTGAAAGGCTTTGGGCGTCAGAAAGGTCATGCCGAGCTTTATCGCGGGGCGGAATACAGCGTTAACTTCCTGCCAAAAGTGAAAATTGATGTGGCGATTGCCGACGATCAGCTTGATGAGGTGATTGATGTCGTCAGCAAAGCGGCCTACACCGGAAAAATTGGCGACGGCAAAATTTTCGTTGCCGAACTACAGCGCGTTATTCGCATCCGTACCGGCGAATCTGACGAAGCGGCGTTGTAAGTAACTCCTGGCACACAGTGATAGGGATCGAGAAAATGAAGAAAGCAACAATGAAAACAGGTCTGGGGTCGCTGGCACTGCTGCCGGGCCTGGCAATGGCTGCACCTGCTGTGGCAGACAAAGCCGATAACGCCTTTATGATGATTTGCACCGCGCTGGTGCTGTTCATGACGATTCCGGGGATCGCGCTGTTTTACGGCGGCCTGATTCGCGGCAAGAACGTACTCTCCATGCTGACGCAGGTTGCCGTCACGTTCGCGCTGGTGTGCGTGCTGTGGGTGGTTTACGGTTACTCGCTGGCCTTCGGGGAGGGCAACGCCTTCTTCGGCAACGTTAACTGGGCGATGCTGAAAAATATCGAACTGACCGCGGTAATGGGCAGCTTCTATCAGTATATTCATGTCGCGTTTCAGGGCTCATTCGCCTGCATCACCGTGGGGCTGATTGTGGGCGCGCTGGCTGAGCGTATCCGCTTCTCTGCGGTACTGATTTTCGTGGTGGTCTGGCTGACGCTCTCCTATATCCCGATTGCGCATATGGTCTGGGGCGGTGGTCTGTTGGCTTCCCATGGCGCGCTGGACTTTGCGGGTGGTACCGTTGTGCACATCAACGCCGCGGTAGCAGGCCTGGTAGGCGCCTACCTGATTGGCAAACGCGTGGGCTTCGGGAAGGAAGCATTCAAGCCGCACAATCTGCCGATGGTCTTTACCGGCACCGCCATCCTCTACTTTGGCTGGTTCGGCTTCAACGCAGGTTCAGCCAGCGCCGCTAACGAAATCGCTGCACTGGCCTTCGTGAATACCGTTGTGGCAACCGCCGGCGCTATCCTCTCATGGGTATTTGGCGAGTGGGCCGTTCGCGGCAAGCCATCGCTGCTGGGTGCCTGTTCCGGGGCGATTGCCGGTCTGGTAGGTATTACGCCAGCGTGCGGTTACGTGGGCGTAGGCGGTGCGCTGCTGATCGGTATCGTCGCAGGACTGGCGGGGCTGTGGGGCGTTACCGCACTGAAACGTGTTCTGCGCGTTGACGATCCGTGTGATGTATTCGGCGTGCACGGTGTGTGCGGCATTGTCGGCTGTATCATGACCGGTATCTTTGCTGCCCAATCTCTGGGCGGTGTGGGTTACGCAGAAGGCGTAACCATGGGGCATCAGGTGCTGGTGCAGCTGGAAAGTATCGCGATCACCGTTGTCTGGTCGGGTGTTGTGGCCTTTATCGGTTACAAGCTGGCTGATATGACCGTTGGGCTGCGCGTGCCGGAAGAGCAGGAGCGCGAAGGCCTGGACGTCAACAGCCACGGCGAGAATGCCTATAACGCATAATCTGAGTGCCTTGCCGGGCGGCGGCTTCGCCTTACCCGGCCTGAAAAAGCGTAATTTGCAGGCCCGGTAAGCATAGCCACCGGGCTTTTTACATCACCCGCGATTACGCATCACACCTTCCTGCACGGTAGATGCCACCAGCACGCCATCCTGAGTGTAAAACTCCCCGCGTACAAAGCCGCGCGCGCTGGACGCAGAGGTACTTTCCACGCTGTAAAGCAGCCATTCATTCATATCGAATGGACGGTGGAACCACATGGAATGGTCAATTGTGGCTACCTGCATCCCTTTTTCGAGGAAGCCCACACCGTGCGGCTGTAGCGCAACCGGCAGGAAGTTGAAATCCGACGCATAACCCAGCAGATACTGCTGCACGCGCAAGTCTGCCGGTACGCTGCCGTTGGCGCGGATCCACACCTGGCGGGTGGGCTCAGCGGTATGCCCCTTCATTGGGTTATGAAATTCGACCGGGCGGATCTCCAGCGGTTTATCGCACAGAAACTTCTCTTTTACCTGCGGCGGCAGCAGATGCGCGAGTGCGCGGGCTATTTCGGTTTCCGATTTCAGATCGTCCGGCGACGGGGCAGACGGCATCTGTTTTTGATGCTCATAGCCCGGCTCTGGCGCCTGGAAGGAGGCGGTCATGTAGAAAATGGGTTTCCCATGCTGGATGGCCGCCACGCGACGGGCGCTGAAGCTTTGGCCGTCACGCAGAACTTCCACGTCGTACACAATCGGTTTAGCGCTGTCACCGGGGCGTAAAAAGTAGCTGTGGAATGAGTGCACCAGACGGTCTGCCGGGACGGTCTCCTTGGCGGCATACAGCGCTTGCCCCACGACCTGGCCGCCAAAAACCTGGCGTAAGCCTAAATCTTCGCTCTGTCCGCGAAATAGCCCTTCTTCTATTTTTTCCAGGTTAAGCAATGTCAGCAGATTGTTCAGTGCCTGACTCATAGTGGTCCTCAATAAACGCCGTGGCGAAAGATACGCTGAGTATAACGCAGAAACGATAGTGGTCCGATGGGTAGAATAATCTTAATACCTGGGCAAAATTAGGCATAAATCCGTGATTTGTGCCACACTTGTTTACGTTATGTGAATAAAACGACATCGGATGGGATCGATCCCGCCGGTGCATTGATGATAAGGAGACTTCAATGAAACTCGTGCCTATGTTAAGCGGTGTTGCAATGGCGGTGGCGTTGTCCGCCTGTGCGGATAATAGTGCCGATGTAGCGGTACCAACGGCGACCCCAAACGGGATTAACACCCTTTCACAGCAAGCTATTCGACAGCCTAACGTGTCCGGTACCATCTGGATCAAACAGAAAGTCGCTCTGCCGCCGGACGCGGTTTTAACGGTCACGTTATCCGATGCGTCTCTGGCGGATGCACCGTCTAAAGTCCTTGCACAGCGTGCAGTTCGTACAGAGGGTAAACAGGCGCCGTTCAGCTTCGTGCTGCCTTACAACCCGTCTGACGTCCAGCCTAACGCGCGTATCCTCCTGAGCGCGGCGGTAACGATCAACGATAAGCTGGTCTTTATCACCGATACCGTACAGGAAGCGGTCAACAAAGGCGGCACCAAAATCGACCTGACCCTGGTACCGGTGCAGCAAACTGAAGTGCCTGTTGCAACGCAAACCAATCAGCCGACTCTGCCTACACCCCCAACACAGATGTAATTTTCCTTCGCCCTCTCCATGTTGACGGGAGAGGGCGTCAGTACTCCCAGCGATACTTCTGCATATCAATCTGTCCTGCCCCGGACACCTGCACCCCTTCTGAGAGTAATGCCTGACGCTGGCGCTGCAAGTCTGGCCCGGTGAGGGAAATGGCACCATGGCGATTGACGACCCGGTGCCACGGTAACGTGCTTCCCTCCGGTAGCCTTCTCAGCACGCCTCCAACCTGACGCGCCGCGCGCGGAGAACCCGCCAGCCGGGCGACTTCCCCATAGGTCGTGACACAGCCTTCCGGAATCGAAGCCACGATTTGCCACACTCGCTGTGGGAAAGTGTCATGTTCGTCCATTGTTTCTCCTGCGGGAAATCAGCGAAGGGTAATGTTATACGAAGATAAAGAAGATTGTCGGGGCAGTTTGCGCAATAATCCAGCATACGGTTCCCAGCGGCTTGCAATTGAGGTGCTCCACAGGGATAATGCGCCAGCGCGTTGGTTATCAACGCTCTCAATGGGGGCTCTGTTGGTTCTCCCGCAACGCTACTCTGTTCACCAGGTCAGGTCCGGAAGGAAGCAGCCAGGGCAGACGACGTGGGTGCCGGGATGTAGCTGGCAGGGCCCCCACCCATTTGTGATCCTCTCAGTTGTTCCCCTGAATAAACCTTCTAAATTATGTGACTATTGTATTTTCTGTAATACAGCCTTCATTTAACTGAAATAATAATGTCATAAACCTGTAATAATAGACTGTCATTTTATTTTCGGATGCCTTTATTCTGTCATAAGCTAAAAAATATATATCTGGATAACAAACTTATCTTCGTGTATTAAATTAAACACGTGTTCCGAAAGGATGTGACAATCATGGTTACTGCGGTTTTAAACGTTAAAATTGATGAAGCGCTAAAAGAAAGACTTCGCCACTATGCGGAAGACAATAATGAGAATTTAAGCGTGACCACAGAGAAACTGCTGCTGCTGGCTTTTGAAGCAGTAGAAGAGGCGGGAGTATCGGAAGAGGATGTTGATAATCAGCATACGGAAGAAGAGAGCGTAACTCCATTTACTCCTAAAGAAATCAAAGCACTACGTAAACTTCTGAAGAAGAGAAAATGAAACAACAACTATCGACTGCCAGTGACTACAACGAGGCCTGCAATCTGTTACGTTCCGGCTACGTGAAACATGTTCGTCTTGGCTGGAATGTAGGAAGTGATGAGTTCTTTCGAATTGCGTCTGACTGGTGTGATACCGGTGCAAAAATAAAGAAAGAAGGGGATAATTTCATTATTTCGCTGAAAGGCTTCCCGATTCCTCCTCAACATTAAGCTGTTCTTCACGAAAACTGCTGACTGCATGCGTTACAGTCAGCAGTTTTTATTGTTTCTGGCGAATAATTTACACCAGGCTCCGTTTTACTGGCGCTACACTTTTATTTAACGCACGCCACAGCGGTTTGATCCGCAATAATGCCTCTTCAAGTTCTGGCGGACTGAGTGAGAAGGGCATTCGCAGATAGCGGTCAAACGCGCCTGAAAGCCCAAAGCGCGTGCCGGTGCCCATAATGATGCCTGTCGTCTCGGCGCGTGCCGCCAGCTGCGTCGCCAGCATGCCGGGTAATTCAATCCAGTATGAGAGCCCTCCCTCCGCTTCCTGAAACCGCCATTCGGGGAAATGTTCCCGCAGCATCTGGCCGCAGCGGTCGCGACGTTCTGCCAGCATTTCCCGCCGGGCAGGCAGGAAGGTTTCACTGTTTTCGATAAGCCACAGCGTGGCCAGTTGTTCCAGCACCGGAGAACCCAGATCCAGCGTGTCGCGCGTCTGCGCGAGCGTGGCGATAGTGCGGGACGAGGCGCGGATCCAGCCGAGACGCAGCCCACCCCAGAAACTTTTGCCTGCGGAACCCAGCGTCATCACCGCGGCCTCCGGGTTAAAGGCGGCCAGCGGCGGCGGCGGGGGAGCATCGAACCAGAGATCGACCATGGTTTCATCCACCACCAGCGTGGTGCGGGTTTGCGCGGCGATGTCGGTTATGGTCTGGCGCGTCGCGGCATCCATGCAACGCCCGGTCGGATTATGAAAATCCGGCATCAGATAGGCCAGACGCGGGGCGGTCTGGGCGAGCGTTGCGGCAAAACCGTCGGTATCCCAACCCGTTTCAGGCAGCGAGACGCCCACGGGCCGGCATAGTGCTCCCTGAATGGCGGCTATTGCCAGCGGGTAAGTGGGATGATCCACCACCACGCGATCCCCGGGACCGGTCATCATTCTTAAGATCAGGGCAAAGCCGCTGACGGCGCCGTTCACCACCATCACTTCGTCTGCCCGGGTGGGCAGACCGCGTGCGGTGTAGCGGGCGGCGATAGCTTCACGCAGCGCCGGAAGCCCAAGCTGATCGTACCCGGTCAGCGCCAGATTCGGCGTGATGGCCGTTAGCGCGTGGGCGTAGGCCTGGTGGATCTCTGGCCCCGCGTTGAGCGCGGCGGTTGAGAGATCCAGCGCCGCACTGGCTGTGGAAAGCGTGGGCACGGCGCGGCTGTCTGGCAGGATCGCCCGCGAACCGCTGCCGTGACGGCTCTCCAGATAACCTTCTTCCCGCAGATGCGCCAGCGCGCTGCTGATGGTGGTGCGGCTTACGCTCAGTGCGGTGGCCAGCTCCCGCTCTCCGGGCAGGCGCGTGTTTAGCGCCAGCCTGCCATCCAGAATCAACAGGCGTAACGCGTCAGCCAGCTGGCGCCACAGCGGGGTACGGGAAGAGGCTTGCTGCCAGTGCCCTAACAGGCGTACCAGAGACTGGCTTCCAAAACGACGTGATGACATGTGCAGTCCACTATTTGAAAACTGGACATTAATCATAGTGCCATTTTCACCGAAGATGGAACCTGGTACTTCGGAGAAGAGAAAATGGTACGTCGTCTGGTACAACTTTATGTCGGTTTAGGCCTGTACGGGCTTTCAACCGCGATGTTTATTCGTTCGGATCTGGGTGTCGACCCTTGGGATGTCTTTCACCTTGGCGTCGCCATCCAGACAGGGATGAGCATCGGCACGGTGATTATTTTAACCGGGGCAGCGGTGCTGCTGCTGTGGATCCCGCTGCGTCAGCTGCCGGGGCTGGGCACTATCAGTAATGTGATTTGTATTGGTCTGGCGGCAGATGCGTCAATGGCGCTGATCCCTGAGCTCACCTCGCTGCCCGTGCGCATCACCCTGCTGGTTTCCGGCATTGTGGTTAACGCCCTTGCCACCGGGATGTATATCGGCGCGGGTTTTGGCGCAGGCCCGCGCGACGGCCTGATGACCGGCATACACGCCCGGCTGGGCTGGTCGATCCGCAGCGTGCGTACCGCGATCGAGGTGACTGTGTTGATCGTCGGCTACCTCCTCGGGGGAGCGTTTGGCGTTGGAACCGTGCTGTATGCATTAACCATCGGCCCGCTGATCCAGCTTTGTTTGCCGTGGTTTCGCCCGAGACCGCGCATTCAGAAAGCTCCACAGCCGGAGCGGATTGTTTAATTTTGCGAAGCGCTCACAGGCTATGATGGCGTAACTGTGTCAGAATAGAGACTTCTCTTTTCACGACGCCAGAATGTATGAAAGCGATCACTCTTTATGACGTTGCCCGCGTGGCAGGCGTTTCTTATCAGACCGTTTCCCGGGTGATTAACGACGCGGAACACGTTTCTGCCCGTACGCGGGAAAAGGTCCGGCAGGCCATGGCGGCGCTACACTATGTGCCCAACCGTGGCGCGCAGCAGCTGGCCGGGAAACGCACCCGCACGCTGGGGCTGATGACCAGCGATCTGGCGCTACATGCGCCGTCGCAAATCGCCTCAGCTGTAAAATCCCGGGCAGTGGAGCAGGGGGCTAGCGTACTCATCTCCATGGTGGAGCAACCCGCGCAGTGTCAGGCTGCTTTGCAGGAATTACTGGCGCAGCGCGTAGAGGCGCTGCTGGTGAACGTTCCGCTGGAAGATGCCCTGGCAGAAATGCTTCAGGAAATGGCCTCGCCGACCCCGGTTCTTTTTCTCGATGTGTCCCCCACAGCTCGGGTTAACAGTCTCGTTTTCAATGCCGAACAGGGCGCTGCCCTGGGGGCAGAGCATCTGCTTTCGCTGGGGCACCAGCGAATTGCGCTGCTCGCCGGGCCGGAAAGTTCTGTCTCTGCCCGGGCTCGTCTGGCGGGATGGAAAACCACGCTGGCTCAGGCCGACGTGGAGGCGTTTGCGGTGGCGCAGGGCGACTGGAGCGCGGCTTCGGGCTATGAGAAAGGGCATCAGCTCCTGGCGGGCGCGCAGCTGCCGGAGGCGATCCTCGTCGCTAACGATCAGATGGCGCTTGGCGTTTTACGCGCCTGTGCGGAAAAAGGCGTTGCGGTACCGGGGCAGATCTCGGTTGTCGGGTTTGATGATACGGCTGACAGCGCGTGGTTTTCACCTCCGCTCACCACCGTTCGGCAGGCGTTCCGCGAGGCCGGTGAGCGCAGCGTGGAGTGGCTGATGGCACCTGCCCATCACCACGAACGCAGGCAGGAACAACTTCCCGTTACGTTGATCGTGCGTCATTCCACCGCGCCGCGCGCCGCACAGCAGGCCGATCGTGAAGATCTTGCGCAACAGCTCAGAACGCTGGCGCTGCTGGCGGAGAAACTGGCGCGCAGCTAGCACTTTTGTGATCGTGCTCGCCTGGTGACGATCAAAGTCTTTACCGCTACCGTTTACCAGGGCATGTTGGCTAAAATTGTGAGCGCTTCGCAAAGAGGTTGATATGTCTTCTACATTGCCGCTGACTCTCAGCGCACTTCTGGCGCGTCGTGACTGGGAAAACCCGGGTGTGACGCAGTGGAATCGTCTGGCCGCACACGCGCTTTTTCATAGCTGGCGCGATGAAACCTTCGCCCGCGAGGATAAGCCTTCGCGGAGCAAGCGTCTGCTTAACGGCATCTGGCGATTCAGCTTTTTCCCGGCGCCAGAGCAGGTTCCGGAGGCATGGATAACGGACGATCTGGCTGATGCCGTTGAGATGCCCGTGCCGTCGAACTGGCAGATGCAGGGATTTGATACTCCCATCTATACCAACGTCACCTATCCGATAAATGTGAACCCGCCCTATGTTCCGGTTGAAAACCCAACCGGTTGTTACTCGCTCACATTTGAGATGGATGACGCCTGGATGTGCAGCGGGCAAACCCGCATTATTTTTGACGGGGTGAATTCAGCTTTTCATCTGTGGTGTAACGGCCAGTGGATGGGCTATTCGCAGGACAGCCGTCTGCCTGCGGAGTTCGATCTCAGCGCGGTGCTGCGACCGGGGCAGAACCGCCTGGCGGTGATGGTGTTACGCTGGTGCGACGGAAGCTATCTGGAAGATCAGGACATGTGGCGGATGAGTGGCATTTTCCGTGACGTCTCGCTGCTGCACAAGCCGGAAACGCGAATTGCCGATTATCAGATCGTGACCGATCTGAATGCCGAATGCGATCGGGCGATACTCCGGGTTGACGTTGCGCTGGAAGGCACACGCTACGCCGAATGCGAGGTGGCGTTTACCCTGTGGCGTAACGGCGAAGCCTGCGCGCAAACCACGCAGCAGCCCGGATCGGCCATCGTGGACGAACGCGGCAGTTGGGCAGAACGGCTTAGGGTGGCGATACCCGTGAACGCTCCTGCGCTATGGAGCGCTGAAACACCGGAATGCTATCGGCTGACAATATCGCTTCGGGATGCGCAGGGTAACGTGCTGGAGACTGAAGCCTGCGATGTCGGTTTCAGACGCGTCGAAATCAGCAACGGCCAGCTGAAGCTTAACGGCAAACCGCTGCTGATCCGCGGCGTGAACCGTCACGAACATCATCCTGAGAAGGGGCAGGTGATGGATGAGGCGACCATGCGCCGCGACATCGAAATGATGAAGCAGCATAACTTCAACGCCGTGCGCTGCTCGCATTATCCGAACCATCCTCTGTGGTACACGCTTTGCGATCGCTACGGCCTGTACGTGGTTGATGAGGCGAATATTGAAACCCATGGCATGGTGCCAATGAGCCGCCTGGCGGACGATCCGCGCTGGCTGCCTGCCATGAGCGAACGCGTAACGCGTATGGTGCAGCGGGACCGGAATCATCCGTCCATCATCATCTGGTCCCTGGGGAATGAGTCCGGGCATGGGGCGAATCACGATGCGCTGTACCGCTGGCTGAAAACCACCGATCCCACGCGGCCGGTGCAGTATGAAGGCGGCGGCGCCAGTACGGCGGCAACCGATATTGTCTGCCCGATGTACGCTCGCGTCGATCAGGATCAGCCGTTCCCGGCGGTGCCAAAGTGGTCGATTAAAAAGTGGATTGGTATGCCGGACGAAACCCGTCCGCTGATCCTGTGCGAGTATGCCCACGCGATGGGCAACAGCTTTGGCGGCTTTGCCAGCTACTGGCAGGCATTCCGCAGCCATCCCCGGTTGCAGGGCGGCTTTGTCTGGGACTGGGTCGATCAGGCGCTGACGAAAAAAGCGGAAGACGGCACGGTATTCTGGGCCTACGGCGGCGATTTTGGCGATAAGCCCAACGACCGTCAGTTCTGCCTCAACGGACTGGTGTTTCCCGATCGCACTCCGCATCCCGCCCTTTACGAGGCGCAGCGTGCCCAGCAGTTCTTTACCTTTACGCTGGTGAGCACCGCTCCGCTGGTCGTCGAGATCCAGAGCGATTATGTGTTCCGTCATACTGACAACGAGTATCTGCGATGGTCGGTGGCGCGTGACGGTGCGGTACTGGCTTCCGGCGAAACCCCCCTTTCTGTTGCGCCCGAGGGGACGCAGCACGTTGAGATCCCGCTGCCTGAACTTGTCGCTGAGCCGGGCGAGGTCTGGCTCAACGTGGAGATCGTTCAGCCGCAGGCCACGCCGTGGTCGCCGCCCGGCCACCGTTGTGCCTGGGATCAGTGGCTGCTCCCGGCGCCGCTGTACCTTGCGCCACCGAAAGCAGGCGGAACCCCTCCGCAGCTAACGGTGCAGGACGAGGCGCTGGACATTACTCATCAGCAGCAGCGCTGGCAGTTTAGCCGTCTCACCGGAAACTTGACCCAGTGGTGGAACGAGGGCGCTGAAACGCTCCGTTCTCCGCTAACGGATAACTTCACCCGCGCGCCGCTGGACAATGACATTGGCGTCAGCGAGGCGACCCGCATCGATCCGAACGCGTGGGTGGAACGCTGGAAAGCGGCAGGGATGTATGAGATGTCTGCGCGCCTCCTCCAGTGTGAAGCGGAGCAGCATAACCGTGAGGTGGTGGTGACCACGCAGCACGTCTGGGAGCATCAGGGTAAAGCGCTGTTTATAAGCTGCAAGGTCTGGCGGATTGATGACCACGGGGTGCTGCACGGTGATGTGCAGGTGACGGTGGCGTCTGACATTCCTGAGCCCGCTCGCGTGGGCCTGAGCGTTATGCTGGCGGATATCCCGGAAACGGTGCGCTGGCTGGGACTAGGCCCGCTGGAAAACTATCCGGACAGAAAACTGGCGGCGCAGCAGGGGCGCTGGGCGTTACCGCTGGAAGAGATGCAGACGCCGTATATCTTCCCGACGGAGAACGGTTTGCGCTGCGACACCCGCGAGCTGACGTTTGGCTCCCATCAGTTGCAGGGACAGTTCCATTTCTCCCTGAGCCGTTATAGCCAGCGGCAGCTGCATGAGACAACGCATCAGCACTTGCTGCGGGAAGAGGCTGGCTGCTGGTTGAATCTTGATGCGTTTCACATGGGCGTAGGGGGGGACGACTCATGGAGCCCGAGCGTAGCCCCGGCCTTCATTCTGCAAAACCGCCGGCTGCGCTACACGTTTAGCTGGCAGCAGAACGGCTGAGCCGAAACGTGCGGCCACTGCCGTGGCCGCACGTAACACCGCACAATCGGTTTATTTCCTGAGGTTGTGCGCGGCCCAGAGAATGAAATCCTCTTTAGGCAGCGCCTTGCTGAAATACCAGCCCTGGCCGTACTGCACGCCGTGGCGATGCAACCATTCGATCTGCCCTTCAGTTTCAATGCCTTCTGCGACCATCGCCAGTTTAAGCGATTTGGCCATTTCGATGATGTGGGGAGTCACGTGCTTGTACTCCAGCGCATCCACAAAGGATTTATCAATCTTCAGAGTATCGACATCCAGATCCTGCAAATAGCTCAGGCTGGAGTAACCCGTGCCAAAATCATCAATGTAGATAGCGTGCCCGGCGCGGCGAAATGCAGCGATAGCAGGTACGCTGACGGCAGGATCGGCAAACCCGCGCTCGGTTAATTCAAGGGCGATCTGGCGCGGGTGGACGCCCCATTTGTTGAGCAACTGACTCAGCTGGCGAGGCAGCTCGGGGGACGTTAAATCCGATGGCGCAAGGTTGACAGAAATATGCAGTTCCGGGTGATGGTGTAGCCAGGCGCCTAGATCCTCAAATACCTCATTTACCACTAGCCGCGTCAGCGTTGAAATAAGCCCTGTCTGCTCAGCCAGCGGAACAAAGAGATTAGGCGACAGGTTACTGCCATCTGGCTGCGGCCAGCGCATCAGCGCTTCAGCACCCACCAGTTTTCCACTACACAGCGCCACGATGGGCTGGTAGTGAACCTCGATCTCCCGGTTGTTGATCGCGTCGATCAGGCGGTGACGCGGGGACAGCAAACGGCGGAGAATGCGCAGGACAATAAGGGCAGCAACCAGGCTTAGCAGTATGCCAGCCGGTAGCCAGATGATCAGTTGCTGGTGCCAGGAAGCCGCCAGCGGTTTTAACGACGCCCAAGCGATCACCGTAAACCCCAGTTCGGGTACAGGTTTCATCACGTACATTGAGCCGTTGTATTGCACGCGCGTAACGTCCTGCTGCTCCTTAACGACAGAGAGAATATACGGGTCGAGAACATTGCTTCTGGCAAATATATGATGGGTTGAGCTGCCCACCAGGGCGGCATCCATTGAGATTTCACCAAACGGAACAACATCCACAAGCGACGCCGGATCGACCATTACCAGATAATGTCCTTTCCCCAGAACGGCCATATAACGCTGAATGCCGAGGTCGTTTTGCGAGGTGAGCCACGCGCTATAACCATCTTCGGTGATCCGCATTGGGGGCGGTAAGATCGCCGTATCACTGGATTGTTCAAGCGATGAGCAGAGCGGTTTCAGGTTATCGATATACATCACTTCCTGGATATAGCGCCATGAGAACGCGACCCGGCGCATTTCGCGTAAATGCGGGGGAGTGCAGGGCGGGGCGTGGAATGTCTGTAGGTGCGTGAGCGCCTGTTTTGCCTGCGCAACGACTCTGTCGGTACGGATCAGGACACGCGAGGCATAGCTGTCCAGCGCGTCCACAAATTTCTCCTCAGCCTGACGATGCGCCAGCCAGATACTGAGGCACACAGGGACCAGCACAGAGAAGATCAGTACGCCTGTCACCAGGCTGACCAGATGTCGGGTTCGCATGCTGTTTTATCCTTCCCATATGCCCGCCCCGGGCCTGGAGTTTGCGCGCCAGAGGAAAAAGTTTTTATCGGTAAATGATATATTTATAGCATGCAACCGTCTCAGGCAGGTATCTGAATAAACCTTTCAAAAACAGGCTGCGCGTCACAGGGGTTGTTTTTGCAGCAAAGCTCAGATAGTATTTTGTTATGTTATAACAATACATGAAGGCCAGAGATGAAACCGAATATCCATCCAACCTATCGCACCGTTGTGTTTCACGACACCACGGCTAATGAATATTTTAAAGTTGGCTCAACGATTAAGACAGATCGTGAAATTGAGCTTGAGGGGAAAACGTATCCTTACGTTACTCTTGATGTCTCCTCTAAATCACATCCGTTTTACACCGGGAAGCAGAAGACCTTCTCGACAGATGGCAGCGCGGCACGCTTCCGCAAGCGTTTTGGCGGCTTTCTTGATGCGAAGCGAGGCTAATCATGCAGGTGCTTAACTCATTGCGCAGTGCAAAACAGCGTCACCCGGATTGCCAGATAGTCAAACGCAAGGGACGCTTATACGTGATTTGCAAATCTAACCCGCGCTTTAAGGCGGTGCAGGGGCGTAAAAAAAGGCGCTAGACGCGCGTTTCTCGCCAGCTTTCCAGGGATCTTTTCTGTTTGCCATCGGCAGTAAAATTGTCGGTGGCAAGCCAGCTTTCAAAGGCGCTCGCCAGCGCTGGCCACTCTTTGTCGAGAATTGAAAACCAGTCGGTGTCCCGGTTTCGGCCTTTAATGACCAGCGCCTGGCGAAAACGCCCTTCAAACTGAAAGCCAAGACGCAGGGCCGCTTTGCGGGAGGGTTCGTTCAGGCTATTGCACTTCCATTCATAACGCCGGTAGCCCAGGGTATCGAACACGTACCGCATCAGCAGATACTGCGCTTCTGTCGACATGGGCGTGCGGCTTAACAGTGACGAGAAGTGAACATGTCCCACTTCCACGACGCCGTTTTTAGGATCGATCCGCATCAGGGACAGCGTCCCGACAGGAGACTGGGTCTGGTTATCGATAACGGTAAAGTGGATGGGATCGGCTAATTCGCTTACGCTCGCCACCCATTCGGCAAACTCCTCTGCGGTGGCATCGGGCTCACGCAGCAGCCACGTCCAGCTTCGGGTATCTCCGGCCACGGAATACGCAGAGAACAACGCGTGGGCATGCTCCATGCGCAGCGGCTCAAGCCGACAATAGCGACCCTGAAGTACCACCCGGGACGGGTGCGGCCGAGGCTGCCAGTCGATAAGGCTTTCCCCTACAGGTTGACCAAACTCATTGAATGTATTCATCTTTATTTCCATGATGTTAAGAAGATCTCCAGATTAATGAATTGCTGGTTCCTTAAAAAGAACCACCAGGTTATGTTTTTCTGGTACCACAAGGAGGAATGATGAATATACCGGGTGATGAGCTATACACCTTGCTCCATGCTGCGCTGAAAAAACGTGGGACAGAGACGCTCCAGCGCGCGCTCTATCTTGCTTTGCGGGAGGCCATACTGTGCGGAAGGCTTCGGTCCGGCAGCCATTTGCCCGGCTCACGAACGCTGGCGCATCAGATCTCGGTGTCCCGAAATACCGTCAACGCGGCGCTGGACCAGCTCACGCTCGAAGGTTATTTGCTGCGTAGCCGCCAGGGCACGCGGGTGGGGCAATTCGCTCCTCGTACGATTGCCCGGACATTACCGGACCCGGACGTCAGGCTGACAAAACGTGTCGCCCGGCTGCCCGCGCCTGTGCCGCGTGACACTCCGGTGATGGCGTTTACGCCGGGAACGCCTGCCATCAACTATTTCCCCTTGCCGCTGTGGCGGCGGTTGTACGATCGCGTCCTGCGCGAGGAGGGAAGCGCCCTGTTAGGGTATGGCGACCCTGCCGGCGAGCCGTCGCTACGGGCCGCCATTGCCCGCCATCTTGCGCTCTCCCGCGGCATTGACTGTGACGCCAGCCAGATAGTGATAACCGAAGGGGCGCTGGAGGGCGTCAATCTGTGCACAATGCTGTTAAGCGAGCCGGGGGATGTCGCCTGGGTGGAAAATCCCGGCTATAGCGGCGCCAAAAGCGCTTTTGTCAAAACCGGCCTGGCGATGACCGGCATACCGGTGGATGACGAGGGGATGTGCTGGGAAGGGCTGTGTGCGCCTTCACCCACGCTGATTTTTACCTCGCCATCGCATCAGTTCCCTTACGGAAGCGTACTCAGCGCGCGGCGGCGTCTGGCGCTGCTGGAACTGGCCCGGCAGCACAACGCGTGGATCATTGAGGACGATTACGACAGCGAATTCCGTTATACCGGTGAGCCCGTCCCGGCGATGCTGGGTATGGTCAACAACGCGCCCGTTGTGTATCTGGGGACGTTCAGCAAAACGCTGTTTCCGTCGCTCCGAATGGGGTTCATGGTGTTACCGCCAGCGCTGGCGAAGGCGGCACGTCCCGCCATCGGCTCGCTGCTGCGCGGCGGGCATCGCGCTGAACAGCGCACCCTGGCGCTGTTTATTGAGGAAGGCCACTATGCGCGACATCTTGCCGCCATGCGCCGACTTTATCGTAAGCGATACCGCCAACTGCGAGAGGTGCTAAGCGCAGAGCTTCATACGCCGCATCGCGTTCTTGCCGGAGAAGGAGGGATGCACCTGGCGCTGGCGATTGACGGTATCGACGACCAGCGGCTGGTGGAGCAGGCAAGAGCGTTTCAGCTGGCACCCGCTGCGCTGAGCGGATATTACCTTGAGACGAAGCAGGGGCAAACCGGTCTGGTTTTAGGTTACGGCAATACCTCTGCTTCGCAGTTTGCGCCGGGTATCCGACGTCTTCAGGCGTTAATTACGCAGCAGTGGGGCGGGAAAGGGTAAAGACATCATAAAAAGAGAGCTGGCCCTTGGTGGTGACCATTTTCTGCAACTTCTCTTTTTGCCCGGCTTCGACAGCCGGCGAGTGCAGGATGCTGTCGATCAGCTCCTTCGGCACGTAACGCGTGTTGTACCACTCCCCGTTGTAGCACACGCGGAAATCGAGTACGTCGATATCTTCATACCGGTAACGCGGATTGACGTCGAAAAAGAAAAACGCGTTAAACACCACGAACAGCACTACCAGCAGCCAGACGGAATCGACCAGCGTTTCAGACTTCAGCATGACGATAAGCGTTGCCAGCCAGGCGGCGTACATGGCGACGAACAACCCGGGGTGTTTGCGAATAAAGCTGATGCTAAAGCGCGGGCGATTGTCGCGCTTTTCGCGAGTATTGAGATCGTCGATGGTGGCGGTAAGCAGGCGCTGTATCTCTGTCATTTTTTGCCTTTATGATTGTTGAAAATACAGGTGATCTGCTTATTTTATGAGAGGGGTTTACGCGATGAAAGTAACAGTTATGCCAGGAAAAAGCATAACAGTTACTCAGGATGCGCTTAGAGCATTTTAATGATTTTCGCCGGATTGCCGCCCACGACAGCATTGGCCGGCACGTCTTTGGTCACTACCGCGCCGGAAGCGATAACCGCATTATCGCCAATGGTTACGCCCGGGTTAATGATCGCACGTCCGCCGATCCAGACGTTATCACCAATGGTGACCGGTTTACCGTACTCCAGCCCGCTGTTACGTTCGGTCGCATCCAGAGGATGCGTGGCCGTATAAATGTGCACCCCCGGCGCAAGCATACAGTTATCGCCAATGCGGACAGGGCAGACATCCAGCATGACGCAGTCAAAGTTGGCATAAAAATTTTTGCCCAGATAGATGTTATACCCGTAGTCGCAGCGGAAGCTCGGTTCTATATAGGCGCCTTCGCTTTGGCCCAGCAGGTCAGCTAATAAGGCGCGACGTTCGGCCTTCTCATCGGGTGCGGTATGGTTATAGCGGTGAACAAGATGACGCGCGCGTAAACGGTCAGCCCTCAGCGTGTCATCGCCAGGGCGGTAATATTCACCTGCAATCATCTTCTGTTTTTCTTCACTCATGGGAACCTCTCTGGAATCGTTTTACGCAGCGTAAAGAGGATTAACCAGAAAGGGAACGTTCCCTAAAAGCGGCTGTGACGGGAGTCACAACATTTATGCGCATAAATACGTTTTATACGGGAACCTGGCGTTTGCACTTGAAGCGTAATTCGAAAGGTAAATTCAGCTTAACAACGGGCGTAATGCCTTTACAGTCTCTCTTCAACGATTAACGAACAAATTTCCATACCGAAGAGGGGATCTTGTCATACAGTTTATTCATGGTTAGTTCAGCCAGACGATGGTCGGCAGCTGAATAAAATACCGCCAGTTCATTATCAGAGAGCTCGTATTTATTTTTTTCAATAACACGTTCGAGGGTGTCAATTGACTGGCAGCGTCGCAGGCGCATCAAATAATCGACTTTTGTTAATGGTTTATCAGACATAAATTCACCTTAGTAATTGTAATAATTTTAACAGGAAAGACTAACCGGATTAGCTCTGCTGACATTAGTGAAGCAGCGAAATAGGCGGTTTCCTGATTTACGCCATTTCTGCAAATCCTGTGCGTTAATGCCGTAGCTGCTGAACAACATAAAGGTGTCGTCCAGGTATTCATCAATTTGCTCTATCAACTTATTATCTTCATTGTACTTAATTTTATAATTAAGTGCGAAGGTGGCGATATGCTCGATCAGCTCGTTAAGCTGTAAATTGATAGCAGACGTTGGATCGTTCACCCAGCCATGGTTACTTTCTTCAAGATTGGCAAGGCAGTCATGGTACAAGGATTCGCAGAGAAATTTCAACTGCGCGATATCATGCCTTTTTGGCGAGTACTCGTCCATAGCGCATCCCCTTCTGAGTGATTTTTTACTCACCGAACATCATGTCGGGATGGATACAACTTGCTTAGCCACATGGGAGCTGTGTTCCTGATAACTCTAACTATAAGCCACTCTGATCAAGATTTCACCGCGCTATTACGAAAAATTACAATTAAATCGTTACTGTGCGAGCCTTTACGCAAATGTACCTTTTGCAGCAACCACGTTAATCAAATAAAAAAACATTTTTTATCGGTTCCTTAAAATTCATTGAGTTAGCGCAAAGTTTCATGTGAAGTCCGAAACCAGATATCTTCAGATAATTTCCGTTACTTAGGAATAGTCCGAATAATTTACGCCGCAAAATGATAATAAAAGAAGGCTGAGTCCCTGGTGTAAGTTATCGGCCTATTATGCCAGGCCTCATTTAAAAAGAAGAAAATAAATAGAAAAGCAATAGGTCTATTTTATGATTTTTTCTGAAAATGAAAAAGGCCGCAAATGCGGCCTTTTTATCATGTGAAACCGGTATCAGTGATGTTCTACCGAATGATTGTGCTCAACATCTTCATTTTTGCGGCTGAAACGGCGACGAACCACCACGAAGAACACCGGTACGAAGAAGATGGCGAGAACGGTCGCCGTGACCATACCACCCATTACACCCGTACCTACCGCGTTCTGTGCGCCGGAGCCCGCGCCGGAGCTGATAACCAGCGGCATAACGCCGAGGATAAACGCCAGGGACGTCATCAGGATTGGACGCAAACGCATACGAACGGCTTCCAGCGTGGCTTCAATCAGGCCTTTTCCTTCTTTCTCCATCAGATCTTTGGCGAATTCGACGATGAGTATCGCGTTCTTCGCCGACAAGCCAATGGTTGTCAGCAGGCCCACCTGGAAGTAAACGTCGTTGGTCAGCCCACGGAAGGTTGCGGCAAGCAGTGCACCGATAACCCCCAGCGGAACCACCAGCATAACGGAGAACGGAATCGACCAGCTCTCATACAATGCCGCCAGACACAGGAACACCACAATCAGTGAAATGGCGTACAGGGCAGGGGCCTGGTTACCGGACAGACGTTCCTGATAGGACATGCCGGTCCAGTCGTAGCCGATACCCGCAGGTAGTTTGCTGGCCAGTTCTTCCATCAGGTTCATGGCTTCACCGGTGCTTCGGCCTGGCGCTGCCTGACCGAGGATTTCCATCGATGGCAGACCGTTATAGCGTTCCAGACGCGGCGAACCGTATTCCCAGCGCGAGGTTGAGAAGGCGGAGAACGGCACCATCTGGCCATCGCTACCGCGAACGTACCAGTTGTTGATATCGTTCGGCAGCATGCGGTACTGCGCTTCGGACATGACGTACACTTTCTTCACGCGACCACGGTCGATGAAGTCGTTAACGTAGCTACCGCCCCAGGCGGCGCCCAGCGTGGTATTAATGTCACTGATGGAAACACCCAGCGCCTGCGCTTTTTCCTGGTCGATATCGATCTTGTACTGCGGCGTATCTTCCAGACCGTTAGGACGTACGCCCACCAGCAGGTCAGGGTGTTTTGCCACCTCGCCAAACAGCTGGTTACGCGCCTGCGTCAGTTTTTCGTGGCCCAGACCGCCCTGGTCAATCAGCTGGAAGTCGAAGCCGGTCGCCGTACCCAGTTCAACAATCGCTGGCAGGTTAAAGGCGAAGACCATCGCATCTTTAATCTGTGAGAAGGTGCCCATCGCGCGGCCGGTAATGGCTTCTACCTTGTTCTCTGCACCTGGACGTTCAGACCAGTCTTTCAGAGAAACGAAGGCGATACCGGTGTTCTGACCACGACCCGCGAAGCCAAAGCCGTTAACCGCAAACACGGATTCGACGTTGTCTTTCTCTTTGGTCAGGAAGTAGTCGGTCATCTCATCCAGCACTTTCTGCGTACGCTCTTGCGTCGCACCGGCCGGAAGCTGCGCCATACTCAGGAACACGCCCTGGTCTTCATCTGGCAGGAACGAGCTTGGCAGACGAACGAACAGGAATGCCATCCCCACCACGATGATGATATAGAGCAGCAGGTAACGACCGGTGCTGCGCAGGATGTTACCCACGCTGTCGGTGTAGTGGTGCGTGCTCTTATCAAACATGCGGTTGAACCAGCCGAAGAACCCTTTATGCTCGCCGTGTCCGCCTTTCTGAATCGGCTTCAGCATCGTCGCGCACAGGGCTGGCGTCAGGATCAGCGCAACCAGTACCGACAGCGCCATCGCCGAAACGATGGTGATGGAGAACTGACGGTAAATCGCACCGGTAGAGCCGCCAAAGAAGGCCATCGGGATAAATACCGCGGACAGTACCATCGCGATACCGACCAGCGCGCCCTGGATCTGGCCCATAGATTTACGGGTTGCTTCCTTCGGCGGCAGGCCTTCTTCCGCCATCACACGCTCGACGTTTTCGACCACCACGATGGCGTCATCCACCAGCAGGCCGATGGCGAGCACCATCCCGAACATCGTCAGGGTGTTTATCGAGTAGCCAAATATCGCCAGAACCGCGAAGGTCCCAAGCAATACAACCGGTACGGCGATGGTTGGGATCAGCGTCGCGCGGAAGTTTTGCAGGAACAGGTACATTACCAGGAAGACGAGGATGATCGCCTCAACCAGGGTTTTTACCACTTCGTGAATCGAAATTTTTACGAACGGCGTAGTGTCATACGGATAAACGATTTTCAGACCTGACGGGAAGAACGGTTCCATCTTCTTCAGCTCTGCACGAATAGCCGTCGCGGTGTCCAGGGCGTTAGCGCCGGTCGCCAGTTTGATACCCAGACCAGATGCCGGCTTGCCGTTGAACTTCGCGATAACGTCGTAGTTCTCGCCGCCCAGCTCCACTTTCGCTACGTCACGCAGGCGAACCTGCGAACCGTCCTGATTCACTTTCAGCAGAATTTTGCTGAACTCATCCGCGGAGGTCAGACGGGTTTGCGCGATGATCGAGGCGTTAAGCTGCTGGCCCTTGACCGGCGGCGTACCGCCTAACTGACCGGCTGCCACCTGGGCGTTCTGCGCTTTGATGGCGTTAATCACGTCAACCGGCGTCAGCTGGAAGTTGTTCAGTTTATTCGGATCCATCCAGATACGCATGGCGTACTGGGAACCAAACAGCTGAACGTCACCCACACCTGACGTACGGCTGATGGCGTCCTTCATGTTGGCGCCCACGTAGTCGGAAATATCCTCCTGCGTCATGGTGCCGTTGGTGTTGATCACGCCGACAACCATCAGGAAGCTACTGGACGATTTCTCGACGCTCACGCCCTGCTGTTGTACTTCCTGCGGCAGCAGAGGCATCGCCAGCTGCAATTTGTTCTGCACCTGAACCTGCGCAATGTCCGCATCCGTACCGGATTCAAAGGTCAGGGTGATCTGAACCGTACCGGTTGAGTCACTGTTTGAGGACATGTACATCAGGTTATCGATACCGTTCATGTTCTGTTCGATAACCTGCGTAACGGTATCCTGCACCGTTTTCGCATCAGCGCCCGGGTAGGTTGCGGAGATCGTTACTGCCGGTGGCGCAATCGTTGGATATTGCGCAACAGGCAGCTTCAGGATCGCAAGTCCCCCGGCCAGCATGATGATAATGGCGATCACCCACGCAAATATGGGGCGATCGATAAAGAAATTAGGCATGTCTTAACGGCTCCTGTTTAAGTTAAGACTTGGTTTGTTCTGACTGGCCAGCGGCCGACGCTTGTTGTTTGTCGTCAGATTTCACTTCCTGCGCTTTGACCTGCGCGCCAGGACGAACTTTTTGCAAACCAGTAATAATCACGCGATCGCCATCTTTCAGACCTTCCGTCACCAGCCACTTATCGCCAATCGCCTGCGTTGCAGTGATATTGCGCATTTCGACTTTGTTATTGGCACCCACAACCAGCGCGCTCGCATCGCCGCGTGGCGTACGGGTCACACCCTGCTGAGGAACCAGAATGGCGCTTGGGTTAGTCCCTTCCTCAAGACGGGCGCGTACGAACATACCCGGCAGCAGGGTTTTATCCGGATTCGGGAAAATGGCCCGGATGGTGATTGAGCCGGTGGTCTGATCGACGGTCACATCAGAAAATTCCAGTGTACCGGTCTGCGAGAACTCGATACCGTCGTTGGTAACCAGTTCAACCTTGGCTTTACCGTTTTCCTGTTTCAGTTGACCGCTTGCCAGCTCCTGTTTGAGACGCAGGAAATCGTTGCTGGACTGGGTAACGTCAACATAGATCGGGTCAAGCTGCTGCACGGTGGCCAGTGCGTTGGTCTGACCGTTTTGCACCAGTGCACCTTCGGTGACGGCAGATTTACCAATGCGACCGCTGATAGGGGAGGTCACTTTGGTGTAGGCCAGGTTAATACGCGCGGTTTCTACCGCCGCTTTCGCCGCCACAACGGCCGCGTTGGCTTGCTGCGCATCGGCCAGGGCTGAATCATAATCCTGTTGGCTGATGTACTGCGTGCCGAGCAGCTTCTTGTAACGATTCAACGTCAGCTGCGAAATTTTGGCTGCCGCTTCTGCTTTCGCCAGATCGCCTTTAGCGCTCTCATGAGACGCCTGGTAGGTTGCTGGATCAATCTGATACAGAGACTCACCTGCCTTGACATCACCGCCTTCGGTGAAGTTACGTTTCAGGATGATACCGCTTACCTGCGGACGCACTTCCGCAATGCGATAGGCGCTGGTGCGGCCCGGTAGTTCTGTTGTCATCTGGAGCGGTTCGGATTTGAGCGTCACGACGCCAACTTCTGGCACCTGCTGAGCTCCTTGTTGAGCCTCTTTGTCGTCACAT
This sequence comes from Enterobacter cloacae complex sp. IR5402, assembly GCF_049238125.1. Classification (NCBI taxonomy): domain Bacteria; kingdom Pseudomonadati; phylum Pseudomonadota; class Gammaproteobacteria; order Enterobacterales; family Enterobacteriaceae; genus Enterobacter; species Enterobacter cloacae complex sp. IR5402. Next base: position 150,358 of record NZ_JBMKHO010000003.1, read on the forward strand.
CCTGTAAGCGCTAAGCTGCCTGAGAGCATCAGAACGACCGCCAGAGGCGTTAACCCTCTGTTTTTGTTCATATGTAAACCTCGAGTGTCCGATTTCAAATTGATCAAGGGTCCTGAGTCTAAAAACCCATTGCTGCGTTTATATTATCGTCATGCTATGGTACATACATTCATAAATGTATGTAAATCTGACTCCTGTAAATTCATCAACGTATGGCACGAAAAACCAAACAACAAGCGCTGGAAACCCGACAACACATTCTGGATGTGGCAATGCGTTTGTTCTCACAGCAGGGTGTTTCGGCAACCTCGCTGGCACAGATTGCTCAGGCCGCGGGCGTCACGCGGGGAGCGATTTACTGGCATTTCAAAGACAAGTCCGATCTGTTTGGTGAAATCTGGGAGCTTTCAGAGTCCAGCATTAGCGATCTTGAGAGTGAGTATCGGGCAAAATTCCCTCACGATCCACTCTCTGTGTTAAGAGAAATTCTAGTATATATCCTTGAAGCGACAGTTGTTGAAGAGCGCCGCCGTCTGATGATGGAAATCATCTTCCATAAATGTGAGTTCGTTGGCGAAATGGCGGTGGTTCAGCAGGCGCAACGCGACCTGTGTCTGGAAAGCTACGATCGCATCGAACAGGTCCTCACGGAGTGCATGCAGGCCAAAATGCTTCCTGCTACCTTACTCACCCGCCGGGCGGCGATCCTGATGCGCAGCTATATTTCCGGCCTGATGGAAAACTGGCTTTTTGCTCCGGAGTCGTTCGATCTCAGATCAGAGGCGCGCAGCTATGTCGACATTTTTCTTGAGATGTGCCAGCTCTGTCCGACCCTTCAAAGTAAGCATCACCCCCGTTCTACCTGATCGGGTACGGGAAAAATCGTAGACCCTTTCCGTCGTACTATTCTGCTTCAGCCGGGCGTGATATCCTTCATGCCCGACTATTTCCGGTCATTTCTCACATCACATTCACAACTATGCTGCACATCAATCGCTCGCAACATCTTGTTCTGGCCCTGTTTTTGATCCTGCTGTTTTACTTTGCAGCCGCGCCGCTTTCCTGGGCCCGTGCAGACAACGGCAGTGACATTCCCACGCGTGCTGATGTTCAGGCGCAACTCGACACCCTGAATAAGCAGAAAGATCTGTCCGCCCTGGAAAAACTTGTTCAGCAGGACCTGATGGAAACCCTGGAAACGCTGGACAAGATAGAGCGCATCAAAGCCGAAACGGCCCAGCTGAGGCAGAAGGTCGCTCAGGCGCCGGAAAACATGCGTAAGGCTACGGAGGCGCTGAATGCGCTCAGCGACGTCGACAACGACGATGAAACCCGAAAAACGCTTGCCACGCTGTCGTTGCGCCAGCTTGAGTCGCGCGTGGCGCAGCTGCTGGACGATCTGCAAACGGCGCAGTCCGATCTCTCAACCTATAACAGCCAGCTGGTTTCGCTGCAAACCCAGCCTGAGCGCGTGCAGAACGCCATGTACTCCGCATCGCAACAGCTACAGCAGATACGTAACCGTCTGAATGGCGTCACCGTTGGGGAAGGGGCGCTTCGCCCCACCCAGCAAACGCTGCTGAATATCCAGCAGACGCTGCTAAACGCGGAGATTGAACAGCAGCGTAAGAGCCTGGAAGGCAACACGGTGCTACAGGATGCGCTGCAAAAACAGCGTGACTACGTGACCGCGAATATCAACCGGCTTGAGCATCAGCTTCAGCTGTTGCAGGAAGCGGTAAACAGCAAGCGCCTGACCCTGACTGAAAAAACGGCCCAGGAAGCGGTCTCGCCAGACGAGACGGCACGTATTCAGGCCAACCCGCTGGTGAAGCAGGAGCTGGAGATTAACCACCAGCTGAGCGAACGTCTGATCCAGGCGACTGAAAACGGCAGCGCGCTGGTACAGCAGAATATCAAGGTCAAAAACTGGCTGGATCGCGCGTTGCAGGCCGAGCGTAACGTCAAGGAGCAGATTGCCGTCCTGAAGGGCAGCCTGCTGCTGTCGCGCATTCTCTACCAGCAACAGCAGACGCTGCCGTCCGCCGACGAGCTGGAAGACATGACCAATCGCATTGCGGATTTGCGTCTTGAACAGTTTGACGTCAACCAGCAGCGCGATGCGCTATTCCAGAGCGATACCTTCGTTGCCAAAGTGGAAGAGGGCCATTCAGGTGAAGTGAACGCTGAAGTTCACGACGCGCTGTTGCAGGTGGTGGACATGCGCCGCGAACTGCTCGATCAGCTCAACAAGCAGCTGGGCAACCAGTTGATGATGGCGATTAACCTGCAAATCAACCAGCAGCAGCTGGTGAGCGTTTCTAAAAGCCTCCAGGAGATCCTGACCCAGCAGATTTTCTGGGTGAACAGCAATAAACCCATGGACTGGGACTGGTTTAAATCTTTCCCGGAAACGCTGAAATCCCAGATAAAAAGCATGAAAATTACCGTGAACTGGGAGAAAGCCTGGCCTGCGGTAATGATTGCCTTCCTGGCGGGACTGCCTTTGTTGCTCATCGCTGGCGTAATACGCTGGCGTTTGAAATGGCTGAAACAGTACCAGGCGAAGCTGGCCTCGGAAGTGGGGCAACTGCGTAACGACAGCCAGCTGCACACCCCGAAAGCGATCCTGATCGATCTGATCCGTGCTCTGCCGGTCTGCCTGTTGATACTCGCCGTGGGCCTGATCCTGCTGACCATGCAGTTGAATATCAGCGATCTGCTGTGGGCGTTCAGCAAGAAGCTGGCGCTGTTCTGGCTGGTGTTTGGCCTGTGCTGGAAAGTGCTGGAAAAAGATGGCGTCGCCGTCCGCCACTTCAATATGCCGGAAAAACTCACCAGCCACTGGCGTCGCCAGATTGTACGCATCAGCCTCGCGCTGCTGCCGCTGCACTTCTGGTCAGTTGTGGCCGAGCTTTCGCCGCTGCATCTGATGGATGACGTACTGGGGCAACTGGTGATTATGCTGAACCTGCTGCTGATTGCCGTCCTTATGTGGCCGATGTGCCGCGACAGCTGGCGGGATAAAGAGTCCCATAATCTTCGTCTGGTTACCGTAACGGTGCTGGCGATCATTCCACTGGCGCTGATGGTGCTGACGGCGACGGGTTACTTCTATACCACGCTGCGTCTGTCAGGCCGCTGGATCGAAACGGTTTATCTGGTGATTGTGTGGAACCTGCTGTTCCAGACCGTGCTGCGTGGTTTGAGCGTAGCGGCGCGCCGCATTGCGTATCGTCGTGCTGTTGCCCGTCGGCAGCATCAGGTGAAAGAGGGGGCTGAAGGGGCAGAGCCGCAGGAAGAGCCGACTATCGCCCTGGAGCAGGTCAACCAGCAAACGATGCGTATTACCATGCTGGTGATGATCGCCCTGTTTGCGGTGATGTTCTGGGCCATCTGGTCTGATTTAATTACCGTCTTCGCCTACCTCGACAGTATCACGCTCTGGCAATACAACGGTACCGAAGCGGGCGCTGCGGTAATGAAAAGCGTCACCATGGGCAGCCTGCTCTTTGCGCTGGTGTCGTCAGTGGTTGCCTGGGCGTTGATCCGCAACCTGCCGGGTCTGCTGGAAGTGCTGGTGCTCTCGAGGCTGAACCTGCGTCAGGGGGCGTCGTACGCCATTACTACCATCCTGAACTACGTCATTATTATTGTCGGGGCGATGACGGTATTCGGCTCGCTGGGCGTCTCGTGGGATAAACTTCAGTGGCTGGCGGCAGCGTTGTCGGTGGGTCTGGGCTTCGGCTTGCAGGAGATCTTCGGTAACTTTGTCTCTGGCCTGATTATCCTGTTCGAACGTCCGGTGCGTATCGGCGATACCGTCACCATCGGCACCTTCTCCGGGACCGTCAGCAAGATCCGCATCCGTGCGACCACCATTACCGACTTCGATCGTAAAGAGGTGATCATCCCGAACAAAGCCTTTGTGACCGAGCGCCTGATCAACTGGTCGCTCTCGGATACCACCACCCGCGTGGTGATCCGACTCGGGGTGGCCTACGGTTCAGATCTGGATAAAGTGAAAGAGGTCCTGCTGGAAGCCGCGAAATCACATCCTAAAGTGATGCACGATCCTGCGCCTGACGTGTTCTTCACCACCTTCGGGCCAAGCACGCTGGATCATGAGCTGCGCCTGTACGTACGTGAACTGCGCGATCGCAGCTACACCGTCGATGAGCTGAATCGCACCATTGACCGTCTGTGTCGTGAAAACAACATTAATATCGCCTTCAACCAGCTTGAAGTGCACCTGCGTAACGAGAAAGGTGACGAGCATACGGAAGTGAAGCGCGAGATTAAGGGGGACGACCCGACTCCCGCCTGAATTATTTCCCTCTCCCCACTGGGGAGAGGGCAGGGTGAGGGGGGAGTTTCCCCTCAAAATCCCGCCGCACAATCTCCAGCGCTTTCAGCACCGTCTCAGCCGGGATCGCATGATTCTCCAGCAGCATAATTAAATCGACGGCCAGTTTGACCTCATCGGGGGCATTTTCCAGTGACATCCGCGGCTCCTGTTAACGGGTCAGGCGTTCAATGACGCGTTCAATCTCATCCAGCGCCTGACGGCAGCGAACGATGCGGCCTTCCAGCGCGCTGATTTCACGCATTAATAACTGCTGCTCTTCCAGCGTTTCGCTGGTGTTCAGGCGGGCTTCGCGCTCACGCTTCATCTCAAACAGACGGCGCTCAAACTCCTGGTTCTCCAGCCGCTTGCGCTGCCATTTTCCCAGTCCCGGCGAGGCGCTGTCCCACGCCCGTAGCGGCCAGGCGGCGATTTCCCGGTGCAGGGCGGTGATCTGCTCGGTAAGATGCTCCGCAAGCCACGCGACCTGTTCCTGCTGTTCACTCTCAACCGCGTGGCGAAGCTCGTCGAGGTTGGTCTGCGCTTCAGCAAGGTAATCCTGAATGACGGTGCTGCGGGTGCGGAAGAGCTGCCGGTCAAAGCGCGGTTTCAGAGTGGCGTGGCCCATCAGCGGTGTGGCCTGCGCCCGCAGCGCGATCAGCTGATTTTGCAGCCTCTCAAGAAGCAGTGCTGTTTTCAAGGCGCTCTCCAGTGGTAAAGTAGCCTTTCAGTTTGATAACGATTCGCATTATGCAGCGTACTATTTTAATCATCATTGGCTGGCTCGCGGTAGTGCTGGGTACGCTGGGTGTGGTTTTGCCCTTGCTGCCGACCACCCCGTTTATCCTGTTGGCCGCCTGGTGCTTCGCCCGCTCGTCGCCGCGTTTTCACCACTGGCTTCTGTACCGCTCGTGGTTCGGCGGCTACCTGCGGCACTGGCAAAAACACCGGGCTATGCCGCCCGGGGCCAAGCCGCGCGCCATTGCCTTCATCCTGATCACCTTCGCCGTCTCGTTATGGCTGGTGAAAATGATGTGGGTGCGCATTCTGCTGCTGGCGATCCTGGTTTGCCTGCTGATCTTTATGTGGCGGATCCCCGTGGTTGATGAAAAGCAACAAAAGCACTGAAGCCTCATCATGGCGGTTGCAATTATGGCGCACAGCCAGTAAATTCGACCGTTTTCGAGCACAGGTGCGCCTGGTCAAAGGTTAAACAACTGTTACTTTGACCGACTCGTCGCGCGCCGTGAGTAACACTGTTTCATTTAGGCACAAACCGATGACCGCAACTGCACAGCAGCTTGAATATCTGAAAAATAGCATCAAAAGTATCCAGGACTATCCAAAACCTGGCATTCTTTTCCGCGATGTCACCAGCTTGCTGGAAGACCCGAAAGCGTACGCCCTCAGCATTGAACTGCTGGTTGAGCGTTATAAAAACGCCGGGATCACCAAAGTAGTAGGTACTGAAGCCCGTGGCTTCCTGTTTGGCGCACCGGTTGCGCTGGCGATGGGCGTGGGTTTTGTGCCGGTGCGTAAGCCGCGCAAACTGCCGCGTGAAACCATTGCTGAGAGCTATGAGCTGGAATACGGCACCGATCAGCTGGAAATTCACGTTGATGCTATCAAGCCAGGCGACAAAGTGCTGGTGGTGGACGATCTGCTGGCAACCGGCGGCACCATCGAAGCGACCGTGAAGCTGATCCGTCGTCTGGGCGGGGAAGTGACCGACGCGGCATTCATCATCAACCTGTTCGATCTCGGCGGCGAGCAGCGTCTGGAAAAACAGGGTATTACCAGCTACAGCCTGGTGCCATTCCCGGGACATTAATCCCGTATCTCACAACCTCGCTCAATGGGTGAGGTTGTGATAGCATTCCCCTCCATTAATTCACCTTCCAGCGTTGCAGAGCCTGCCCATGAGTTATCAGGTGTTAGCCCGTAAATGGCGACCACAAACCTTTGCTGACGTTGTCGGTCAGGAACATGTGCTGACGGCCCTGGCGAACGGCTTGTCGCTAGGTCGCATCCATCACGCCTATCTTTTTTCCGGCACCCGCGGCGTCGGTAAAACCTCTATTGCCCGTCTGCTGGCAAAAGGTCTGAACTGCGAAACCGGGATCACCGCCACCCCGTGCGGCGTGTGCGACAACTGTCGTGAGATCGAGCAGGGGCGTTTTGTCGATCTGATTGAGATCGACGCCGCCTCGCGCACCAAAGTGGAAGACACCCGCGATCTGCTCGACAACGTGCAGTACGCCCCGGCGCGCGGCCGCTTCAAGGTCTATCTGATCGATGAAGTGCACATGCTGTCGCGCCACAGCTTCAACGCCCTGCTGAAAACGCTGGAAGAGCCGCCTGCGCATGTCAAATTCCTGCTGGCGACCACCGATCCGCAAAAGCTGCCGGTCACGATCCTCTCACGCTGCCTGCAATTCCATCTGAAGGCGCTCGACGTTGAGCAGATCCGCGCTCAGCTTGAGCATATTCTCGATGAAGAGAACATTGTTCATGAACCGCGCGCGCTGCAACTGCTGGCCCGTGCGGCGGACGGCAGCCTGCGCGATGCGCTAAGCCTGACCGACCAGGCGATTGCCAGCGGTGACGGTAAACTCTCCACCGACGCGGTCAGCACCATGCTCGGCACGCTGGATGACGATCAGGCGCTGTCGCTTATTGAAGCGATGATCGCCGCCAACGGTGAGCGGGTGATGACGCTCGTCAACGATGCCGCCGCCCGTGGCATTGAATGGGAAGCGCTGCTGGTCGAGATGCTCAGCCTGCTGCACCGCGTGGCGATGCTGCAACTGTCTCCGTCGGCCATTGGCGCGGACATGGCGACCATTGAACAGCGGATGCGTGAACTTGCGCGCACCGTGCCGCCGGCTGACGTTCAGCTTTATTATCAGACGCTGCTGATCGGCCGCAAAGAGCTGCCGTTTGCACCGGATCGCCGGATGGGCGTTGAAATGACGATGCTGCGTGCGTTGGCCTTCCATCCGCGCAAGCCATTGCCGGAGCCGGAAACGCCCCGGCAGTCCTTTGCGCCGGTTGCGCCGACCGCGGTAATGTCACCGCAGCAGGTGCCACCGCAACCGGCATCTCCGCCGCCGCAAAACGTGCCGCTGTCGGATGCCACCAGTTCGGTGCTTGCCGCACGAAGCCAGTTGCAACGTGCGCAGGGAGCAACCAAACCAAAAAAGAGTGAACCGGCAGCGCCTGCAAGAGCGCGGCCGGTGAACAACGCCGCGCTTGAACGACTGGCCTCGGTAACGGAGCGCGTGCAGTCGCGTCCGGCACCGTCCGCGCTCGAGCAAAAAGCCCCGGCGAAAGAAGAGGCATACCGCTGGAAGGCGACTACCGTTGTTGAAACGGTCAAGGAAGTGGTCGCCACGCCAAAAGCGCTGAAAAAGGCGCTGGAGCATGAAAAAACGCCGGAGCTGTCCGCGAAGCTCGCGGAAGAGTCCATCGAGCGCGACGCCTGGGCCGCTGAGGTCAGCAAACTTCAGCTGCCGAAGCTGGTGGAGCAGGTCGCGCTGAATGCCTGGAAAGAGCAGGAAGGCAATCAGGTGCGTCTGCACCTGCGCCCTGGCCAGCGGCACCTCAACTCCCCAGGCGCGCAAAAGGCGCTGGCCGAGGCGCTTACCGCATTACAGGGTGTGCCGGTTGAATTGACTATCATTGAAGATGATAATCCGGCGGTGAAAACGCCGCTCGAGTGGCGTCAGGCCATTTATGAAGAGAAGCTCGCGCAGGCGCGCGAGGCGATAATTGCGGATAACAACATCCAGACCCTGCGCCGGTTCTTCGACGCCGATCTGGATGAAGAGAGTATTCGCCCCATTTGATCGTGAGTCTGACTTACGGTTGTAATCCTTAACGTGAAAGAAGAGAGAAGCCTATGTTTGGTGGAAAAGGCGGTCTGGGTGGCCTGATGAAGCAGGCTCAGCAGATGCAGGAAAAAATGCAGAAGATGCAGGAAGAGATCGCTCAGCTGGAAGTCACGGGTGAATCCGGTGCCGGTCTGGTCAAGGTGACCATCAACGGTGCGCATAACTGCCGTCGCGTGGAAATCGACCCGAGCCTGCTCGAAGACGACAAAGAGATGCTGGAAGATCTGGTTGCAGCCGCGTTTAACGATGCCGCTCGCCGTATCGACGAAACCCAGAAAGAGAAAATGGCCTCTGTTTCCAGCGGTATGCAACTGCCGCCGGGCTTTAAGATGCCATTCTGATGCAAACCAGTCCGCTGCTCACGCAGTTAATGGAAGCACTGCGCTGCCTGCCGGGCGTTGGCCCGAAGTCGGCGCAGCGTATGGCGTTTACGCTATTGCAGCGCGACCGCAGCGGCGGGATGCGCCTGGCGCAGGCTCTGACCCGCGCCATGTCAGAAATTGGTCACTGTGCGGATTGCCGTACCTTTACCGAGCAGGACGTATGCAACATCTGCACGAACCCGCGTCGTCAGGAAAACGGTCAGATTTGCGTGGTGGAGAGTCCGGCGGACATCTACGCCATCGAACAAACCGGGCAGTTTTCCGGCCGCTATTTTGTGCTGATGGGGCATCTCTCCCCGCTGGACGGCATCGGCCCGGACGATATCGGTCTCGATCGTCTGGAGCAGCGCCTGGAGTCGGAAACCATCAAAGAGGTGATCCTCGCCACCAACCCCACGGTGGAAGGGGAGGCAACCGCCAACTACATCGCCGAACTGTGCGCGCAGTACGGCGTTGACGCCAGCCGCATCGCCCACGGCGTGCCGGTCGGCGGTGAGCTGGAGATGGTCGACGGCACCACGCTGTCGCACTCGCTGGCCGGACGTCACAAGATTATTTTCTGACCAAACGGAGGCTGCGCGCGCGGCCTCCGCTTGAAAATTTCCCCCTTTATCCCCATCTCTCACTCAACGTTTTACAACCCCATTAAATGGCATTGTTGAGGTCGACTTAGATGAAAGGACAAGAAACCCGTGGTTTCCAGTCAGAAGTAAAACAGCTTCTGCACCTGATGATCCATTCCCTGTATTCCAACAAAGAAATTTTCCTGCGTGAGCTGATTTCCAACGCCTCCGATGCGGCGGACAAGCTGCGCTTCCGCGCGCTGTCTAACCCGGATCTGTATGAAGGCGACGGCGAACTGCGCGTGCGCGTCTCGTTCAATAAAGAGAACCGCACCCTGACGATTGCCGATAACGGCATCGGGATGAACCGCGACGAGGTGCTCGACCACCTCGGGACCATCGCCAAATCCGGCACCAAAGCGTTCCTTGAGTCCATGGGCTCTGACCAGGCGAAAGACAGCCAGCTGATTGGTCAGTTCGGCGTAGGCTTCTACTCGGCGTTCATCGTGGCGGACAAAGTCACCGTGCGCACTCGCGCCGCGGGCGACAGCGCCGAGAACGGCGTGCTGTGGGAATCCAAAGGGGAAGGCGAGTACACCGTTGATGACATCACCAAAGCGGATCGCGGCACCGAAATCACCCTGCACCTGCGTGAAGGCGAAGACGATTTCCTGAACGACTGGCGCGTACGCTCCATCATCAGCAAGTATTCCGACCACATCGCGCTGCCGGTTGAGATTGAAAAACAGGAAGAGAAAGACGGCGAAACCGTGGTTTCCTGGGAGAAAATCAACAAGGCGCAGGCGCTGTGGACGCGTAACAAAGCTGAAATTAAAGACGACGAGTACAACGAATTCTACAAGCACATCGCCCACGACTTCACCGATCCGCTGACCTGGAGCCACAACCGTGTGGAAGGTAAGCAGGAGTACACCAGCCTGCTGTACATCCCGGCACAGGCACCGTGGGACATGTGGAACCGCGATCACAAGCACGGCCTGAAGCTGTACGTGCAGCGCGTGTTCATTATGGACGACGCCGAGCAGTTCATGCCGAACTATCTGCGCTTTGTGCGCGGCCTGATCGATTCCAACGATCTGCCGCTGAACGTCTCCCGCGAAATTCTGCAGGACAGCACCGTCACCCGTAACCTGCGCAACGCCCTGACCAAACGTGCGTTGCAGATGCTGGAAAAACTGGCGAAGGACGATGCGGAAAAATACCAGACCTTCTGGAAACAGTTTGGCCTGGTGCTGAAAGAAGGTCCGGCGGAAGACACCGCGAATGTGGAAGCTATCGCTAAACTGCTGCGCTTCGCCTCTACGCACAACGACTCCTCCGCCCAGACCGTGTCGCTGGAAGAGTACGTCTCCCGCATGAAAGAAGGGCAGGAGAAGATCTACTACATCACCGCCGACAGCTATGCGGCAGCGAAGAGCAGCCCGCACCTGGAGCTGCTGCGTAAGAAAGGCATCGAAGTGCTGCTGCTGTCTGACCGCATCGACGAATGGATGATGAACTACCTGACCGAGTTCGACGGTAAGGCGTTCCAGTCCGTTGCCAAAGCTGACGAGTCCATCGACAAGCTGGCAGATGAAGTGGACGAAAGCGCGAAAGAAGCCGAGAAGGCGCTGGAGCCGTTCATTGAGCGCGTGAAAACCCTGCTGGGTGACCGCGTGAAAGAGGTGCGCTTCACGCACCGTCTGACCGATACGCCAGCCATTGTCACCACCGATGCGGACGAAATGAGCACCCAGATGGCGAAACTGTTCGCTGCGGCGGGCCAGGCCGTGCCGGAAGTGAAATATATCTTTGAGCTTAATCCGGATCATCCGCTGGTGAAACGCGCGGCGGATACCCAGGACGACGCCCGCTTTGCGGAGTGGGTTGAACTGCTGCTGGATCAGTCCCTGCTGGCCGAGCGCGGTACGCTGGAAGATCCTAACCTGTTCATTAAACGTGTGAATGCGCTGCTGCTGGCGTAATCTTCCCTCACCCCGACCCTCTCCCACAGGGAGAGGGTGAAAGAGTTCCCTCTCCCTGTGGGAGAGGGTTAGGGTGAGGGCACCAGACCGCACTCTCCCAAATTATCTCCCCTCATTAACCGTTTCAGCCTCCCCGCCTTCCTTGAGCGATACCCGTTCTGGTGGTATTGTTTAGCGCTTTTGAAAAATTGAATCGACATTTGAGGGGATTTTCGCAATGCGTATTATTCTGCTTGGCGCTCCGGGCGCGGGTAAGGGAACTCAGGCTCAGTTCATCATGGAGAAATACGGTATTCCGCAAATCTCTACTGGTGACATGCTGCGTGCCGCTGTTAAATCTGGCTCCGAGCTGGGCAAACAAGCTAAAGACATCATGGACGCAGGCAAGCTGGTGACCGACGAACTGGTTATCGCGCTGGTAAAAGAGCGCATTGCTCAGGAAGACTGCCGCAATGGTTTCCTGCTGGACGGCTTCCCGCGCACCATTCCTCAGGCTGACGCCATGAAAGAAGCGGGCATCAACGTGGATTACGTGCTGGAGTTCGACGTACCGGACGAGCTGATCGTTGACCGTATCGTTGGCCGTCGCGTACACGCTGCTTCTGGCCGCGTTTACCACATTAAATTCAACCCACCTAAGGTTGAAGGCAAAGACGACGTGACCGGCGAAGAGCTGACCACCCGTAAAGACGATCAGGAAGAAACCGTGCGTAAACGCCTGGTGGAATACCATCAGATGACCGCACCGCTGATCGGCTACTACACCAAAGAAGCGCAGGCGGGTAACACCAAATACGCGAAAGTGGACGGCACCAAAGCCGTGGCTGACGTACGTGCAGAGCTGGAAAAAATTCTCGGCTAAGCGCACCTCTCTCACCCGGAGCCCCGGGTGAGAAAAATTCTCATCTTACCTATTGCAGCAATGGGTTTCGTTTAAACGCATTTCCGCTACAATTGACAGCCTATCAAATGGTTAAGAGGCGTGAATGAGTCAGGCGAAAACCGGCATCCTGCTTGCCAATCTGGGCACCCCAGAAGCACCTACTCCAGCGGCGGTAAAACGCTACCTGCGACAATTTTTAAGCGACACGCGCGTCGTGGATACCCCAAGACTGCTGTGGTGGCCAGTGCTGCGTGGCGTCATTCTGCCGATTCGTTCCCCGCGTGTGGCAAAGCTCTATCAGTCCGTGTGGATGGAAGAGGGCTCGCCGCTGATGGTGTACAGCCGTCGTCAGGAGAAGGCGCTGGCCGCCCGCCTGCCGGACATGCCCGTTGCGCTCGGCATGAGCTACGGTAAGCCGTCCCTGGAAAGCGCCGTTGACTCTCTGCTGGCGCAGGGCGTTGAACACATTGTGGTGCTGGCTCTATATCCGCAGTATTCGTGCTCCACGGTAGCTGCCGTCTGGGACGAACTGGGGCGCATTCTGGCGACCCGCCGCCGTATACCGGGTATCACCTTTATCCGCGACTACGCCGATAACGAGCTGTACATTCAGGCGCTTGCCAGCAGCGCGCGCGCGTCGTTTGAAAAACACGGCGAGCCGGATCTGCTGCTGCTCTCCTATCACGGTATTCCGCAGCGTTTCGCGAACGAAGGGGACGATTACCCCCAGCGTTGCCGCGATACCACCCGCGAGCTGGTCTCCGCCCTCGGCCTGCCGCCTGAGAAGGTGATGATGACCTTCCAGTCGCGCTTCGGCCGTGAACCTTGGCTGACCCCGTATACTGATGAAACGCTAAAAATGCTGGGCGAGAAGGGCGTGAAGCACATTCAGGTGATGTCGCCGGGCTTCTCGGCGGACTGTCTGGAAACGCTGGAAGAAATTGCCGTCCAGAACAAAGAGTTCTTTATGGAGGCGGGCGGAACGAAATACGAATACATTCCTGCGCTTAACGACTCCCCTGAACACATCGACATGATGGTGTCACTGGTCACCACCCGCCGCTGATCGCGTTACGGGCCGGGTTTGTGCTACCATTCCCGGCCCGTATTCTTTGCACAGTTCAGACCATGAAATTTCCCGGTAAACGTAAGTCCAAACACTATTTCCCCGTCGATGCCCGCGATCCGCTGTTACAGCAAATTCAGCAGGAAAGCGAAACCAGCGCTGCCTGGGTGGTCGGTATCGATCAGACGCTGGTGGACATTGAAGCCAAAGTGGATGATGCGTTTGTCGCACGTTACGGTCTGAGCGCCGGGCACTCGCTGGTGATTGAGGATGACGTTGCTGAAGCGCTGTATCAGGAGCTGGTGCGCGAAAATCTTATCACCCACCAGTTTGCCGGCGGCACTATCGGCAACACCATGCACAACTACTCCGTACTGGCAGACGACCGCTCGGTGCTGCTTGGCGTGATGTGCAGCAATATCGAAATCGGTGGCTACGCCTACCGCTACCTGTGCAATACCTCCAGCCGCACCGATCTGAACTATTTACAGGGCGTTGACGGGCCGATTGGCCGCTGCTTTACGCTGATAAGCGATTCCGGCGAGCGTACCTTTGCCATCAGCCCCGGCCATATGAATAAGCTGCGCGCTGAAAGTATCCCGGAAGAGGTGATCGCGGGCGCGTCTGCGCTGGTACTGACCTCCTATCTGGTGCGCTGCAAGCCGGGCGAACCAATGCCGGACGCAACCATGAAGGCAATTGAGTACGCGAAGAAATACAACGTGCCTGTGGTTCTGACGCTGGGCACCAAATTCGTCATTGCCGACAACCCGGAGTGGTGGCAGGCCTTCCTGAAAGAACACGTCTCGATTCTGGCGATGAATGAAGAAGAAGCCGAAGCGCTGACCGGTGAAAGCGATCCGCTGCTGGCGTCTGATAAGGCGCTGGACTGGGTGGACCTGGTGCTCTGCACCGCCGGGCCGGTCGGGCTGTACATGGCGGGCTTCACGGAAGAAGAGAGCAAGCGTAAAACCCAGCACCCGCTGCTGCCGGGCGCAATCGCCGAATTTAACCAGTACGAGTTCAGCCGCGCTATGCGTCATAAAGACTGCATCAACCCGCTGCGTATCTTCTCTCACATCGCACCGTATATGGGTGGCCCTGAGAAGATCATGAACACCAACGGCGCGGGCGACGGCGCGCTGGCCGCGCTGCTGCACGACATTACCGCCAACGCCTACCACAAAACCAACGTGCCGAATTCCAGCAAACATACCTTCGACTGGCTGACCTATTCCTCGCTGGCGCAGGTGTGTAAGTACGCGAACCGCGTGAGTTATCAGGTGCTGAACCAGCATTCTCCGCGCTTAACGCGGGGGCTGCCGGAACGGGAAGACAGCCTCGAAGAGGCGTACTGGGACAGGTAAAAGTAAAACGGCAACCTGTGGTTGCCGTTTTTAGTGTTTGTTCCCTCTCCCTGCGGGAGAGGGTCAGGGTGAGGGCATCAGGCAGCACAAAACTTACCCCGTTACTGCCTCTTCAACCGGCGGTTTCGTCAGCATTGTCAGCATCGTATTCGCAATCTCACGCTCACCCATCACCACCTGATTCGCGCCGCGCTCGGTGATGTACTCCACTTCGTCATCATAATGGGCGCGGGCAATGATTTCGATATGCGGGCATTTTTCACGGGCTGTGGCGACAATCTCGCCAGCCTCGTAACCGTTCGGGATAGTGAGCAGCAGCCAGCGAGCGCAGTCCAGATGCGCCAGATTCATAATCTCTTCGTTAGCCGCGTTGCCCAGCACCGCGCGGATGCCGCGCTCGCGAAGTTCGTCGACGCGGGTGCGTGACGTTTCAATCACTACAAGTGGAATGCCCTGAGCCATCAGTTTTTCACCCAGCAGGCTGCCGACGCGGCCAAAACCGACCAGCAGCGCGTGGTTGCAGATATCCACCGGGATCTGTTTCTCTTCTTCTGTCGCCTCTTCCAGCGTCAGCTCTTCGAGGGTTTCGGTCTTCTCGAGATATTTCTCCAGCAGGGCAAACAATACCGGGTTCAACATGATGGAGAGGATCGCCCCCGCCAGCACCAGATTTTGCCCCGCCTGTGGCAGCAGGTTCAGGGCCATCCCCAGACCGGCAAGAATAAAGGCGAACTCGCCAATCTGCGCCAGGCTGGCGGCGATGGTCAGCGCCGTGCGCGGCGAGTGACCGAACATCCGCACCAGGAAGAAGGCGGCAACGGACTTACCAAAGATGATGATTGCCAGCGTACCCAGCACGGCCAGCGGCTGCTGGATGAGGATCAACGGGTCGAACAGCATCCCGACGGAGACGAAGAACAGCACCGCGAATGCATCACGTAGCGGCAGGGTATCGTGCGCGGCGCGGTGGCTCAGCTCGGACTCGTTCAGCACCATCCCGGCGAAGAACGCGCCCAGCGCAAAGGAGACGTCAAACAGCTCGACGGCGCCAAAGGCAATGCCCAGCGCCAGCGCAAGGACTGAAAGCGTGAACAGTTCACGCGAGCCCGTGGCGGCGCTGCGGGACATGATCCACGGCACCAGACGGCGGCCCACCAGCATCATGATGGCGATAAACGCCACAACCTTACCGATGGTAATGCTCATATCTAGTGCCAGCGAGGCGAAGCCGATATTCTCTTTTTCCATCATCCCGGCGACGGCGGGCAGCAGAACCAGCGTCAACACCATTACCAGATCTTCAACAATCAGCCAGCCTATCGCGATTTGCCCGCGCTGGCTGTCTATCAGCTGCCTCTCTTCAAGCGCGCGCAGCAGCACCACGGTACTGGCGGTTGAAAGACACAGCCCAAATACGATACCGGTCATGATTGACCAGCCCAGCACCGCCGAAAGCGCCATGCCCAGCAGCGTCGCCACCCCTATCTGGGCGATCGCTCCCGGTATGGCGATCGACTTTACCGCCATCAGATCCTTCAGGGAAAAATGCAGCCCGACGCCAAACATCAGCAGGATCACGCCTAATTCCGCCAGCTCAGGCGCCAGTTTGGTATCTGCGACAAAACCCGGCGTAAAGGGCCCTGCCAGCACGCCCGCCAGCAAATAGCCTACCAGGGGCGAAATACGCAGTTTATTGGCAATCATGCCGAGAATAAAAGCGAGCACAAGTCCACCAACAATGGTGGTGATAAGCGGTGTGGCGTGGTGCATTCCGTCTCCTTTTGCGATGGGTGATCCATTTTTGGTGCAAATACCAAAAAGCCGATTAATAGTTTATGACAATTTTTACGCTTATGTTTATGAATAATTGTTGAAAACACAATAAAAAGGCAATAAGCATGAAAAAAGGCAGATTTTGATAAATTTGCTGAGGGGAGGGAGAGGAAAGCCTTATGACATCAGGTTATCCGGCTGCCAAAGTTTAACTTTGGCAGCCGTGAAGTTACGCTTTATGGCGGTTGTCAGGCAGGAATATGGTCAACATCCCCAGAAGTGGCAGGAAAGCGCAGATTTTATAGACCAGGAAGATGCTGGTGTGGTCGGCAACCATCCCTAACACGGCTGCGCCAAGGCCGCCCATGCCAAAGGCAAAACCGAAAAAGAGGCCGGAAACCATACCGATACGTCCCGGCAGCAGTTCCTGCGCATAGACCAGAATGGCTGAAAACGCCGACGCGAGAATAAAACCAATAATCACCGTCAATATTCCGGTCCATTCCAGCGTTGCGTACGGTAAAACAAGCGTAAACGGCGCAACGCCGAGGATAGAGCCCCAAATCACATACTTACGTCCGATTTTATCCCCCACAGGGCCGCCAATCACCGTGCCTGCCGCCACCGCAAACAGGAAAGCAAAGAGGTGGAACTGGGCGTTTTGTACCGATAATCCGAATTTTTGCATCAGATAGAAGGTGTAATAGCTGCTGATGCTCGCCATATAAAAATATTTCGAGAAAATCAGCACCAGCAGCACGCTGACGGCAAGGATCACCTTATTGCGCGGAAGGGGGTTGGTTATCTTCGCGGCAGGTTTTCCCTTATTTACGCGATGCTGCGCGGCATACCAGCGGCTGATTTGCGCCAGGACGACAATCGCCAGCAGCGCGGCCAGCACAAACCACGCCACGTTGCCTTTACCGTAGGGCGCGATAATCACCGCCGCCAGCAGAGGACCGAGGGAGCTACCAAAGTTCCCCCCCACCTGGAACAGAGATTGCGCCAGCCCGTGGCGTCCGCCGGAGGCCATACGCGCCACGCGGGACGATTCCGGATGGAACACCGATGAACCGGTTCCCACCAGCGCCACGGCAACCAGTACCGCCTCATAGCTGCCCGCCATGGCCAGCAGCACTAGCCCGCTCAGGGTGAAGCACATCCCAATGGGCAGCGACCATGGCATCGGGTATTTGTCCGTCCAGTAGCCCACCACCGGCTGTAGCAGCGAAGAGGCCAGCTGGAAGGTCAGGGTGATCATTCCGATCTGCACGAAGGTTAATGAGAACTCAGACTGCAACAGCGGGTAGATCGCCAGAATCAGCGACTGGATCATGTCGTTGAGCAGATGAGAGAGACTGATTGCGCCTAATACTTTAAAGGAAGTGCGCGATTTCGGCGGCGACGCCGGAGCGCCCTGGACGGGCTGGGTTGATTCACTGATTGCCATAAATACCACGTCGATTTGTTATTAGAGATGCAGGGAGTAATTATTATCCGACTAACATACCCGTCCGTGACATTTGAAGAAAGTCGCAATTCTGAAAACTTATTTGTCTATTCTTGTGAGTCACTGTAATTTTTGCGTTTGTCTATGGGTCAGGGAGAGAGAAGATGAAGTTAATGAAGCGTGGCGTCGCGCTGGCGCTCATCGCCGCATGGGGGCTAACAAGCCTGCCCGCGCAGGCGTATGAAAAAGATAAAACCTATAAAATTACCATTCTGCATACTAACGATCATCACGGCCATTTCTGGCGCAGCGAATACGGTGAATATGGCCTGGCGGCGCAAAAAACGCTGGTGGACGGCATTCGTAAAGAGGTCGCGGCCCAGGGCGGCAGCGTGCTGTTGCTGTCGGGCGGGGATATTAATACCGGCGTACCGGAATCTGATTTGCAGGATGCCGAGCCTGATTTCCGCGGCATGAATTTAATTGGTTACGATGCGATGGCGGTCGGAAACCACGAGTTTGATAATCCGCTGAGCGTGTTGCGCCAGCAGGAGAAGTGGTCCAAATTCCCGTTCCTTTCCGCCAATATTTATCAGAAAAGCACCGGCGAGCGCTTGTTTAAACCGTGGGCGCTGTTCAAGCGTCAGGATCTGAAGATCGCGGTCATCGGCTTAACCACCGACGATACGGCCAAAATTGGCAACCCTGAATTTTTCACCGACATCGAATTCCGTAAACCGGCGGACGAAGCGAAGCTGGTGATCCAGGAGTTGCAGCAGAATGAAAAACCGGATGTGATTATCGCGACCACCCACATGGGGCATTACGATAACGGTCAGCACGGCTCTAACGCGCCGGGCGACGTGGAGATGGCGCGCAGCCTTCCAGCGGGCTCGCTGGCGATGATTGTGGGCGGTCATTCGCAGGATCCGGTCTGCATGGCTTCTGAGAATAAAAAGCAGGTAGATTATGTGCCCGGCACGCCGTGCGCGCCGGATCGTCAGAACGGGATCTGGATTGTACAGGCCCACGAGTGGGGTAAATACGTTGGCCGCGCGGATTTCGAATTCCGTAACGGCGAGATGAAGCTGGTGCACTATCAGCTCATCCCGGTCAACCTGAAGAAGAAAGTGACCTACCCGGACGGCAAAAGCGAGCGGGTACTCTACACGCCAGAGATCGCTGAAAACCAGCAGATGCTCTCTCTGCTGACGCCGTTCCAGAGCAAAGGGAAAGCGCAGCTGGACGTGAAGATTGGCACGCTTAACGGACGACTGGAAGGGGACCGCAGCAAAGTCCGCTTCGTGCAGACCAACATGGGGCGTCTGGTGCTGGCCGCGCAGATGGCGCGCACGAATGCGGATTTCGCCGTGATGAGCGGCGGCGGTATTCGTGACTCCATCGAAGGCGGAGACATCACCTATAAAGACGTGCTCAAAGTGCAGCCGTTTGGCAACGTGGTGGTCTATGCGGACATGAGCGGGAAGGAGGTGATTGACTACCTGACCGCCGTGGCGCAGATGAAGCCAGATTCCGGGGCGTATCCGCAGTTTGCTAACGTCAGCTTCGTCGCGAAGGACGGTAAGCTCAACGATCTCAAAATCAAAGGCGAACCGGTTGATACGGCGAAAACCTACCGCCTGGCAACGTTAAGCTTTAACGCCACCGGCGGCGACGGCTATCCGCATATCGATAACAAACCGGGCTATGTAAATACCGGGTTTATTGATGCGGAAGTGTTGAAGCAGTTTATCCAGCAAAATTCACCGATTGACGTGAACGCGTATGAGCCGAAAGGTGAGGTGAGCTGGCAGTAGTGTTGTGCGGCCTGATGCCCTCACCCCAACCCTCTCCCACCGGGAGAGGGCGCGAACACAAAAAACGGTAACGCCTGTTACCGTTTTGCTTTTACCTCGCAGCGCCACCGGGCAATTTTCTCAATCCCGGCGCGCAATATCCGCAAATTTCGCGTCCAGCATTTTCGCCAGATCGCCTGCGGACAGTTCGATATCCAGCCCGCGTTTGCCGCCAGAAATATAGATCGTTTCAAATTCTTGCGAAGGCGCATCGATCAGCGTGGGCAGACGCTTTTTCTGACCGAGCGGGCTGATCCCGCCGACCAGATAACCCGTTGTGCGTTGCGCAACCATCGGGTCTGCCATATCGACCTTTTTCGCTCCCAGCGCTTTGGCCACTTTCTTCAGATCAAGCTGTCCGGCGACGGGCGTTACTGCTACGGCGAGGTGCTTCATATCGCCGTTCACCGCGACCAGCAGCGTTTTGTAGACCTGGTCCGCGTTCAGCCCCAGCTTGCGCACCACTTCATCACCAAAGTTGGTTTCGTTCGGATCGTGATCGTAGGTGTGGATCCGGAAAGAAATTTTGTTTTTTTCGAGTAATTTAACGGCGGGAGTCATGGCTATCCTTCTTACGACAGACGATTCATGCCAGCAGCATACGCCTGACGTTTGTCTAAAAAATAGCACCATCTTGCGCAATAGTATTGGCAGTGATGGTTACTTTGAGCGACAATCGGCGTAGCCGAAGGTCACTTCGGTATAATAAAAACGATGAAATTCCTCTTTGACGGGCCAATAGAAATATTGGCCATTTTTTTATTTCAGCAGCGACGGCAAATTCCCTTCTCCGTACAAATGCAACGCGCCAACCGCGACAACATAACGACCGGCAGGCAGGGCATATAGCGTCTCCCGCCACGCCTGGTTGCGCGCGTTCATCAGCACATCATACAACGATTCACTGAACGTCGACGGTAACGCCAGCTTACCGTCTGCGGGCGGCGCATCCAGCCACCAGCCAATCATCGTTTGCAGCAGACGCGCGTTGGTGTGCCAGTGGGTCAGGGTATCATCCAGCAGTATCAGGCCGTCATCGGGAAGCTGGCGAAGGAGCGCAATCTGGCTGTCCGTGCCTTCCAGTTCAATGATGGACAGGTTGCGCGCCCTTGCCGCATTCAGCAGTTGATAATCGATACCGTAATCGCCGCGCAGCCCCAGGCGCTGCGCCTGGGTTGCCTGTAGCACCATGGCAATTTGCCACAGGGGCAGGGTGTCGAGCATAGAGAGCGAAACGCCGGTCTCATCCGCAAGACGGGTAAGCTCAGCCAGCTGCGTCTCGTTAAGACGTTCCGCCAGGGGGCGGTCGCTTTCCAGCCCGGCAAACGGCGATTCATGGCCGGAGATGTCGGCTTCGACGATCAGCGCGTCGGCGCGCTTCAGTAGTTTAATCAGGCCGGAGGGCAGGGGGGACATATCCTGCGTGCCCATATGAATGCTTCCCACCAGGTGCAGATGCTGCCCGCCCAGAAGCGAAATATCCATACCGGGCCAGGCATAACGGCGGGGAAAAAGGGCGCGAAACGATGTTTTTATACGATTAAACAGACCCATACGCGCTCCATAAACGGAAAGGTTCATGCTAGCGCGTACGGGTACAAGGTTCAATCTTTCGGTTTAAACCGCAGCAGACGGTTAGCGTTGCTCACCACGGTAATTGACGAGAGCGCCATCGCCGCACCCGCAACAACCGGGTTCAGCAGGGTACCGGTCAGCGGCCACAAAATCCCGGCGGCAATCGGAATGCCGAGCGAGTTATAGACGAACGCCCCCAGCAGGTTCTGCTTCATGTTGCGCAACGTGGCTTTCGAAATCGCCAGCGCGTCCGCCACGCCCATCAGGCTGTGGCGCATCAGGGTGATCGCCGCGGTTTCAATGGCGACATCGCTCCCGCCGCCCATCGCAATACCTACGTCAGCCTGCGCCAGCGCCGGGGCGTCGTTGATGCCGTCGCCCACCATCGCCACCTGGCGACCCTGACTTTGCAGGTTCTTGATGGCGTCCGCTTTGCCGTCCGGCAGCACGCCCGCGATCACCTCATCAATACCGGCTTCTTTGGCGATGGCGTTAGCGGTGGTCGGGTTGTCCCCGGTCAGCATCACCAGACGATAGCCCGCGCGGTGCAGGCGCTGTAAGGCATCTACGCTGTCCTGGCGTAACGGATCGCGCACGGCCAGCAGCGCCGCCACCTGACCATCCCTCGCCAGCAGAACCGGCGTCGCGCCCTGAGAGGCCTGCGCGTTCAGCTCAGCGTCCAGCGCGGACGTATCAACGCCGTGTTCAGTCAGCAGTGCCTGGTTTCCCAGCAGCAGCGTATGGCCTTCGGCTTCACCGCTGACCCCTAAACCGCGCAGGGTGCGGAAGTTACTTACCTGCGGTAGACGAGCATCACCGGCTTTCTCCAGGATGGCGCGCGCCAGCGGGTGGCTGGAGCCTTGTTCCAGCGCGGCGGCCAGGCGCAGGGCATCCGTCTCCGTACAGCCAACGGTACTGACGGCCACCACCTGCGGTTTGCCCTCGGTGAGCGTGCCGGTTTTATCAAAAACAAGGGTGTCCAGCGTGCTTGCCCGTTGCAGGGCGTCAGCATCACGGACCAGTACGCCAAATTCGGCGGCGCGTCCGACGCCAGAGATAATCGACATCGGCGTGGCCAGGCCAAGGGCACAAGGGCAGGCGATGATCAGTACCGTGGTGGCGATCACCAGGGTGTAGACAATCTGCGGCGCCGGGCCGAAGAAATACCAGATTGCCGCGCTCAGCAGGGCAATACCGACGACCACCGGCACAAAAATGGCGGAGATTTTATCGGCAAGCTGACCAATCTCCGGCTTACTGCTCTGCGCCTGGCGGACCATGCGAATGATGCGTGACAGCGTGGTATGGCTCCCGACCGCGCTGGCGCGGAACAGCACGCTGCCGTCCTGCACGACCGTACCGGCATGCACGGCGTCGCCCTGAGATTTCTGCTGAGGAATCGGCTCGCCGGTCAGCATCGCTTCATCCAGCCAGGCATCGCCCTGGGTGATTTCACCGTCGACGGGCACGCGGTCGCCGGTGGTCAGGCGCAGCGTCATTCCCGGCTGTACCTCTGAGAGCGGAACGCTTTTTTCCCCGTCGTCCGTGACCACGAGGGCCGTCGGCGGGGTTAAATCGAGTAATCTTTCCAGCGCTTTCGACGAGCGCTGACGCGCGCGGGCTTCGAGCATATGGCCTAAGTTAATCAGACCGATAATCATCGCACTCGCTTCATAATAGAGATGGCGCGCCTCCATCGGGAACCACTGCGGCCAGACGTTAACGCTCATCGAATAGAGCCACGCCGCGCCGGTCCCGAGGGCGACCAGGGTATCCATCGTCGCGGTGCGGTTTTTCAGGCTCTTCCAGGCGCTGGTATAGAAATGCCCGCCTGCAAACACCATCACCGCAAGGGTAATCAGACCAATCACCAGCCACAGGGTGCGGTTGTCAGCGGTGACCATCATGTTGTCACCCATCATGCCCCACACCATCACCGGAATACCGACCAGCAGGGCGACAATCGCCTGCCAGCGGAAGCGCTTCATGGTGGCGACAGCCGTTTCCTGCTGGCGCTCGCGGCGCTCGGCATCATCTTCGATGGCCTCCGCCCCGTAGCCCGCTTTCTCCACGGCCTGCACTAACTCTGCGGCGGAGGCGCTGCCCATCACCAGCGCAGTACGCTCCGCCAGGTTTACCCGTGCCTGTGCTACACCCGGTACCGCCTGTAAGGCGTTTTGTACCCGGGAAACGCAGCTGGCGCAGCTCATGCCGTTGATCAGCAGCTGTTGGCTGTCATCAATGTCATCAGCTACCGGAAGCTCAGGAGTGGCCGCTGTCAGTGCTTCCGACGGGGATGATGATTCTGCCAGCGGTTTAGCCTTTGGGTGGCTTAACTCCGCCCCGTAACCGGCCTGTTTAATGGTATCAATCAGCGCGTCGGCGCTGGCGCTGCCGGTCACGGCGGCATGATCGATAGTCACCTCAGCGCTTTCCACGTCAGGACGCTGCTCCAGGCTTTCTTTAACGCGTTTGACACAGTGGCCGCAGGAGAGGCCGTCCAGCGTCAGGTCGATAGTGTGAGACATAACAAAACTCCCGTATAATGTTCTGGTCAATTGTTGACCTTCACTCTGCTTTTCGCTAACTGTTATGAAGGTTAAACCTTCCATCAAGGGGAAGGTCAAGGGGGAAATGTGAATATCAGCGATGTTGCGAAAAAAACCGGCTTAACCAGCAAAGCGATTCGCTTTTATGAGGAAAAAGGGCTGGTGACGCCACCGTTGCGCAGTGAGAACGGCTACCGCAGCTATACGCAGCTGCATCTTGATGAACTGACGTTACTGCGCCAGGCAAGACAGGTAGGATTTAACCTTGAGGAGTGCGGCGAGCTGGTTAACCTGTTTAACGATCCGAAACGCCACAGTGCCGACGTGAAAAAACGTACGCTGGAAAAAGTGGCGGAGATCGAACGCCATATCATCGAATTACAGGCGATGCGTGAGCAACTGTTACAGCTGGCAGAATCCTGCCCGGGAGATGACAGCGCCGAGTGCCCGATTATCGACAATCTTTCCGGCTGCTGCCACCGTAAAACCCACGCCTAACAGGCTTTAACCCGCAGGGTAATACCTTCCACCGCGATGACCTCAACCCGCGTGCCGGCGCTGAGGTCATCATCGGCCACCACCGGCCACGAACTGTCCCCCACGCGCATATGACCGCGTCCGTTTATTAGCGTGTTATCAAGCGTAAAGCGTTTACCCACGATCTGCTGCCCACGCTGGTTGAGATGCGCGTCGACCGGCTTCTGCGCCTTCACCCGTTTGTTCAGCCAGCGCCACCACAGCCAGGCGGCCAGCAGCGTCAGCACGGCAAACAGCGCGCCCTGCCACTCCCAGCCGACAGGCAGCAGCCAGACGACCAGCCCGGTAATCACCGCGGCAACCCCGCTCCACAGCAGATAACCGTTGCCGCCAAGCATCTCGGCGGCCAGCAGCAGTCCGCCAAGGCTTAGCCAGAACGCATGAGGATGTGCAACGATGAGCTCAATCATTTTTTACGCTCGTTTCCGCCGTCTTTGATCAGTTCGGCAATTCCGGCGATAGACCCCATCAGGCTGCTGGCATCCAGCGGCATCATCACCACTTTGCTGTTGTTCGCGGAGCCGATCTCCTTCAGCGCATCGGTATATTTTTGTGCGACGAAGTAGTTCACGGCCTGGATATCCCCGGCGGCAATCGCCTCGGAGACCATTTGCGTCGCGCGGGCTTCCGCTTCTGCCGAACGTTCACGCGCTTCCGCCTGGAGGAAGGCAGACTGACGGTCGCCCTCGGCTTTCAGGATCTGCGACTGTTTTTCCCCTTCCGCTTTCAGGATTTCAGCCTGACGCACCCCTTCGGCTTCAAGAATATAGGCACGCTTGGTACGCTCGGCCTTCATCTGCGCGTTCATGGAAGCAATCAGCTCTGCCGGTGGGCGCACGTCGCGGATCTCAATGCGTGTCACTTTGATCCCCCACGGATTGGTGGCTTCATCCACAATGTGCAGCAGGCGGGTATTAATGCTGTCGCGCTGGGAGAGCATTTCATCCAGCTCCATCGAGCCAAGCACGGTACGGATGTTGGTCATGGTCAGGTTGACGATCGCCAGCTCCAGGTTGCTCACCTCATAGGCCGCTTTTGGCGCATCAATCACCTGAATAAAGCACACCGCATCGATGGTGACGTTGGCGTTATCCTTGGAGATGACTTCCTGAGAAGGGATATCCAGCACCTGCTCCATCATGTTGATCTTGCGCCCAATTCTGTCCATGAACGGGACGATCAGGCTTAAACCCGGCTGAAGGGTATTGGTGTAGCGACCGAAGCGTTCGACGGTCCACTGGTAACCCTGCGGGACAATTTTGACGCCTGCGCCCACGATAACCAGCGCAACGAAAATAAGGACAGGAACAACGATGAGCATAAAAACCTCCTGTTTTGCATGCCGTAACGAGAAAACTGCGTATTTGTTGAACGTAAGTATATCGGCTAACGAACAGGATTTCGCCCCTGTAAAGAGGTGGGAACCGGACTGGCAGAAATAAAACGCCCCGTTCGGGATGCGGGGCGCAAAGCGTTACTTTTCAGACCAGGTATAGCTGAAGTCAGTGATAAACCCATCCCCGGCGTCAGCGATGGCTTTTGATAAGCCCTGATAGTATTTTTCCAGGCCGATGGCCTCTATCTGCTGGATCTGCTCGCGAACGGGAGCGCAGAACAATACCGCATTGCCCGCCCCGACACGTTTGTTGTTCGGCGGCAGATCGCCAGTAATCGCTTTAAACCAGGTTCTGATCCCTTGCTTTAAGTTGTGCGGCGCTTTTGTAAGATCCTCTTGGCCGGTCAGCACCTGTAGGGTAGGGAATTCATTAGCATTGACGGCGGTTTTCATACGCGCAAAGAACGCGGTAAAAAGCTCAAAAGAGCCGAGATCCGTAACGCGAGGCTTGGTAGTTTTTCCGTTTTTATTGCCCATTTTTCCGGCAGGGGCTGTAGGTGCCGGAACCACATTGACCTTATGCAGATCCAGACCAAACAGCAGATTGCAGTGCGCCCGGCGCTCTTTAAGCGGGTAGGACATCAGCACGTCAATAAACGCCGTCGCCTTCACATCGGCCAGGTCATGGTTAATCAGCCATTGCGAGCGGGCAAATTCCGCAGGGGAAACGAACCAGTCAGGCACCTCAGTAAAGCGTCTGGATTTACCCTTGCCGTCAAACTCGAGAAAGTAAGCCCCATCATCAAAAGCAAAATAGCAGTTTTTAAAGCTACCGATTGTGGTGTTAACGATGAGCGCCTTCTTAACAAAATCGACCACCTCTGCACCCATGACAAAACGCGTGAGTTCAGAAGAATTGATGACTTCCATTAATGTTTCCACATCAGGAACACCAGGCTTCAGGGAGGAGAACTCATAAAAGATATGTGTCATGTTGCTGACTTCCTGTAGTGATAGAGGTGACAATAAACAGGCAAAAAGTTTAACACTTGCTATAGGTTAAGGCTATTCGCGCTGCGTAGCGGAAAGGATTATGCTAAAGGCTCTTCTTATCACAGCGGTTAATGGAATCGGAATGAATAATAAAAAAAATCTTCTGGATATCAGGGATGTTGGCTTTCGTGTGGGTGATAACACCATCCTTCAGCACGTCGATTTTTGTCTCTCTCCGGGCGAATTTAAACTGATAACCGGTCCCTCCGGCTGCGGCAAAAGCACCCTCCTGAAAATCGTGGCTTCGCTACTGAGCCCAACGGAGGGAACCATCCTGTTTGCAGGAAAAGATATCGCCACGCTTTCACCGGAAAGCTATCGCCAGCAGGTGTCATACTGCGTGCAAACGCCGTCCCTGTTTGGCGACACGGTGTACGACAATCTGGTTTTCCCCTGGCACATCCGCAACCAAACGCCTGATCCGAAAAAGTTTACCGACGATCTGACCCGGTTCGGGCTTTCGCCGGAGACGCTGACCAAATCGATCGCCGAACTGTCGGGAGGGGAAAAGCAGCGCGTCTCGCTGATCCGTAACCTGCAATTCTTGCCGAAGGCGCTGTTGCTGGACGAAATCACCAGCGCGCTGGATGACGCTAACAAGCGCAACGTCAATGACATTATCCATCGCTACGCCCGGGAGCAGAATATTGCCGTGCTGTGGGTGACGCATGATTCAAATGAAATTACCCATGCGGATGATATCATCACGCTCAGGCCGCAGGGCGGGAAAATGGAGGAGGCTCACCGTGGGTGAACATAACATAACCAACGAATCGCTGGCGCTGTCAATGGTCCTGGTGCTGGTGGCGATTGTGGTCAGCTACCGGGAAAAGCTGGGGCTGGAAAAAGATATTCTTTGGAGTATCGCCCGCGCGGTCATTCAGCTCATCATCGTCGGCTATGTGCTGAAATACATCTTCAACGTCAATCATGCCGTGCTGACCCTGTTGATGGTGCTATTTATCTGCTTTAACGCGGCATGGAACGCGCAGAAACGCAGTAAATACATCGATAAAGCGTTCATTTCGTCGTTGATCGCCATCACTACCGGGACCGCGTTAACGCTGGCTGTGCTGGTGCTTTCCGGCTCGATAGAATTTACGCCGATGCAGGTGATCCCCATTTCCGGGATGATTGCGGGCAATGCGATGGTGGCGGTCGGGTTGTGCTACAACAATCTGGGGCAACGGTTCAGCAGTGAACGGCAGCAGCTTCAGGAGAAGCTAAGCCTTGGCGCGACGCCGAAGGTGGCCTCGGCGAGGTTGATCCGCGACAGCATTCGCTCTTCGCTGATCCCAACGGTGGATTCCGCCAAAACGGTGGGGCTGGTGAGCCTGCCGGGCATGATGTCGGGGCTGATTTTTGCCGGTATCGATCCGGTAAAAGCCATTAAATACCAGATTATGGTGACGTTTATGCTGCTCTCTACGGCGAGCCTGTCCACCATCATTGCCTGCTACCTGACCTATCGGAAGTTTTACAACGCGCGCCACCAGCTGGTGGTGACGCAGTTGAAAAAGACGGGGTAATATCTGCTTTTATAGGCCCGGTAAGCGTTAGCGCCACCGGGCATTTTTTTGCTAGTAGAGCAACGCGTACAGCTGACGACGATATTTCGACGCCAGCGCGTCACCGGTACCCAGCGCGGCCAGGATCTCCTGGAACATCTTCCGCGCCTGTCCGTCTGCGGCGCCCAGGTCCTTTTGAAGATGGCTAAACAGCAGCTCCAGCGCCTCTTCGTTACGCCCCACCTGATGAAGCTGAAGCGCCAGCTGGCTTGCCAGCGCGGCATCCTGCGGGTTGTCCGCAACCTGCTGCTGAAGCTGCTGAATTTCAGGGGTATCCGCCGCCTGTTTAAGCAGGTCAATCTGCGCCACCAGACCCTGATAACGGGTGTCCTGATCCTGCATCGGCACCGTTTTCAGCACGGCTTCCGCGTCTTCAGGGCGGTGCAGTGCAATCTGGGTCTCTGCCAGCAGCAGACCAATCTGGCTGTTCTGGTTCGACAGCTGCCACGCGTCTTTTAACAGCGGCAACGCCTCGTCGTACTTGCCTTCCTGCATCAGCGCCATGGCTTCCTGCGCTTTCAGCTCTTCTTCGCGCGGCAGGACTTTATCCAGCAGGGCGCGGATCGCCTCTTCAGGCTGCGGCCCCTGGAAGCCATCCACCGGCTGACCGTTCTGGAACAGGTAGACGGTTGGGATCGCACGCAGGCCAAACTGGGAAGCCACCATCGGTTCGGCGTCACAATCCAGCTTCGCCAGAATGAACTGACCGTTGTACTGCGCGGCAAGGCTTTCCAGGACCGGCGTCAGTTGCAGGCAGTGTTGGCTGCGTTCAGACCAGAAGTAGAACAGCACCGGTTTAGTCATTGACTGTTCGAGCGTCTGTTGCAGGTTAGCTTCAGTTATGTTGACGATATTCTGTACGGACATGCGGCATTCTCTTTTATCGGTTTACTCTTTACATGGGGGTAAGCGTGGTCGCTTCAACTCAACCCTGCAAAATTTTGTCCATCATCCTCCCCGGCAGCAGGCGTTTCAACCAGCCGACGGCATGGGTCACCAGCGTGACCGGATAGCGCATTTTAGGGGTATCGCTCTCAAATGCGTGGCGCACTTTGGCAACGACGGCTTCTGGCCCAAGCGTAAAACGCGCCGCGATGCCGGGATTTTCGACCGGTTTATCCGCCTGCGTCTGGTTAACGTTTTCCGTAAAGCGGGTGCGGATCGGACCGGGTTCAATCAGGCTGACCTTAATACCGCTGTGGCGCAGCTCCATGCGCAACGCATCGGACCAGGCTTCAAGCGCATATTTACTGGCAGCGTAAGCCCCGCGGCCCGGTGTGGAGATCAGGCCCATCACCGAGGAGGTCATGACAATCCGCCCTTCGCCGTGCGGCAGCATGGCCGGGAGAAGGCGCATGGTAAGCTGATGCGCCCCGAAAAAGTTTGCGGAGAACTGCTGCTCCAGCTGTTCCCGTGAGAGAGTCTGTAGCGGGCCGTACACGCCGTAGCCCGCATTGTTGAACAGACCGTAAAGACGGTTGTTGGTCAGGGCGATAACCTCATCGGCGGCCTGCTCTACGCTCTCTGGCGAATCGAGATCCAGCAGAATGCCGGTAAATCCCAGCCCTCGCATGCGTTCGACATCCTCGGGTTTGCGGCAGGCTGCCAGCACCCAAAACCCCTGACGTTTCAGTTCAAGGGCGCTTTCAAGGCCAATTCCGCTGGAACATCCTGTTATTAAGACCGATTTTTGCATAACTTTACCTGTCAGGTTCTCAGCTGTTTGACGAGTCATGTTTTACTAAAGGAGCCAGCCGGGTTGCCATCCAGTCGGCAATAAACGGCTGGGCATCGCGATTGGGGTGAATGCCATCATCCTGCATCCACTGGGGTTTCAGATAGACCTCTTCCATGAAAAATGGCAGCAGCGGAATATCAAACTCTTTGGCTAGCTTAGGATAGATCGCGCTAAACGCCTCATTATACCGACGGCCGTAGTTAGCGGGCAGGCGAATTTGCATCAGCAGCGGCTGGGCATCGGCGGCCTTAATGGTCTGCAAAATGGTCCGCAGCGTTTGCTCCGTTTGTTGAGGCTGGAAGCCGCGCAAACCATCATTACCGCCCAGTTCGACCAGCACCCAACGCGGTTGATGCTGCTTAAGCAGGGCAGGCAGGCGCGATAAGCCTTGCTGCGACGTATCGCCGCTGATGCTGCCGTTCACGACAGAGGCCCGGGACTGCCATTTATCATTGAGCAGGGCGGGCCAGGCCGCACTGGCGGCCATACGATAGCCCGCGCTCAGGCTGTCGCCCAGAATCAATAACGTGTCCGCAGCCGCCGCGCGGAAGGTCATCAGCATCAAAAACAGGAAGGGCAAATGCCAGCGGAAAACATTGTTGAAGTTCATCGTCTTAAGAAGTCCGTCGGTCAGGGGGAACACGAGCTTTCCATCCTCACCGGAGTTGAACTCGTTGTCAAACGTGCCGAAACCATCGCCCTGATTGGTGAATCCGGTTCCGGTAAGTCCACGCTGCTGGCCATTCTCGCCGGTCTGGACGATGGCAGCAGTGGGGAAGTGAACCTGGTCGGCCAGCCCCTCCACGCGCTTGATGAAGAGGCCCGCGCCGCGCTGCGAGCCCGGCATATCGGGTTTGTCTTTCAGTCATTCATGCTGATCCCGACGCTGAACGCGCTGGAAAACGTTGAGCTACCTGGCCTGCTGCGCGGTGAAAATACCCGTGAAAGCCGCGATCACGCGAAGGCGTTGCTGGAACAGCTGGGGCTGGGAAAACGTCTCGACCACCTTCCGGCACAGCTTTCCGGCGGTGAGCAGCAGCGCGTGGCGCTGGCCAGGGCGTTTAACGGGCGCCCGGAAGTGCTGTTTGCCGATGAGCCAACGGGCAATCTCGACCGTAAAACCGGGGACAAAATTGCCGATCTGCTGTTTTCCCTCAACCGCGAGCACGGCACCACGCTGATTCTGGTTACCCACGACCCGCAGCTGGCCGCCCGCTGCGACCGCCGCCTGCGGCTGGTGAACGGTATTCTTCAGGAGGAAGCATGATTGCCCGCTGGTTCTGGCGCGAGTGGCGCTCGCCCTCGCTGCTGATTGTCTGGCTGGCGTTGAGCCTGGCGGTGGCCTGCGTGCTGGCGCTCGGTAGCGTCAGCGATCGTATGGAGAAAGGGCTTAGCCAGCAGAGTCGGGAATTTATGGCCGGGGACCGGGCTCTGCAAAGTTCTCGCCCCGTGCCGCCGGGCTGGATTGAGGAAGCGCGCACAGAGGGGCTGAAAGTAGGGGAGCAGATCACCTTTCAGACCATGACCTTTGCGGGCGACACGCCGCAGCTTGCCAGCGTAAAAGCCGTGGATGACATCTACCCGATGTACGGTGACTTACAAACCAGCCCGCCGGGGCTAAAACCGACGGCCGGTACGGTCCTGCTGGCATCGCGACTGATGGCGCTGTTGAACCTGAAACCCGGCGACAGTATCGATGTCGGCGACGCGACACTCAAAATTGCTGGGGAAGTGGTGCAGGAGCCCGACTCCGGATTTAATCCGTTCCAGCTTGCGCCGCGCCTGCTGATGAACACCGCGGATGTGGCGAAAACCCACGCCGTCCAGCCGGGAAGCCGTGTCACCTGGCGGTATAAGTTTGGCGGAACGCCAGCTCAGCTGGAGGCGTACGAAAAATGGCTCCTGCCGCAGCTCAAGCCGGAACACCGCTGGTACGGGCTGGAGCAGGATGACGGGGCGCTCGGCAAATCTCTTGAGCGTTCTCAGCAGTTCCTGCTGCTGTCGGCGCTGTTAACCCTGCTGCTTGCCATTGCGGCGGTTGCCGTGGCGATGGGGCACTACTGCCGCAGCCGTTACGATCTGGTGGCGATCCTCAAAACCCTCGGCGCGGGCCGCGCGCAACTGCGCAAGCTGATTGTCGGCCAGTGGCTGATGGTGCTGGCGCTGTCGGCTCTGACCGGCGGGGCGATAGGGCTGCTGTTTGAAAAGCTTCTGATGGTGCTGCTCAAACCGGTACTGCCCGCCGCATTACCGCCTGCCAGCCTCTGGCCGTGGCTGTGGGCAATCGGCGCGATGACGACGATCTCCCTGCTGGTGGGGTTACGCCCGTACCGACTGCTGCTCGCCACCCAGCCGCTGCGCGTGCTGCGCCGCGATGTGGTGGCCAGCGTTTGGCCGCTGAAGTTCTACCTGCCGGTGATTATTGCGGTGGCGGTCGGGCTGCTGGCCTGGCTGATGGGCGGCAGTACGCTGCTGTGGGCGGTGCTGGCGGGCGCGGTGGTGCTGGCGCTGCTGTGCGGCGTAGTGGGCTGGATACTGCTTAATGTGCTGAGAAAGCTGACAGTTAAATCACTTTCCATACGGTTAGCGGTTAACCGACTGCTGCACCAGCCGTGGTCTACCCTCAGCCAGCTCTCGGCATTTTCGCTGTCGTTTATGCTGCTGGCGCTTCTGCTGGTGCTGCGCGGGGATCTGCTGGATCGCTGGCAGCAGCAGCTTCCGCCAGAAAGCCCGAACTATTTCCTGATCAACATCGCGCCCGAGCAGGTGACGCCGCTGAAGGGCTTCCTGTCCGAGCATCACATTATTCCCGAGTCGTTCTATCCGATCGTGCGCGCCCGACTGACGCAGATCAACGGCCAGTCGACGGAGGGAAATAAGGATGAATCGCTCAACCGCGAACTCAACCTGACCTGGCAGGCGAAACGTCCGGACCATAACCCGATCGTTGCTGGCACCTGGCCGCCGAAAGCGGGGGAAGTGTCGATGGAGGAGGGGCTGGCGACACGCCTGAACGTGAACCTCGGCGACAGCGTGACCTTCACCGGTGATACCCAGGATTTCACCGCCAAAGTTACCAGCCTGCGTAAAGTGGACTGGGAAAGCCTGCGGCCAAACTTCTTCTTCATCTTCCCGCCGGGTGCGCTGGACGGACAGCCCCAGAGCTGGCTCACCAGCTTCCGCTGGGAAAACGGCAACGGCATGCTGACGCAGCTTAACCGGGAATTTCCGACGGTGAGCCTGCTGGATATTGGCGCGATCCTTAAACAGGTCGGGCAGGTGCTGGAGCAGGTAAGCCGCGCGCTGGAGGTGATGGTGGTGCTGGTGACGATCTGTGGCATATTGCTGCTGCTGGCGCAGGTGCAGGTCGGCATGCGTCAGCGTCATCAGGAGCTGGTTGTCTACCGCACGCTGGGGGCCAGTAAACGGCTGCTGCGCGCCACGCTGTGGAGCGAATTTGCCCTGCTCGGGCTGGTGGCGGGCCTGGTGGCGGCCATCGGGGCGGAAACGGCGCTGGCGGTACTCCAGAGCAAAGTCTTCGACTTCCCGTGGGAGCCCGACTGGCGGCTGTGGCTCACGCTGCCCGTCTGCGGCGCCGTGCTGCTGTCCCTGTGCGGCGGCTGGCTCGGATCCCGGCTGTTGAAAGGTAAAGCGCTATTCCGCCAGTTTGTCAGCTAGTTTACTGACGTGATGATGACGCACCGGCATTTCTGCTGGTGCGTCATTGCTTAACGGCACAAATCGTTAATGCCCCTGCATTTAGTAGCACAAAACATTAAAAACCCGCCCACACAGCCCGAATTTTTCCGGTTAATATTCACCAGCTAAATATTTAGCAGCGTGTCTATCAAGGAAAAAGAATGACTATAAGAAAAACAGCGCTGGCGACAACGATCGGCGCAGCAGTGGCATTGGCTTCTTTCGCATCCCAGGCGGAAATCACTCTTCTGAAACAGGATCCGCAGGCGGGTAACCCGCTGAGCCGCCTGAACTTCACCGTTGGCGGTAGTATTCGTCCTCAGTTCCAGAACATGACCGGCGATGACGGCAAAAACGGCTACAAGCGCAACGGCTTTGACGGCGGTACCCGCTTCCGTTTCGCGGCAGACTACTACCTGTTCGATGACATCAGCTGGATCACTTACTACGAGCTGGGTGTGAACATTCCGGCGCAGTTTAACTGGGATAACCACTACGCCGACGGCGCGCACGATACTTCACGCCGTATGCTCTACACCGGTCTGAAGAGCGACACCTGGGGTACGCTGACCTTCGGCCAGCAGAACAGCGTGTACTATGACGTGGTGGGCGCAAAAACCGATATCTGGGACTACGACATGATTGGTCAGGCGCCAGGTAACGGGATTAATGGCGACTACGACGGCTCTTACCGTTCACGCCAGATGCTGAAGTACAAGAAAACCGTGGGCGATGCTGACATCTACGCCTCTTACCTGTTTGAAGACAGCGAATACCTGCCGGGCAACGGCCTGCGCTACAAGCGTAAAGGCGGCGGTTCACTGGGTATCGATTATCACCTGACCACCGATCTGACTTGGGGCGCAGCGTGGAACTACACCCGCGCGGACATGCGTAACCCGGACAACGGCGACAGCAAATCCTACGACCAGAACATCCTTGGTACCGCCCTGAGCTGGACGCCGGATAACTGGACCTTCTCCGCAGGCGGCGGCTGGTATCAAAACTTCCTGACCACCAAAAAAGTGTCCGTTAACGACTACTTCGCCGGTGATGCATGGGGTATTGAATACTTTGCGGGTTACAAGTTCCCTGTTGGTCAGTATGCGGTGAAATCCGTCCAGCCGTACTTCATGGGCGACCGTATCGAGTACGTGAATGGCCGTAACTACCAGCGCATCGACAATGGTGTGGGTATCAGCTTCCAGCTGGATTACGGTTTCCGCGTGGATTATGAACACGTGTTCACCTCCAGCACCGACAACCTGGGCGACATGAACCTGGTGCGTCTGCGTTACGACTTCTAAGTTGTCATGTAGGGTGCGGCCTGATGCCCTCACCCTGACCCTCTCCCACGGGGAGAGGGAAAAAACATTAAAAACGGCAACCCAGGTTGCCGTTTTGCTTTTACCTCGCCACCCGGCTTTATTTTTCAGCGATCGAGCCACTCAGCAATTTCTTCGTACGTCCCGCGATACACAATCTTCTCCGCCTTTTTCTCCAGCTGATAGCCGTACATCGGGTCGTAATAATCCTTCAGCAGCGGCACAAGCCAGCTGAAGTGCGCGTCAGTGCTGCCAGTACGCTGTTGCTCGACAAGCGCGGCATCCAGCAGGGCGGTAAATTCCGCGAAGCGTTGCAGCCCCAGACGGCGACGAA
Source organism: Enterobacter cloacae complex sp. IR5402 (assembly GCF_049238125.1). Classification (NCBI taxonomy): domain Bacteria; kingdom Pseudomonadati; phylum Pseudomonadota; class Gammaproteobacteria; order Enterobacterales; family Enterobacteriaceae; genus Enterobacter; species Enterobacter cloacae complex sp. IR5402. Next base: position 185,636 of record NZ_JBMKHO010000003.1, read on the forward strand.
TGGCGTACAGGCCGTGATGCAGATATTCGCTATACGCTTTCCAGCCCGCTTTCTCGCCGTAGGCAGCAGAAAAATCGGCCCACATATGGTCGAAATACTCTTCGCGCAGGCGCTCCAGGCGGACTTCAAAGGGGTCTTCGACGACAACGACAGGGGCGTCAACCATGCGGTCGCGCAGGCATTCCGGCAGGTGGTTAGAGCCAATCATCCGGCCTTCATCTTCCAGCACCCAGCGCGCGGCGTCTTTTTTTAGCAGTTCGACGGCAAGGTGATTTTCAAAACTGGCCTGGGAAAGCTGCGGGGTGAGCGTGCGACCAAATGATGAGCCGCGATGGTGCGCCAGCCCTTCCAGATCGATGCCCTGCGCATGCTGCTTAACCAGCAGCGTTTTACCGTTTCCGGTACAGCCGCCGATAAGCACCATCGGTTTTTGTGACTGCTCAATGGTCACCTGAATCGCCGTCTGACGCAGGGCCTTATAGCCGCCGCGGATCAGCGGATAATCGATTCCCGCCTCTTTCAGCCAGGCCTGGGAGATGTGTGAGCGCTGGCCACCGCGCGCGCAGCAAAGGTAGCCCTCAGGATGGGCCAGGCTGGCTTCCCGCCAGGCGTTGATGCGCGCCTCTCGCGTCTCGCCGTTGACCAGGCTATGGCCGAGCGCCAGCGCGGCGTCCGGACCCTGGCGTTTATAGCAGGTGCCGACGGCGGCACGCTCGTCGTCGTTCATTAAGGGCAGGTTGAGTGCGGCGGGCATCGCACCCTGGGCAAATTCGATCGGCGCGCGAACGTCGATTAAAGGGGTATCGGACGCGAGGATCGCGCGATAGTCCGTTCCATCGTTCATGGTGATTCCAGAAGAAAACTGAGCAGCAATGGGCGGGAATTGTACGCCGGGGAAGGGGAAGGTCAACTCCCCGGCGGGGGATACTTACTTCAGTTTTGACTGCGCCCAGACAATGCCGCTCGCGTATTCTGGCGGCAGCAGGGGAACAATCGCTTCCAGCGTAGCGCTCAGGCGGTCCGTGTCGGTATCGTTCAGGTTCAGGTGGCCGACCTTACGCCCCGGACGTACCTCTTTGTCGTACCAGTGCAGGTGCACCAGCGGCAGCTTCAGCCAGTTGTAGTTCAGATCGGTGCCGATCAGGTTGATCATCACCGACGGGCTGGTCACCACCGGCTGCGGCAGCGGCAGGTCAGTGATGGCGCGCAGGTGCAGCTCGAACTGGCTGATGGAGGCGCCGTTTTGCGTCCAGTGACCGCTGTTGTGCACGCGCGGCGCAAGTTCGTTGATCAGCAGACCCGACGGCGTGACGAAACACTCCATCGCCATTACGCCCACATAGCCCAGCTCATGCATGATGGCAGAGAGCATTTCTTCCGCCTGCGCCTGCTGGTCAGCATTGGCCTGCGGGAAGGCGACGCTGGTGCGCAGAATCCCGTCCTGATGCAGGTTATGCGTTAGCGGGTAAAAAACGGTGTGCCCGTCATTCCCGCGCGCGCCAACCAGCGACACTTCACCGCTAAAGTTAATGCCCTGCTCAACGATGCACTCGCCGTAGCAGTCATCCGGCAGCTCGGCGGTGTCGTTCGCGCGCAGGCGCCACTGCCCGCGGCCGTCGTAGCCGCCGACGCGACGCTTCACAATCGCCAGGTCTCCCAGCATCGCAAAGACGTCATCCCATTCGCGCTTATCGGAAAGCAGCTGCCACGGCGCGGTCGCGAGGCCGAGCTTGTCGAAAAGCTGTTTTTGCGTGAGACGGTCGGCAATGATCGGGAAGACGTCGCGGTTTACAAAGGCGTTATGACGCGCCAGCTCGCGGGTCAGGGCGGTTTCCGGCCAGCGTTCAATTTCGGCGGTGATCACGCTCTGATGGAACGGCACGGCTTCCGGCTCGGCATCCAGCCCGACGGGCCAGACGGCAATACCCAGCGGCTCACCGGCCTGACGCAGCATCCGGCCAAGCTGACCATTACCAAGAACGCAAACCTGCTTCATGCTGCACCCCGCGGATCCGGGTTATCCAGCACCTCGTCGGTCTGGGCTTTACGCCACTCCGCCAGACGCTGATGTAACTCTTTATCATGCGTCGCCAGGATCTGCGCGGCCAGCAGGGCGGCATTTGCCGCACCCGCTTTACCAATCGCCAGCGTACCGACAGGAATACCGCGCGGCATCTGGACGATAGAGTAAAGGCTATCAACCCCGCTTAACGCGGCGCTTTGCACAGGAACACCCAGTACCGGCACCAGCGTTTTGGCGGCAATCATGCCCGGCAGATGTGCTGCGCCGCCCGCACCGGCAATGATCACCTCGTAACCGTTCTCTTCGGCGCTTTCGGCGAAGCTGAACAGTTTATCCGGCGTACGGTGCGCGGAAACCACTTCGACGTGGTGCGGAACATTCAGGATTTCAAAGATTTCGGCGGCGAACTGCATGGTAGCCCAGTCGCTTTTGGACCCCATCACGATGGCGACACGCGCCGGATTATTGCGGGAAGACATGCGTCTTAAAACTCCTGTGGTGCGGAACACACTGCTTTCGAGGGCACAGAGAATAGCATGTAATACCGGCAAGGAAAACGGTTGCGTGGTCGGGAAATGGGCGAAAAGACGGGGAGGGTTAAAACGGGAAGGCGATCAGTTCAACACCTTCCGGCGTGACTTTGACCATCGATCCTTCGCTGTGCCAGGCCCCTAAAACCACGCGATGGGCGGGCTCGCCGTTGGCGATAAGGGAATGCACATCGGGACGATGGGTATGGCCATGGATCAGCCACTGAACGCGATGCTTCTCCATCACCTTCACCACCGCCTGCGGGTTGACGTCCATGATGGTCATCGATTTGCTGCTGTTGGCGGCCTTGCTGCCCGCGCGCATTCTGGCGGCGATGCGGTTGCGAATAAACAGCGGCAGGGCGAGGAACACTTTCTGGATCCACGGGGTGTGAACTTTGGCGCGAAACGCCAGGTAGCCGGTATCGTCAGTGCAGAGCGTGTCGCCGTGCATGATCAGAATATTGCGGCCATAGAGGTTTAGCACCTGCTCTTCCGGCAGCAGCGTCATGCCGCTCTCGCGGGCGTAGCGCTGGCCGATCAGGAAATCACGGTTGCCGTGAATGAAATAGCAGGGGACGCCGGAATCCACCAGCGTTTTAATGGCCGCAGCCATCTCACGGTGCAGCGGGTTCGGATCGTCGTCGCCAATCCAGGCCTCAAACAGGTCGCCCAGAATGTACAGCGCGTCGGCGTTTTTCGCTTCACCGCGTAAAAAACGCAGAAAACCGGCGGTTATCGCCGGTTCTTCTGTTTGCAGATGTAGATCCGCAATAAAGAGTGTCGCCACGAATTACTCGCTGACGGTCACGCTTGTGATCACAACGTCTTCTTTAGGAACGTCCTGGTGCATACCGCTGCGGCCAGTAGAAACGGCTTTGATCTTATCGACCACGTCCATCCCTTCAACCACTTCTGCGAATACGCAGTAGCCCCAGCCTTGCAGACTTTCGCCAGAGAAGTTCAGGAAGTCGTTGTCCGCTACGTTGATGAAGAACTGTGCGGTTGCAGAATGTGGCGCCTGAGTACGGGCCATTGCCAGCGTACCACGGGTGTTTTTCAGGCCGTTGTTCGCTTCGTTTTTGATCGCTTCTTTCGTCTCTTTCTGGCGCATGCCAGGCTCGAAACCGCCGCCCTGGATCATAAAGCCGTTGATCACACGGTGGAAAATAGTGTTGTTGTAGAAACCTTCGCGGCAGTAGTCCAGGAAGTTTTTAACTGTTTCAGGCGCTTTGTCATCAAAGGTTTTGATTACGATATCGCCATGATTAGTGTGGAAAGTAACCATTTTTGCATCCTGTTCCGTTATTGTGGTGCGTCGACCCGTGCTCGGGTCACATATAGGGGCTTGTTATAGCATAACCACAGGACACGATCACCTTGCATTGTGTGCTGACCGTACTCCGAATTATGGGTATTATAAGGAACAAACAATCCACACACGTGTTTACATGGAATCTTCGATGTTAAAAATCTTTAATACAATGACGCGCCAAAAAGAGGAATTTAAACCTATCCATGCCGGGGAAGTCGGCATGTACGTGTGTGGTATTACGGTTTACGATCTCTGTCATATCGGCCATGGCCGTACCTTTGTCGCGTTCGACGTGGTGTCACGCTACCTGCGCTTCCTGGGCTACAACCTGAAGTACGTGCGCAATATCACCGACATCGACGACAAAATCATTAAACGTGCTAATGAAAATGGCGAAAGCTTTGTCGCGCTGGTGGATCGCATGATCGCCGAAATGCACAAGGATTTTGACGCCTTAAATATTCTGCGCCCGGACAGCGAGCCGCGTGCGACCCACCATATCCATGAAATCATTGATATCACCCAAAAGCTGATCGAGCGCGGTCACGCCTATGTGGCGGACAACGGCGACGTGATGTTCTCGGTGCCGACGGACCCAACCTACGGTGCGCTTTCCCGCCAGGATCTGGACCAGCTCCAGGCCGGTGCGCGCGTGGACGTGGTTGACGTGAAGCGTAATCCGATGGACTTCGTGCTGTGGAAGATGTCCAAAGCGGGCGAACCAAGCTGGCCATCACCGTGGGGCGAAGGGCGTCCGGGCTGGCACATTGAATGTTCCGCGATGAACTGCAAGCAGCTGGGCAACCATTTCGACATCCACGGCGGCGGTTCAGACCTGATGTTCCCGCACCACGAAAACGAAATCGCGCAGTCCACCTGTGCTCACGGCGGCGAGTACGTGAACTACTGGATGCACTCCGGGATGGTGATGGTTGACCGCGAGAAGATGTCGAAATCGCTGGGCAACTTCTTTACCGTGCGCGACGTGCTGAAGTATTACGACGCGGAAACCGTGCGCTACTTCCTGATGTCTGGCCACTATCGCAGCCAGCTGAACTACAGCGAAGAGAACCTGAAGCAGGCGCGCGCTGCGCTGGAGCGTCTGTATACCGCACTGCGCGGCACCGACAAGTCTGTTCCAGCCGCAGGCGGCGAGGCGTTCGAAGCCCGCTTCGTTGAGGTCATGAACGACGACTTCAACACCCCTGAAGCCTATTCCGTGCTGTTCGACATGGCGCGTGAGGTGAATCGCCTGAAGTCAGAAGATATGGCGGCGGCCAATGCGCTGGCGTCTCATCTGCGTAAGCTCTCTTCCGTGCTCGGCCTGCTGGAGCAGGAGCCGGATGTGTTCCTGCAAAGCGGCGCGCAGGCGGACGACGGCGAAGTGGCGGAAATTGAAGCACTGATTAAAGCGCGTCTGGAAGCGCGTCAGGCGAAAGACTGGGCGGCGGCGGATGCGGCGCGTAACCGTCTGACCGAGATGGGCATTATTCTGGAAGATGGCCCGCAGGGAACCACCTGGCGTCGTAAGTAATTTTCTCCTCACTCTAACCCTCTCCCACAGGGAGAGGGAATTGTTAGGTTTTCTCCCTCTTTACGTGGGAGAGGGCCGGGGTGAGGGCATCAGCGCGCACGTTTTCTCCACCATAACATCCCCATCAGCACCATCCCCGGCAGCCACACCCACAGCAGTTCCGAGATAATGACCTCATGCCCGTATGGCGTGGTATAGCGCGACAGCGCAAACGGCGCGACTTTGATCACCTGCCACGGCGCAAAGAAGCGCTCATCTGACCAGGGCCACAGCCAGCCGACGCCTTTCCCGCCGGTGGTGATCGAATCCAGCAGGCTGTGCGACAGCAGCGACACGGTTAAAAACAGCCAGCAGCGCGTCAGGCTGGCCCTGAACCATCGTCGACCTGCCAGCACGCAGAGTATCGGCACCACCAGGGCAAACAGTAGCGAATGAGTGAAACCTCGATGGCCGAAAATATTCCCGTAGGCAACACCGAATTTAAACGCCAGTACGTCGGCATCGGGCAGCATGGCGAGGACGATCCCGGCAAACAGCAGGCGGGGTGGGATGACGTTGGTTCCGAGCCCTAAGCCCAGACACAGAGGTACGGCAGCGTGGGTGATAACGGTAGGCATTGCATTTATCCATGGCAAATCATGGAAATATAGCAGTCATCTCGCGCTAAAAGACCCATGCTAAATTCTGATTTTACGCCGATTCCCGCGCGATAAGCTGCCCGGAGAGGGTTATGCGCTGCGTTTGCAGGTCCGGCTCTTTCAGCCTGCGGATCATCAGCCCTGCCGCCTGGCGGCCGGTCTCTTCGCTGGCAGACGAAACATAAGTTAATGACGGCGACGTGAGATTAACGTGGAGCATATCTTCAAAACCAATCAGCGCCACCTGCTGGGTTAAAAACACGTCTTTACCCACCGTGCGCCCCACCTGGTGAATACCTGAGATCGAACCGATCATCGCGTCCGGTGAATGGCAGAGCAGGGCGGTAATCGTGTTGTTCTTCTCCAGCAGCTGGCGAGTCGCCATGGCCGCCGCCTGCGTGTCATCGGTGCAGGCTGGAGAATATTCCTCACGCCAGATCAGACCGTTCTGCGTCATCGCGCTGCGAAAACCGAGCAGGCGCTGCTCGCGGATACGGCACCCGTCGCGCCCGCCAATATAGGCGATGGTGCGGTGCCCGCGTTCGATAAGATAACGCGCGGCCAGGTTCGCCGCCTGGCGGTTATCGCGCATCACCAGATTGCATTTCTCTTCCAGCAACGACTGCGAAACCGCCACAAGCGGCAGCGGGCAGTGGCGAATGTGTTCCGGGAGAGAGGCGGTGCGGGTGTCCGACGCCAGGTAGATGACGCCCGCCACGCCCTGCTGCTTAAACGAGAGCAGGGTACGCTCAAGATGTTCGCCGTCATTCAGCGGCTGACCGAGAAAAACCATATAACCCTGCTTCTCCAGCTCCTGAACGATGCTCGCCATCACCTTGATGGAAAAGCTGTCGCTGAAGTCGCGCAGGATCAGGCCGATTAAGTTGGAGGTGTTGGCGCGAAGATTGGCAGCGGCGACGTTATGAACATAGCCCAGCGTTGTGATGGCGGCATTGACCTTCCCGATCGTCGCTTCTGAGATCTTCCCTTTCTGGCGCAGCACCAGCGAAACGGTAGAAACCGACACGCCCGCATGCTTTGCGACATCAATAATGCTGACTTTCTTCAAAACCGCTCCCTGAAATTTACCGATTATCAGCCAGATAAGAGGCGACCCCCAGCGTACAGGAGACGCCTCCTTCAGGCATCTTATTATTTGCCAATCATCGTAGACATCGTCTGGGCGATAAACTGTGCTCTGGCCCCGAAAATCACCTGTATCCCGTTATCGCCCACGAACACCACGCCGCGCGCGCCAAGCCCGTTCAGCCCGTCCCGGTCCACCGCTTCGCTCTTCGCCACTTCCAGACGCAGACGCGTGATGCAGGAGCCGACGGAATCAATGTTCTGCGCACCGCCCAGCAGGCCGATGATTTCGGTGGCAAGTTCGGAATCGGACTTGTCATTCGCGCTGGCGGTCACTTCGGTGCGGCCCGGCGTTTTCACGTCGAAACGGCGGATCACGAAGCGGAAGGTGAAGTAGTAGATTAATGCCATCGGAATGCCGATGATAATGGCGCTCAGGAAGTTGGTCTGATAGCCGTTAAACGACGGCAGGATCCCGAACGACAGGTAGTCGATAAAGCCCGCCGAGAACGACTTGGCGATATGCGCATGCAGCAGGTACATGGTCATGTACGCCAGGCCTGCCATGATGGCGTTGAAGACGTAAAGGATCGGCGCCACGAAGATAAAGGTGAACTCTACCGGCTCGGTGATGCCCGTCAGGAAGCAGGTGAGGGCGGCGGAGAAGAGAATACCGGCCGCGATTTTCTTATTCTTCGTGTGCGCTTCGTGGTACATCGCCAGACACGCCGCGGGCAGTGCGAACAGCATCAGCGGGAACTCGCCCTGCATGAATTTCCCGGCGTTATGGTAGGTGTCGCTGCTGAAGGATTTCACTCCCTCTTCCAGCATCTTGAACCAGATGGTCTGGTCGCCGTGGATCACCTGACCCGCCTGGGTAGTGTAATCCCCGAACGAATACCAGAAGGAGGGATACCAGATGTGGTGCAGGCCGAGCGGGATCAGCGCGCGCTCCACTAGCCCGAAGATAAAGGTCGAGGCCGCCTGGTTATCGCCGTTCACCACCACGGACAGGGCGTCGATGCCGGACTGAATATGCTGCCAGACGTACGGCAGCAGCAGGCCGAGCAGGAACGACAGAAACGCCGTCGCAATCGCCACAAAGCGCTTGCCGGAGAAGAAGCCGAGGAATTCCGGCAGCTGCATGGTGTGGAAGCGGTTGTAACACCAGGCCGCAAGAATACCGCAGATCAGGCCGCCAAAGACGCCCATCTGTAACGTCGGAATGCCGACGACCATGGCGTATTTCCCGCCCTGGGAGGCCATTTCCGGCGTAATGCTCAGCACGGTGTTGATGGTGATGTTAGTGACAAACACGGAGACCGCCGCAGAGAGAGCGGCAATGCCGGATTCCGAAGCCAGTCCGACGGCAGAGCCGATGGCGAAGAGCATTGGCAGGTTATCAAAGATAACCCCGCCGGCGTTCATCATCAGCGGCAAGTGGAACTTATCGCCGAAGGCCAGCAACAGGCCCGCAGCGGGAAGCAGTGAAATTGGCAGCATTAAGGCGCGACCAATCATCGATAACTTAGACAGCGATTTAACAAACCCTGATATCAGGCTCATGCTGATTTCCCCCGAGTAGCGCTTTTTTCGCGCTGTTATTGTAAGTAGAACGTTTTAGTAGAACGTTATACTTATCGTGGGGAAAGTCTGAAAATCGCGCAACTTAAATTTCACATTTCGCCAGAGGGAATAGTGATTATTTGAAGTTGATCGATAATTAACCGTGATGGGTGTGAGGGGATGTTTATCCCCTCTCCCTGTGGGAGAGGGTTAGGGTGAGGGCATCAGACAGCTCAGGCCGTCACGGTCACGCTCTGACCTGCGAAGCTCACGGTCTGACCCGCGACAATTTTGCAGCGCTTGCGGGTTTCCACCGCGCCGTCTACTGTTACCTGCCCGTCGGCGATGACGATTTTCGCCTGCGCGCCGCTTTCGCTCCAGCCTTCCAGCTTCAGCAGATCGCACAGCTCAACGTGCGGGTGTTTACCTAAAGAAAAAGTTGCCATGATTACGCGTCCTCTACGTCGTGATACTCCTCGCACGCCTGCAAGGTATTCTGAATCAGTGTTGCTACCGTCATCGGGCCAACGCCGCCCGGGACCGGAGTAATATAGGATGCGCGCGCTGCGGCATCTTCATACACCACGTCGCCGACCACTTTGCCGTTTTCCAGACGATTAATACCCACGTCCACGACGATTGCGCCCTCTTTGATCCACTCGCCCGGAATAAAGCCCGGCTTGCCGACCGCAACGATCAGCAGATCGGCGTTTTCGACGTGGTGACGCAGGTTTTTAGTGAAGCGGTGGGTGACGGTGGTGGTGCAGCCCGCCAGCAGCAGCTCCATGCTCATCGGACGGCCCACGATGTTGGAGGCGCCAATCACCACGGCGTTCAGGCCATAGGTATCGATGTTATAACGCTCCAGCAGCGTCACGATGCCGCGCGGGGTGCATGGACGCAGGCGCGGCGCGCGCTGGCACAGGCGGCCTACGTTATACGGATGGAAACCGTCAACGTCTTTGTCCGGCGCGATACGCTCCAGCACCTTCACGTTGTCGATGCCCGCAGGCAGCGGCAGCTGAACCAGGATACCGTCGATCTCTTTATCGGCATTCAGGGTGTCGATCAATTCCAGCAGTTCCGCTTCGCTGGTGGTTTCCGGCAGATCGTAAGAGCGGGAGACGAACCCCACCTCTTCACACGCTTTGCGTTTGCTGCCGACATAAATTTGCGAAGCCGGGTTGCTGCCAACCAGCACAACGGCCAGCCCGGGGGCGCGAAATCCGGCGGCTTTACGCGCCTTCACTTTTTCCGCAACCTCAGAGCGCACCTGCTGCGCAATCGTTTTACCGTCAATAATCTTTGCTGCCATCAGAGAGAAGATTCCGTCTGTAACGTTAGAAAGGGGGGATTGCCTGTATTTTGTCAGAAGCGAGCGCCGCTGTCAGTCACCCTTTACGAGATTTCATCGATGTCCCGCAAAATCCCTTCTCAGGGCATGGTCAATTTCTTAGAGGTGATTAGGATGTGACCTGGCTAAATGGCAGCGTTTTGACATATTACAAAATAGATTCCTGAGCTACTTTGTCCTCTCCGAAATAAGCCTTCAATTTTTTAATTGAACGTATTTCTTATTCCCGAATATGCGCGGGAAGGGTTATTTACATTTTAAAGGAATAGACATGAAACTCAGCAACATTGCTTCTACTGTTATTGCAACTCTGGCCCTGGTCGCGGGTGCCGCTCACGCAGAAGATCCGGTAGCGCCTGTATCTGTAAACGGTGGTACGGTGCATTTTAAAGGTGAATTAGTGAATGCCGCGTGTTCAGTGAATACTGACTCTTCAGAGCAGACGGTTAATCTTGGCCAGTACCGTACCGCGAAATTCACTAAAGTGGGTGACACCACCTCCAATATTCCGTTCACCATCGAACTGAACGACTGCGATCCTGCGGTAGCGAAAACCGCTGCTGTCGCGTTTACCGGCCAGATCGACGCCACCGACAAAACGCTGCTGGCGGTAAGCTCCGGTAACAACGACAACTCCGCGAAGGGCGTAGGTATTGAGATCCTCGACAGCAAATCCTCCACGCTGACCCCGGACGGTGCAACCTTCTCTGCGGCGCAGAACCTGATTGAAGGGACTAACACCCTGAACTTCACCGCGCGCTATAAAGCCACGGCGGCGACCACCGAGCCAGGCCAGGCAAACGCGGACGCAACATTCGTAATGAAATACGAGTAATGCCTGAGTACAGGGATGTGGCTGGCCTCAGGGAAGAGGTCTTTTGATCGCCTATACCGGGAGCGAAGGATGACAAGGACTGGGATACTGCTGTGCGCCCTTGCGATTGCCCCAGCGGTAAACGCACATACCGTGGTTATTGACGGCGGCAAAGTACACCTCAGGGGAGAGCTGGTTAACGGCGGCTGCGCCGTGGCCCCGGACAGCCAGAATATGCGCGTGGATATGGGGCAATACCGCACAAACGCCTTTTCCGGCGTCGGCAGCTTTTCCACGGTTAATGTGCCGTTCACCGTACGTCTGCTGGATTGCAGCGTGGACGTCTCCCGCACCGTGGGGATCCAGTTCCAGGGAATGACACCGGCAGAAGACCCGCAGGTTTTCCTGGCGACATCGCGGCCGGGGGAAAATGCGGTCAGCAGTGGTGTCGGGCTGGCGCTTTTTGACGAACAGCAACGTCAGATCATCCCGAACGCGACGGCGGTGAGCTGGTTACCCATTAACACCCGCGAGCTGGTATTTCATTTCAGCGCCCGCTACCGGGCAATTTCCGAACACCTTGTACCAGGCACTATTCAGTCGAATGTCTGGTTTACGTTGATTTATCCCTGACGCCTGCGAACTAATTATTAAAGGTACGGTTGTGATGAACACCCTGATTAAACCTGGACTGTTTTTATCTTTTATTTTGATGATGGTTTCTGCCAGCGCGAATGCGTCCGGCGGAATTGCGCTGGGCGCGACGCGCGTTATTTATCCGGCCGATGCCAAACAAACGTCGCTGGCGATCACCAACAGCAATAAACAAGAGCGCTATTTAATTAACGCGTGGATAGAAAATGCCAACGGGCAAAAGGAAAAAACCTTTGCCGTCACGCCGCCGCTGTTTGTCAGCGAGCCGGCCAGCGAAAACACCCTGCGCATTATCTACGCAGGCCCGGCGCTGCCTGCCGATCGCGAATCGCTCTTTTACATGAACGTCAAAGCGATTCCCTCCGTCAGCAAAAAACATCAGGACGGCAACAACGTCCTGCAACTGGCTATTCTGTCACGTATCAAGCTGTTTGTTCGCCCGGCTAACCTGGCGATGCCGCCGGAAGAGGCGCTCTCACAGCTGCGCTTTGAGCGCGTCGGCAACCATCTTAAGGTGAGCAATGCCTCACCGTATTACGTCACGCTGGTCAATCTGAAGCTCGGCGGACAGACGCTGGATAACCTGATGGTTGCTCCTAAAAGCTCGGCGCAGCAGGTGCTGCCTGCCGCTACGAGCGGCACGCTCTCCTGGCAGAGTGTGAATGACTATGGCGCCATTACGCCGGCGCGTAGCGTCAGCCTGTGAGCAGAGACAGGGCGATGAACACTCAATGGCGTTACTGCCCGGTTGCGCTGGCACTGATGGCAACGCTCTGGCCACTCGCTGGCTGGGGCGAAAGCTACTTTAACCCGGCGTTTCTTTCCGATGACACGGCGAACGTCGCGGATTTGTCGCGTTTTGAAAAAGGCCACCAGCAGGCACCGGGCGTCTATCGCGTCGATATCTGGCGTAACGATGAGTTTATCGGTACGCAGGACGTGCGGTTTGAGCAAGCTGACAACACGCCGCCGGTCGCAGGCGGTTTGTCGCCGTGCATTACGCGCGCGATGCTCGATCGCTTTGGCGTCAATATCGCCGCCTTCCCGGAACTGAGCAACGTGCAGGGCGATACCTGCGTTCCGCTCACAACGGCTATTCCCGGCAGCGAAGCGGCGTTCAACTTCGCCTCGTTGCGCCTGAACGTCAGCCTGCCTCAGGTGGCGATGCAAAACAGCGCCCGCGGATATATTCCGCCTGAACAGTGGGATGAAGGCATCCCTGCCGCGCTGCTGAACTACAGCTTTACCGGCAACCGGGGCAGCGACGACGACAGCTACTATCTGAACCTGCAAAGCGGGTTGAACTATGGCGCCTGGCGATTACGCAATAACGGCGCGTGGCGTTATACCGAAAGCAACGGCCAGCGGCACAGCAGCTGGCAAAATATTGGTACCTGGGCGCAGCGTACGATCATCCCGCTGAAAAGCGAGCTGGTGCTTGGCGACAGCAACACCGGTAACGATGTCTTCGACAGCGTCGGTTTTCGCGGTGGTCGCCTCTATTCGTCCGACAGTATGTACCCGGACAGTCTGCAAGGTTACGCGCCTACCGTGCGCGGAATCGCCCGCACCCCTGCCAAAGTGGTGATCCGCCAGAACGGATACGTGATTTACCAGAGCTATGTGCAGCCGGGGGCTTTTGCGATAACTGATCTTAACCCGACCTCCTCAAGCGGTGACCTGGAGGTGACGGTGGAAGAGAAGGACGGCAGCCAGCAGCGCTACACCGTCCCGTATTCCACCGTTCCGCTGCTCCAGCGTGAAGGACGCTGGAAATACGATCTGGTGGCAGGGGACTATCGCAGCGGCAACAGCGAGCAGGACACGCCGTTCTTTACTCAGGGTACGATGATTGCGGGTCTTGCCGACGGCTACACGCTGTACGGCGGAACGCAGCTGGCCTCGCGCTATACCGCCATCGCCATTGGCGCGGGTAAAAACCTCGGTGACTGGGGGGCGGTTTCACTTGATCTCACCCATGCCCGCAGCCAGCTTGCCGATGATAGCCGCCATGAAGGGCAGTCCCTGCGGTTCCTGTACGCAAAATCCCTTAACGGATTCGGCACCAACTTCCAGCTGCTGGGCTATCGCTACTCGACCAAAGGCTTCTACACCCTCGACGATGTGGCCTGGCGCACAATGGAAGGCTACCAGTATGGCGACGATCAGGACGATGACGGCGTGCCGGACGTGCAGAGCTATCACAACCTGACGCTGAATAAAAAAGGGCGTTTCCAGCTCAATATCTCCCAGTCTCTTGGCGATTACGGCTCGGTGTACGTGTCGGGCAGCCAGCAAAATTACTGGGGCACCAGCGAATCCAACGTCTGGTATCAGCTCGGCTACGCGGGCGGGGTGAAAGGGGTCAGCTACGCCTTATCCTGGTCGTGGAACAAGGCCGTCGGCATTGATGGAACCGACCGGATCGCCTCGTTCAACGTCTCCGTCCCGTTCAGCCTGTTCACCCGTCACGGCTACCGTCGCGATAACGCGATCGATCGGGCCTATGCCACGGCCTCTGCCAGCCGTAACAGCGACGGTGATACCAGTTGGCAGACCGGGATCAGCGGAACGCTGCTCCAGGATCGTAACCTGAACTACAGCGTCACGCAGGGTCACACCAGCAATAACGGTGCCAGCGCCAGCGCCAGCGCTAACTGGCAGGCGACGTACGGCACGCTGGGCGTGGGCTACAACTACGCCCGGGATCAGCACGACCTCAACTGGCAGCTTTCCGGCGGCGTGGTAGGGCATTCAGACGGCATCACATTCAGTCAGCCGCTGGGCGATACCAACGTCTTGATCAAAGCGCCGGGCGCGTCAGGCGTGAGCGTCGAAAACCAGACCGGCGTCAAAACAGACTGGCGTGGCTATGCGGTGATGCCGTACGCCACGGTGTACCGTTACAACCGCGTGGCGCTCGACACTAACACCATGAGCAACAACACCGACATTGAAAATAACGTTTCCAGCGTCGTGCCGACGAACGGTGCGCTGGTGCGCGCCAGTTTTGACACCCGCATCGGCGTGCGCGCGTTGCTCACCGTTAAGCGTGATAACCAGCCTGTGCCGTTTGGGGCGGTGGTGCGTGAGACGCAGAGCGGCGTAACCAGCATGGTGGGAGATGACGGTCAGATTTACCTGAGCGGGCTGCCACTGAGCGGGGAGCTGCTGATTCAGTGGGGAGACGGGAAGCAGTCCCAGTGTCGTGCGCCCTACAGCCTGCCAGAACAGAGCCTGCAACAGGCGATCACACTTAAGGGGATCCGCTGTGAATAAAATCCATTATCTGGGGCTATCCCTGCTGGCATTTTTGCCGCTATCTCAGGCGTTCGCCACCGTCTGCGTCAATGAAAATGGCGTGCCGACGGAGGTGTATTACGACCTGACGGATAAATTCAACAGCTCCAATAACCAGGTGGGGCAGATTGTCACACTCAGCGAGAAGTCTCAGTGGGTGGGTGTTAACGCCGTCTGTCCTAAGGGAACGTCCGGGAACACCACCAAGCGCAGCTATGTTACCGATTTCCCGGTCACGGGCACCAGCGATGGCTACCAGTATCTGAAGCTTAACGACTATCTGGACGGAGCGATGAAAATCACCGACAGCTACGCTGGCACCTTCTATCCACCCAGAAAGTACATTCAGATGGGGAGCCATCCGAACGTGTCTAAAAACAAACCGTTTGGTGTACAGGATTCCAGCCTCGTCTTCCGGCTTAAGGTGACCCGACGCTTTATTAATATGGTGGTGATCCCCCGGGCGACCATGTTCCGGGTTTACGTCACCACGACCTCCTCGGATCCGCTCACCACGCCGGTTTATACCATCAGCTACAGCGGGACCATTCAGGTGCCTCAGAGCTGTGAAATTAATGCCGGGAATGTGGTGGAGTTCGATTTCGGAGACATCGGCGCCTCCCTGTTCAGTAAAGCGGGCATCGGGAATAAGCCGGAGGGGATCTCAGCGCAAAGCAAAACCATCGGCATAAAATGCACCAACGTCGAGGCGAACGCCATGCTCACGATGCGTGTTGAAGCGGAGAAGGTTTCAGGCAGTACGCTGGTTTCCGATAACGCGGATGTGGGTTTTGTGATTGCCAACAGTAATGGCGTGCCGCTGACGCCCAACAACCTGACCAGCAAAATCCCGTTCCGTCTGGACGACAGCGCTCAGGCACAGGTGGGGATCCGCGCGTGGCCCGTCAGCGTGACCGGTAAAAAACCTGCCGAGGGGCGTTTTACCTCTCGCGGCTATTTACGCGTCGACTACGACTAAGGAGCAGATATGCGAAACGGAATACGGTATTTAGCCGTCGCGCTCTTTGCGCTTTGCTCCCCTGCACACGCAGAGACGGCGCTTGGGGAAATTAACATTCAGCTCTACGGCAATATCGTGGATTTTACCTGCGTGGCGGAGGGGGACGACAGCAATAAAACCGTCACGCTCGGCACCTGGCCCACGAAACAGCTCCGCACAACGGGGAGCCGGACGCAGCCTGTGCCGTTCACCCTGAAGCTGACCGGATGCCCGCCGGGGGCAGCTTCGGTCACATTTACGGGGAAGATGGACGGGCATGATAACAGCCTGCTGGCGCTGAATGATGCCAGCGCGGCCAGCAACGTGGCCGTGGAGATCCTTGACCGGGATAAAACGCGCCTCGCGTTGCAGCAGGCCAGCCAGACGGTGGCGGTGGATGCGCAGGGAAATGCAGAACTGTCGTTTTATGCCAATTATATCGCCACGGCGGATAATCCGCAGCCGGGCCGGGCTGACGCCGATGCAACGTTCATGATCAATTATAATTAATCGTATCCACTCTCCCTGTGACGATTATATGTTGCAGGGAGAGAGAGGGATTACAGTAATTCGTGCGCTTTCGCGTAATCAATTAATTCAACGATACTTTGCACGCCCAGCTTGGAAAAGATATTAGACTTATGGGCACTAATTGTTTTGTTGCTAAGTAATAATTGATCCGCAATCTCCTTATTAGATAATCCGTTCGCCAGATATCGCAGAACCGTCACTTCACGATTCGATAATGGCATATCAACAGCGGCGCCCGTCCGCGACCCCAGATGGTTTATAAAACTTAATGTTTCTGAAGGGAAGAAAGAATAGCCCGTCAGTATCATTTCCACCGCGTTATAAATTTCCCCCAGATCTTTTCGCTTACTGACAAAACCATTTGCCCCGGCGCGGATGGCGCGTCCTGCGTAGAAGGCTTCAGATTTTGAAGAGAGGAAAAGAACCTTAATGTCTTTATTTAAGTTCCTGATTCTTTTCAGTAATACGAACCCATCCGTGCCCGTCATTTCAATATCGAGAATGACCAGGTCAATGGGGTGGTTGCGTATACAGTCAAGCACTTCGTGGCTGTCGTCTGACTTCAGTTTGACCTGGATGTTTTTATTTTTCTGTAGCAGGACTTCTATCGACATTCTGACGATAGGGTGTTCGTCCATAATGATAACGGATGCCGGTTTCATTTTTTATGCCTCAGATTGTTAAAAGCGTTATGCTGAGTTTTGTTAAAACTCTCGAAAAGCCGGAAGGATAATTGCGCAGATCCTTGTACGGTAAATGTCCCTGGGAAGAGCGAAAGCATCCTTGTTTACGTAGTGGTGATATCAATGCCTCAGCGCAGTTATCTCATAAGGCTGGTTATGGCAAAATGATTTTTCTTATTCGCGTGTCAAACACGTCTTATTATACCGTTTAAGTATTGTCCGAAAAGCCTGTAAATTAATATCCATATATTGCTGATTATTATGTTCTGGATCTGAATCACTAACTTTTTAAAATTAGCAAAAATGTCCTGATATTGCATTTACCACACACTTTCATCTTTATGTAATAACAAAAAATAAACGATTTTACTGAATGTTAAATGAATGTTAACAGTGAGCGGGCTGTGACAACCAGCATCCCGCCTGCCCGCCATCCCTGAAATCCGCCATTTCGTGCGTCATCTCTCCGTTTCAAACGTCTCCTGGCAAATTGCCGTTCCCAACAACAGAACAGCACTATCTGCTGTTTTCTTCACCTCTCATCGCATTCTTTTACAGGTAAATCGCTTGTTTTTACACCATTATCATCCTGTTAACGGAAGCGCCAGAACCTTAACGCATGGATAAAATCACTCTCGTTGAGCGTACCAGCAGCATTTCGCATGGTTTAAGGTCAAGAATTAGGAATAGTTATAAAATCGAAAGTTTTGTTAAAAAACACAAAAATTTAACATGTTTCCTAAGTAATTTCCTAAAGGTCTTTAGGAATTAAGAAGTTACTGAATACGTTAATACGTGAAATCTGAGAGGTTGTTGAGAAGATGTAGCAACTCATGACGATGATTCAGTCCAAGTTTCGCCAGGATGCAGCTGAGACGGTAAATAATGCGGCTATATGGGCGGTTCTGTAACTGCGCGATCTGACGCAAGGAGCTACCCTGCGACAGCGCCTGTAAGATCGGCCATTCATCCCGTGAAAACCACTCTTTGCGGTTGCCGGCGGGTGCCGGTGCTTCCAGCAAGGTTTGTTGCATACCCAACGCCGTAAGCTGGCGTTCAAGCACATGAAAAGGGCCAGCCGCTTTACAAAACAGGCGAGCATCATAATCATCGGCGCGGACGAGCAGGTAGGGTGTCAGGTAGGGGGCGAACAGGCTGTGGCGGCGTAATCGGTCCAGCAGGTCAATGAGCGGCGAGGCGCGGCTTTCAATGTCAACTACCAGACGCGATGAAGGCCAGTGATTTAAATCACTGAGAGCGGCATCCAGCGTGGAATAGTCGCAGCAATTGCTCAGGGGCGACTGCCCGCTCAGAAAACCGGAACGGAAATAATTATCCTGTGTGACCAGAATGATAAAGGGAGCATCGGTTTTGCGGGTCTGGTTGATTGACTGGCTCAAATATTCGAGACGATCAAAAAATGGGAGAGCAAAAGGCGAGTGCGTAGAACCCAGTGAATCACTTCCTGTCCGACGACGCCGGTAACGGCGTACTGTCATTCGCATAGCTTCCCTCTTGGCGATGACCGTTCAGTCTTCCTGCCATCTCCAGGATGGCCAATAATATCCCTGACCGAAGCGCGCGCCAGCATGAAGCGCGCATGTACGGTCCCGTTCTGTTTCAATGCCTTCAATAAGCACATTTGCAGCAATTTTTGAACAAAGGGTGACCAGCTGTGTCAGCGCCGGCGTTTCACGTAAACGCCAGAAAGCGATCTTATCGATTTTTATTCCGCTTAACGGCAGGCGACAGGATAAAAATGCTTGCCCTGACGCTTCATCAATATCATCCAGCCAGATCCGGTGTCCCCGCGCGGTCAACTGCTGAAGCGCACAACTCACCCTCTGACGTACCGGGTCTGAGAGTGAAAAGAACGAGGCAGGTTCCACGAGTTCAATGTTCAGCGGTGGGCTGTTAAGTTGCAGTAAACGCTGGAACATTTCCGGTATGGTCAGAACGGTTATCGGCAAATTTATGAAAAGGTTGTCACAAGGGAAGGGGTTTTTTAACGCGGCGATCTGTGCTTCCAGCAAAACAAGCGCCCGGGTGGCTGACCAGTCCTGGAAAAAGCTTTCGCTTTGCTGATGCGGCGACAGCACGCTGAGCACTTCGGCCCCCACCGCGCGTGAAGAGGAGAGGGCGACAATAGGTTCAAGCTTAATGCCTGTAATGTCGTGTGAGATGTGCTGCACGCACGAGGGAAAACCTGTCTGCTCTGGCGCTGTCACTCCGTCGTCCTGTTCACTTCCAGCCTCCAGGCGGCCGGGATACCGCAGGACAGTGTGAAGGTGAAGTAAACAGGAAAACAGCAGGCGTTACTTAAATGCGGCTAAGCCTTTTCGCAGCCCGTAAAAGAGGGATAAATGTTGAAAAAACAGCCGTATTTACAATCAGCTAGTCATTATCGCCAGAGAAGGCGGAAAAGGCATTGACTCACTACGCATTGACCGTATAATTCCAGGCGTTTCACCACCGCGAAGTACACTCTTCTCCGTGCGCCCTTAGCTCAGTTGGATAGAGCAACGGCCTTCTAAGCCGTAGGTCGTAGGTTCGAATCCTACAGGGCGTGCCATTTAAAAACAGGCGCTTACGCCAGTTTCAAGCCAGCCTGATTTTCTTCATGAAACACCCATCGCGAAAGTAGCGTTAACGCACATTTTTGACAGCACAATTGACTGTTATAACAGTATTTTTCTTACGCTGTGGCAATTTTATTATTCCTCTACCATGCTCATATCACCTCACTCTCACTCGTGGGGCTTTTTGTAGTTGCTGATTAATCTCAAGGAAAAAGGTTATGAAAAAAACGACTGCTATTTTGATGGGCGCTGCATTTCTGTTTACCACCAATACCTTTGCGGCTGAACTGCTGACGAAAAACGAGTTTGAGAAAGTTGAGTCTCAGTATGAAAAAATCGGTACCGTGAGCACGGCTAACGAAGTCTCTGTCGACGATGCGAAAAAAGAGCTGGTCGAAAAGGCCGATAAAGAAGGTGCTGATGTACTGGTGCTGACTTCCGGTAATACAAACAACAAAATTCACGGCACCGCCGATATTTACAAGAAAAAATAATACCTTAGTAACCACCCCTGTTTCGGGGTGGTTGCGCGCCCTACCTCCCTCCCAACATTGTTTCTTGCCGCTTCTCGCTCAGAGAGGCCGTTGACACTTGATTACGTATACATAATGCGTATAGTTCTCATTTGCATTTCTTTTAATAACTTTTAAGGCCCGACAACGGGTCATTTTTGCGCGCACGTTAAGAGCTCATTATGAACAACACCACAATGCACAAAACGCTGCTGGCGATTGCCATCGGCGCGGTAACCCACTCCGCTTTTGCGGCGGATGAGAAAAAAGAGGACACCATCGTCGTCCAGTCCACGGCGGGGAGTGATTTCAAACCCGGCGGCGACCAGCTGGTGCCCGCCTTCCTTGACGGGCAGGTGGCGAACGGCGGGCGCATGGGTATGCTCGGTCAGCAGAACGCCATGGACGTGCCGTTCAACATCATCAGCTACACCTCGAAGCTGGTGGAAGATCAGCAGGCAAAAACCATTGCTGACGTGGTTGCCAACGACGCGGGCGTGCAGTTCGTTCAGGGTTACGGCAACAGCGCGGAAACCTTCCGCATTCGCGGCCTGAAGTTTGACGGCGACGACATGACCTTTGGCGGATTGTCCGGGGTGCTGCCGCGTCAGGTGGTGGATGCCCAGATGGTCGACCGCATCGAGATCTTCAAAGGGGCCAACTCCCTGATGAACGGTGCCGCAAGCTCGGGCGTGGGCGGGATGATCAACCTTGAGCCTAAACACGCGGGCGACACCCCGCAGGCGAAAGTGGGTGTGGACTACACCTCGGATTCCCAGATTGGCACCACGCTGGATGCGGGCCGCCGCTTTGGCGATAACGACCAGTTTGGCGCGCGGGTGAACCTCGTGCATCGCGAAGGGGAAACCGGCGTGCCGAACGACCGCCGCCGCACCACGCTGCTCTCCACCGGCCTGGATTACAAGGGCGACCGTTTCCGCACCTCGCTGGACCTGGGCTACCAGAAAAAAACCTTCCACGGCAGCCCGACCAGCGTCAACATCTCGGCGGTGGATTTTGTGCCTGAACCGCCGAAGAACGATCGCAACTTCTCGCAGAAGTGGGCCTACAGCGATATCGAAAACGAGTTCGGGATGTGGCGCAGCGAGTATGACATCACCGATAGCTGGACGGCGTATACCGGTCTCGGCGCGCAGCACGCGCACGAAGAAGGGATCTACAGCGCGCCGAAGCTCCTCGATAAGAGCGGTAATGCGGTGGTCAGCCGTCTTGATACCAACCGCATCAGCGATTCTGTCAGCGGCATGGCGGGCATTCGCGGTAACTTCACTACCGGATTCGTCTCGCACAAGGTCAATGTTGGCTATTCGGCGATGACCAAAAACGAAAAGATCGCGTGGAAAATGTCGGCGACGAAGGATAATCCGACCACCAACATCTACCACAACACCGGCGTCGATATGCCGGACAGCTCCAACCTCAACGGCTCAGGCGGCAAATACAGCGATCCGCTGACCAGCGGGCGCACCCGCACGCAGGGTTGGCTGCTGAGCGATACCCTGGGCGTGCTGGACGACAAGCTGCTGTTCACCGCAGGCGCGCGGCATCAGAAAGTGGTGATTCGCGGGTACAACAAAATCACCGGTGCGGAAAACGACGCGGACGGTTTCGACGGCAGCCGCTGGATGCCCACCTACGGCGTAGTCTATAAACCGTGGGAGGAAATTTCCCTCTACGCCAACCACACCGAGGCGTTACAGCCCGGTGAAACCGCGCCTCGCTCAGCAAACAACTACGGCCAGAGCACCGGTATCGTTCACTCTAAGCAGAACGAAGTGGGCGTAAAGGCGGACTTTGGCCGCGTGGGCGGCTCCCTGGCGCTGTTTGAGATCAAAATGCCGTCGGCGATCCTTGACGACAGCGGTCACTACGGCCTGGATGCAGAACAGCGTAACCGCGGCGTGGAGCTGAACGTCTTCGGCGAGCCAATGCTCGGGATGCGTCTGAACGCCAGCGCCACCTGGTTGCAGGCCGAGCTGACCAAAACCAAAAACGGCGTCAATCAGGGCAACGATGCGATCGGTATTCCGAGCTTCTACGCCGTGCTGGGCGCAGAGTACGATATCAAGCCGATTGAAGGCCTGACGGCGACCGCGCGCGTTAACCACTCCGGCACGCAGTATGCCGATCTTGCGAACAGCAAAAAGCTGGACAGCTACACCACGCTGGATCTGGGCATGCGCTATCGCTTCGCGGTGAACCACAATGAAAATCAGATGACCGTACGGGCAGGTATCGACAACGTGACCAACGAGAACTACTGGTCAAGCGTGGACGATTCCGGTACTTACATTACTCAGGGCGAGCCGCGTACCTTTAAGGTCTCGGTTGGCTACGAGTTCTAAGCGTTCCACCTCGTTATCCGGGGCAGGGACGCCCCAATCCCTTCGTTGTCGTGTTATAAAATTGTAATAAAAGCTTCTTACACTGGTCGCCACAACCTTACCTCTTGGCCAATGACAGGAAGCCGCTATGGGCAGACCCCTCAAATCCGTATTTAAAAAAGAACATCGCGACGATATCAGTAACCGCAGCGCTAACCCGGTATTCTCCGAGGTTGCAGAAGTGTTCCTCTCGCGCCGCCGTTTTCTCCAGATGGGGGCCGTAGCGGGGGCTGCCGTATCATTCCCGTATCTGATCACACCCGAAAATGCGATTGCCGCGGTATCGAAGCCTTCCGCGCTGGCAAAAGCGGTTTCCCTGGGCTTTACCAGCATCGACGTCTCTACGGAAGACACGGTCAGGGTGCCGGAAGGTTATATCGCCCGCCCGTTCTATCGCTGGGGCGATCCGACGGGGATCAAAGACAACATGCCGGCCTTTAAGCCGGACGCCAGCAATACCACAGACGAACAGGCTGTGCAGGCGGGCATGCACCACGACGGCATGGCGTGGTTTAGCCTGCCGCAGGGGGCGCAAAACCCGGAGCATGGACTGCTGGCGCTGAACCATGAGTACATCGACAACGGAATGCTGTTTACCGACGGTACGGCGAACTGGAGTCTCGACAAAGCCCGCAAGGGGCAGAACGCGATGGGCGTGTCGGTGGTGGAAGTGAAAAAAACGGGCAGCGGCTGGGAGGTGGTGCGTCCGTCTTCCTTCGCCCGGCGTATTACCGTCAATACGCCGATGCAGCTTACCGGCCCGGCGCGGCATCAGGATTTAATGAAAACCGCCGCCGACCCGCAGGGGGAACGCGTTCTGGGCACCATGCAGAACTGCGCCAACGGCCACACGCCGTGGGGCACCTATCTCACCTGCGAGGAGAACTGGTCGGACATTTTTGTCAAAAAAGCCGATCTCAACCCGCTGGAAAAACGCTACGGCATCAGCGACAGCGATGAATCGTACCGCTGGAACGAGGTGGATGAGCGGTTCAGCGTTGATAAAACCCCTAACGAACCCAACCGTTTCGGCTGGGTGGTGGAGATCGATCCCTACAACCCGACCTCCACCCCGCGCAAGCACACCGCGCTCGGCCGCTTCAAGCATGAGGGGGCCGCCGTCACGCTCGCCGCCGATAATCGCGTGGTGGTCTACATGGGGGACGACCAGAAGTTTGAGTACATCTATAAGTTTGTCTCCGACAAAAAATACGATCCCGCGAACCGGGAAGCCAATATGCAGCTGCTGACGTCCGGCACGCTGTACGTCGCCAGGTTCAACGAGGACGGCAGCGGCGACTGGCTGCCGCTGATCTTCGGACAAAATGGCCTGGATAAAAGCAACGGTTTTGCAAGCCAGGGCGATCTGCTGATTAAAACCCGTCTGGCGGCCGACGTGGTGGGGGCGACGAAAATGGATCGCCCCGAGTGGATAGCGGTCGACCCGCACGCCAGCGGCAGCGTCTACTGTACGCTCACCAACAACAGCGATCGCGGTAAAGAGGGCAAGGCACCGGTCGACGCCGCTAACCCGCGTGCCAACAACGTGTTTGGGCACATCATGCACTGGCACGAAGAGGGTGCCGATCCTGCCGCCGCACGCTTTAAGTGGGATATTCTGGTCATGGCCGGGCGCACCGACGGCGACGATCCCAAAGCCAAAGGCTCGATGCAGGGCGCGGCATTTGGCAGCCCGGATGGGTTGTCGTTCGATCACCAGGGCGTGCTGTGGATCCAGACCGACGTCTCTTCCAGCACCATCAATAAGAAAGCCTACGAGGGGATGGGCAATAACCAGATGGTGGCCACCATTCCGGGCACCAACGAGTATCGCCGTTTCCTGACCGGGCCGCGCGGGTGTGAAATCACCGGCATTGCGTTTACGCCGGACAACCGCACGCTGTTTATCAACATTCAGCATCCGGGGGAGGGCGGGGATGATATTACCGACCCGGCCAATCCGCGCGCTGTTTCCAACTGGCCAGACGCCAGCCCGAACGGGCGTCCGCGATCGTCAACGGTGGTGATTACCAAAGCGGACGGCGGGATCATCGGGTCGTGACGTTTATCCGCCGGGCGCATGCGCTGGCCCGGCGTTAAGCTTGCTACCACCAGCATGAAGTGTTAAAACGTGCCCCTTCTAAAAAAGAGACAGGGGTAGGGCGTGAAAGACGCGTCATCCGCTTCAGGCCATGGTAGCGCTGAAGCTTCGTCGGATCAGAGTCCGACGCTGCAACGTGGTTTGCAAAATCGACATATTCAGTTAATTGCCCTTGGCGGCGCGATCGGTACCGGGCTGTTTCTCGGCATCGGCCCCGCTATACAGATGGCTGGCCCGGCGGTTCTGCTGGGTTACGGTATCGCCGGGATTATCGCCTTCCTGATCATGCGCCAGCTCGGCGAGATGGTCGTTGAAGAGCCGGTGTCCGGCTCCTTCGCACACTTTGCCTATAAATACTGGGGGCCGTTCGCAGGTTTCCTCTCCGGCTGGAACTACTGGGTGATGTTCGTGCTGGTCGGGATGGCGGAGCTGACCGCCGCCGGCATCTATATGCAGTACTGGCTCCCGGACGTGCCAACGTGGATTTGGGCCGCGGCCTTCTTCATCATCATTAACGCCGTTAACCTTGTTAACGTCCGCCTGTATGGCGAGACCGAGTTCTGGTTCGCGCTGATCAAGGTGCTGGCGATTATCGGCATGATCGGCTTTGGCCTGTGGCTGCTGTTCTCCGGCCACGGCGGCGAGCGCGCCACGATCGATAACCTGTGGCAGCACGGCGGCTTCCTGGCGACTGGATGGAAAGGGCTGATCCTCTCGCTGGCGGTCATTATGTTCTCCTTCGGCGGGCTGGAGCTGATTGGCATCACCGCGGCTGAAGCGCGCGATCCGCACAAAAGCATCCCGAAAGCGGTCAACCAGGTGGTGTACCGTATCCTGCTGTTCTATATCGGCTCGCTGGTGGTGCTGCTGGCGCTCTACCCGTGGGTGGAAGTGAAATCTGACAGTAGCCCGTTCGTGATGATCTTCCACGATTTGAACAGCAACGTGGTCGCTTCGGCGCTTAACTTCGTCATTCTTGTGGCGTCGCTGTCGGTCTACAACAGCGGGGTTTACTCCAACAGCCGCATGCTGTTTGGCCTCTCCGTACAGGGCAACGCGCCGAAGTTCCTCACTCGCGTCAGCCGTCGCGGCGTGCCGGTCAACTCGCTGTTCCTTTCTGGCGCTATCACCTCGCTGGTGGTGCTGATCAACTATCTGCTGCCGAAAGAGGCATTTGGCCTGCTGATGGCGCTGGTTGTCGCCACGCTGCTGCTTAACTGGATCATGATCTGCCTGGCGCACCTGCGCTTCCGCGCGGCGATGCGCCGCAAGGGGCGCGAGACGCAGTTTAAAGCGCTGCTCTATCCGGCGGGGAACTACCTCTGTATCGCCTTCCTCGGCCTGATTCTGGTGCTGATGTGCACCATGGATGAGATGCGCCTGTCAGCGATGCTGCTGCCGGTGTGGGTGGTGTTCCTGTTTATTGCATTTAAGCTCTCGCGCAAAAAGTAGCGCGGTTTTCTCCCTCGCCCTGTGGGAGAGGGACGGGGTGAGGGCACCAGACCGCACCAAACCAGACCGCACCACACTGCCTGCCTTCACGCCCGGTGGCGCTGCGCTTACCGGGCCTACAAAGTATCACTCCACCTTTATCGTGACCCCCCTCCCAATTCCGTTTCGATCCACAGGATCTTTATTTTGTAATCGATTACTTTTTATCTGAACTGTTTTGTAATCGATTACTTTTTCCGGGTGAGGCTTATCATGGTGTCAACTGAGAGTAGTGAAAAGGCGATAACGCAACACCGGCTGCTGGTGCCGCGTCTGTCGCTGATGATGTTTCTGCAATTTTTTATCTGGGGTAGCTGGTCGGTCACGCTTGGCCTGGTGATGACCCGGCACAACATGTCTTTGCTGATTGGCGACGCGTTCTCTGCCGGGCCCATCGCTTCCATTCTTTCGCCGTTCGTGCTCGGGATGCTGGTGGACCGCTTCTTCGCCTCGCAGAAGGTGATGGCGGTGATGCACCTCGCGGGCGCGGTGATCCTCTGGTTCGTGCCGGGGGCGCTGATTGCTGAGAATGGCGCGCTGCTGATTGGCCTGCTGTTTGGCTACACGCTCTGCTATATGCCGACACTGGCGCTGACCAACAACATTGCGTTTCACAGCCTGGCGAACGTGGATAAAACCTTCCCGGTAGTGCGCGTGTTCGGCACCATCGGCTGGATCGCGGCGGGCATTTTCATCGGCGTCACCGGCGTGGCGTCCAGCGTCACCATCTTCCAGGTGGCGGCGGTCAGCTCCGTGCTGCTGGCGGTCTACAGCCTGACGCTGCCGCACACGCCAGCGCCGGCAAAAGGCCTGCCGGTTAAGGTGCGGGATCTCTTCTGCGCGGACGCCTTCGCGCTGCTTAAAACCCGCCACTTCTTCGTCTTCTCCGTCTGCGCGATGCTGATCTCTGTCCCGCTCGGCACCTATTACGCCTACACCGCCTCGTATCTGGCGGATGCCGGCATTGCCGACGTCAGCACCGCCATGTCCTTCGGGCAGATGTCTGAGATCGTCTTCATGTTGGTCATTCCTCTGCTGTTCCGCCGCCTGGGCGTGAAAGTCATGCTGCTGATCGGCATGCTGGCGTGGTTCGTGCGTTATGCCATGTTCGCGTTGGGCGTCAGCGAAGAGGGGCGCATTCTGCTGTACCTCGGCATTCTGCTGCACGGCGTCTGCTACGATTTCTTCTTTGTCGTCGGCTTTATCTATACCGACCGCGTGGCGGGCGAAAAGGTCAAAGGCCAGGCGCAGAGCATGATCGTGATGTTCACCTACGGCATCGGCATGCTGCTCGGCTCTCAGATTTCCGGCGCGCTCTACAACCGCCTGGTGGCAGGACAGACCGTGCCGCAGGCGTGGGTCACATTCTGGTGGATCCCGGCGGTGGCTGCCGCGGCGATCGCGCTGATTTTCCTTCTCACGTTTAAGTATGACGATGACAAGGCGTAACGTTCAGGAGGTGGTATGAGGACAATGAAAGGACCGGGCATTTTTCTGTCGCAGTTTATTGGCGCAGAAGCGCCGTTTAATTCGCTCGACGGGCTTGCTGAATGGGCGGCAGGTAAAGGTTATAAGGCGGTGCAGATCCCCTGCAACCATCCGCACATCTTTGACGTCGAGAAAGCCGCAGAGAGCCAGGCCTACTGCGACGACATCACCGCCAGGCTGGCCGCACACGGGCTGGTTATCAGCGAGCTGTCGACCCATCTGGAAGGGCAGCTCGTGGCGGTGAATCCGGTTTACAGCGAGGCGTTTGACCACTTCGCACCCGCCGCCGTGCGCGGTAACGAGGCGGCGCGCCGGGCGTGGGCGACGGAAAAGCTGAAGCAGGCGGCGGTCGCTTCGGCCAGATTAGGGCTGAAGGCGCACGCGACCTTCTCCGGCTCGCTGGCGTGGCCGTTTTTCTATCCGTGGCCGCCGCATAACGAGCAGCGTTTTCAGGAAGCGTTCGAGGAGCTGGCAACCCGCTGGCGGCCAATACTGGATACCTTTGGCGAGCAGGGGGTGGACGTCTGCTTTGAGCTGCATCCGGGGGAAGATCTGCACGACGGCGTGACCTTCGAGCGTTTTCTGGCGCTGGTGGATAACCATCCGCGCTGCAACATTCTCTACGATCCGAGCCACATGCTGCTTCAGCAGATGGACTATCTGGCCTTTATCGATATCTTCCACGCGCGCATTAAAGCGTTCCACGTGAAGGACGCGGAGTTCCGACCCAGCGGGCGCAGCGGCGTCTACGGCGGCTACCAGCCGTGGATCAACCGCGCCGGACGCTTTCGCTCGCCCAGCGACGGGCAAATCGACTTTAAGGGCATCTTCAGCAAGCTGACCCAGTACGACTACGACGGCTGGGCGGTGCTGGAGTGGGAGTGCTGCCTGAAGGATGGCGATACCGGCGCGAGTGAGGGCAGCGAATTTATCCGCCGCCACATTATTCCCGTTTCCGGACGGGCGTTTGATGATTTCGCCGCAGGGGGCAGCCATGATTAACGTCGGGATTATCGGCAGCGGGTTTATTGGCCCGGCACACATCGAGGCGCTCAGGCGTCTCGGGTTTGTGCAGGTGGTCGCGCTCTGCGACGGTTCGCTCGTTAAGGCGCAGGAAAAGGCGCGCCAGCTAAATGTCCCGCATGCTTACGCCAGCGTGGAAGAACTGCTCGCGCACCCCAATCTGCATGCGGTGCACAACTGCACGCCGAACCACCTGCACGCGGAGATTAACCGCCAGATCCTGCGCGCGGGCAAGCACGTGTTTTCCGAAAAGCCGCTGTGCATGACGCCGGACGAGGCGCGCGAGCTGGTGGCGCTGGCAGAGCAGGCGGGCGTGGTGCATGGCGTGAGCTTTGTCTATCGTCAGTTTGCGATGGTGCGCCAGGCGGCGAGCATGATGCGCGCGGGCACCCTCGGGCGGCTGTTCGCCTCGCACGGCAGCTATTTGCAGGACTGGATGCTGCTGGAAACCGACTACAACTGGCGGGTGGATGCCGCGCTCGGCGGCGCGTCGCGGGCGGTGGCGGATATCGGTTCCCACTGGTGCGATACGGTACAGTATGTGACAGGCAGGCGCATTACCGAGGTGATGGCTGATTTATCCATCGTCTGGCCGAGGCGCAAGGCCAGCGCGGGTGGTTATCAGACCTTCTCCCATGACGAGCAGGCGGAGTATGAAGTCAAACCGGTCACCACCGAAGATTTTGGCTCGGTGCTGTTCCGCTTTGACGACGGCAGCAAGGGCAGCTTTAGCGTCTCGCAGGTGAGCGCGGGGCGAAAAAACCGCCTGACCTTTGAAATTAACGGCAGCGAGCAGTCGGTGGCGTGGGATCAGGAAATCCCGCAGCAGCTGTGGATCGGCCATCGCGCCCGGGCAAACCAGACGCTCACCGACGATCCAGGCCTGATGAACCCTGACGTGGCCGACAGCGCCCACTTCCCCGGCGGACATATCGAAGGCTGGCCGGATGCCTTTAAAAATATGATGGCGCAGTTTTACCGTGCCGTGCAGGCGGGCGCGATGCCGGATAATCCGCAGTTTGCCACCTTTTACGATGGCGCCAGTGTGATGTATATCATTGATGCAATTGTGAAAAGTCATCAGCAGCAGCGCTGGGTGCGCGTGGAATACTGACGCATTGCCCGGTTCGCCGGGCAATCAATTTATGGTAGCCTGCACAAAACGCTAACCGCAGGATGTGTCGTCGCTATGTCAATTCAGAAAATCGCTCAGCTGGCCGGGGTCTCCGTGGCGACGGTCTCCCGCGTGCTGAATAACAGCGACACCGTAAAGGCGAAAAACCGCGAGCGCGTTTTGCAGGCGATCCAGGAGAGTAACTACCAGCCCAATCTGCTGGCGCGTCAGCTGCGCACTGCCCGCAGCTATATGATCCTGGTGATGGTCTCGAACATCGCCAACCCGTTCTGCGCCGAAGTGGTGAAGGGTATCGAAGCCGAGGCGGAAAAGAACGGCTATCGCATTCTGCTGTGCAACTCCGGCTCGGATATTGAGCGCTCCCGCTCGGGCTTAAGCCTGCTCTCCGGCAAAATCGTCGACGGCATTATCACCATGGACGCCTTCTCGAAGCTGCCGGAACTTGCCGCGCTGATTGGTTCTGCACCGTGGGTGCAGTGCGCCGAATATGCCGATGCGGGCGCGGTCTCCTGCGTCGGCATCAATGATGTGGACGCTTCACAGCATGCCGTCAGCCAGCTGGCCGACGGCGGCCGCAAGCGTATCGCGATGATCAACCACGATCTCAGCTACAAATATGCCCGCCTGCGCGAACGCGGCTACAAGAGCGTGATCCACCTGCGGGATCTGGACTATCAGGCGGTGGAGTATGCCAGCGATCTCAGCTCCGGGGCGGGCATGGCGGCGATGCAAAACCTGTTAAAAGATAATCCGCCGGATGCGGTATTTGCCGTTTCCGATACGCTGGCGGCGGGCGCGCTGCGCGCCATTCAGCAGGCAGGTCTTCGGGTGCCGGAGGATATTGCCGTGGTCGGCTTTGACGGTACGGAGCTGGCGGACATGATTTCGCTCACCACCATAGAACAGCCGTCGCGGGATATCGGGCGCAAGGCGGTCGATCTGCTCTTAAATAAGATCGACAACCCGGACGCGCCCACGGAAAGGGTGATGATGGACTGGCGCTTTATTTCCCGCGCCAGCACCTGATTATTGCGCGATGACGCCAGCCAGGGAGCGAATATCGTTCCCGGTTGGCGACTGGTGAATACGCAGGCCAAATTCATCCACCACCGCGAAAATATGATCGAAGATGTCGGCCTGAATATCTTCGTATTCCGCCCAGATCACCGTGTTGGTAAAGGCATATATTTCAATCGGCAGCCCGTTGGCATCCGGCGCGAGCTGGCGCACCATCAGCGTCATATCTTTACGAATACGCGGGTGGTTACGCAGATATTCATTCAGGTAGGCACGGAAGGTGCCGATATTGGTCATCTTGCGCAGGTTTAATACCGATTCCCCTTCGCCGTTCTGCTGATTCCACAGGTTAATTTCCTCATGACGCGCCGCCAGATACGGCTTCAGCAGTTTCGCCTGAATCAGTTTTTGCTGCTCCTGCTCGTCGAGGAAATGAATGCTGGTGGTATCGATATTCAGGCTGCGCTTGATGCGGCGACCACCGGAGGCGGACATGCCGCTCCAGTTGATGAACGCATCGGACACCAGCGCCCAGGTCGGGATGGTGGTGATGGTGTTATCGAAGTTGCGCACTTTAACGGTGGTCAGGCCGATGTCGGTCACCGTGCCGTTGGCGCCGTATTTCGGCATCTCCAGCCAGTCGCCGAGCTTGAGCATGTCGTTGGCTGAGAGCTGAATACCGGCCACCAGGCCGAGTATCGGGTCTTTAAAGACCAGCATCAGAACGGCAGCCATCGCACCCAGGCCGCTTATCAGAATGGCGGGTGACTGACCGATCAGCAGGGAGATAATTAGTATCCCCACCAGAATGGCGCTTACCAGCTTGATGCCCTGGAATATCCCCTTCAGCGGCAGCTGTGACGCGGTGGCCATTTTCTGCGACAGATTGAAAATCACGTCCAGCAACGAGAAGAAGGAGAGCAGGGCATAAACCATCACCCACAATTTCGCGCAGGTGGTAAGTAATTCCGCCGCTTCGCTGCCTTTTTGCAGCCACAGAACCGCCTGAACGTTGACGATTATCCCCTGGAGGGTAAACGCCAGACGGTGAAATAACTTGTTCTGCGTAATGATCTGCAACCATAAATGGCTGCTGGCCTGGGCGCGTTTCTCGAATGCGCGCAGCACCACTTTGTGCAGAATAAAATGAACGATAATGGCCGTAAGAAAAATAATACCAAAGATAATCACTAAAGAGGTGGTGTGATTAATTTCAATCCCTAACTCTTCAACCTGAGCAATTAATTCCTGCATAACGTCTCCTGTATTGATGCAGCCCCATAATGGCGGCTGCGGATCTATTATGCAAATTCAGGCAGTTTTATTTTGTCGCCGGACAGGCCTTGACGACCGGTAAACACAGACGATGGCGCATACGCAGCGTGGCCAGCGCCAGCACCACCATCATGGCCGTTTCCACCATCAGGAAGACATTGACCGCCTGGGTGTAATCTCCGTGATGATTTTGCAGCCCGTGCAGCAAAATCGCGCCGAAAATGGCCGGGCCAAGCCCCAGCGCAGCCTGTTGCAGCGTGCTTAAAATCGCGCTCGCGGCCCCCGCGTCGTCAGGCTGAATATCACGCATCCCGATACGGTAGAAGCTGTTTACAATCAGCGCCTGCCCGTAACCCACCAGCCCGGTGGCCGGGGCCAGCGTCAGCGCGGTATTCTGCATTCCCCAGTGACGGAACGTGGCGATCAACGCCACCAGACCGACAAGCTGAATCGCAAGTCCGGTCAGCAGGATGGCGCTGGTGCTGTAGCGGGCAATCAGGCGTGGGGCGAACCAGGCAGAAATAAAATAGGTGACGCCAAGCGCGATAAAGCTGTTCCCGGACTGCCACGGCGCCATCCCCAGACCGCTTTGCATGGTCAGCGCCATACAGAACATGAACCCGGACCAGACGCTGAAAAAGAGTATCCCGATTAGCACGCCAAAGCGGATGCTGCGCAGCTGCAACAGGCGCGGCGCGATGAGCGGGTGGGCATTCTCACGCTCTTTTTTGCGCGCGTTCAGCACCATTACACAGACCAGCGGCACAATCGCCAGCAGTGCGGCCTTCAGCGGCCACGACCAGTGCCACTGCGGGCCGAGCGCCATCGGGAACAGCAGACAGCACAGTATTGCCGTCAGCAGGACAGTCCCGGTCCAGTCAATGCGCGACGGCGTGTCGCGGCGGGTTTCCGGCACGTAGCGACGGCTCAGCGCCAGCACCACCAGACAAATCGGCACGTTGATAAAGAAGGCGTTGCGCCAGCCTAGCCCGGCGATGTCCGCCGACACCAGCCAGCCGCCACCCATCTGGCCGACGATAAATGCAATACCGCCGATACCCCCGAACAGGCTGATCGCTCTGGCGTGTGCCGTTCCTTTTAACGTCACATGCAACGTCGCGAGAATTTGCGGCATGATCAGCGCGGCGCCCGCACCCTGAATAATGCGCGCGCCAAGCAACTGTTCGATATTGCCCGCCATGCCGCACAGCAGTGAGGCCAGGCCAAAACACGCCACGCCCCACATAAACAGGCGACGGCGGCCAAGGTTATCGCCCAGCTTGCTGCCGGGTGCCAGGCAGACGGCAAAGGCCACGCCGTAGAGGGCGACGATCAGCTCCAGTTCAGTGGCGGTGGCGTGTAACGAATGGGTGATGGAATCCAGCGCCACGTTGGTGATTGAGGTATCAATCAACGGCAGCATCTGGCCGGTTAACAGCAATATCAGGCCCGCACGACCCGGTGAAACAACTGACGTATTCATGGTGACTCCATTGCGTCAAACAGCGTAGAGTCGTAGCATCAATCATCTGATAAACGGGTACCAGTTCTTACTTATACTGGTACTGACACTACCATGCAGGAGATGTTATGGCGCTGATGTCTGAACCTGTCACCTCTCTCCAGGATGACACCCGCAAGCAGCTGGGCGCGTTTTTGCGTGCCCGGCGCGAAAGCCTCGATCCGCAGCGCCTCGGCTTACCGCGCAGCGGCCGCCGCCGCACGCCGGGCCTGCGCCGGGAAGAGGTGGCGATGCTCGCGGATGTCGGCGTGACCTGGTACACCTGGCTGGAACAGGGTCGGGACGTCAATCCGTCCAGCGCGGTGATGGCCGCCATCGCAAAAGCGCTGCAATGCACCCCGACCGAAGCCCGGCATCTTTTTGTGCTCGCCGGTTTGCCGCCGGGCGAAGCCCCGCAGGCGGTGTGCTGTGAGGGGATCAGCGAAGGCACGCGTCGCCTGCTGGATACCCTGATGCCGAAACCCGCCAGCATTCAGAAACCGAACTTTGATATCGTGGCGTGGAACGACAGCTTCGGACACCTGATGGGCGTCGATTTCAACGCTATCCCGCCGGAAGATCGCAACTGTATTTACCTGTTCCTCACCCATCCGGCGTGGCGCGCGCGGCTCGGCAAACGTGACGACGTGCTGCCGATTTTCGTCTCCTACTTCCGCGCGGCAATGGCTGAGCACCGTGGCGACCCGCTCTGGGAAGCGAAGCTGGCGCGTTTTTTTGCGGTGTCCGAAGAGTTCAAAACCCTGTGGCACCAGCGTAACGACGTGCGCGGCGTGGAGAACCAGCTCAAGCTGTTCACCCATCCCGAGCTGGGGGATTTTCATCTCCAGCAGATGTACTGGTACTCCGCCCCGCGAAACGGATCGCGGCTGCTGGTCTATTTACCCGTGGATGAGGCAGGGGAGAGGGCGATGGCATGGCTGGCGGAGCAGGGGATATAAATTTTTTGCGAGGGGCTTTCAGGGAATCAACGCTGCTCCGGTCCTGCCTGGAATAAGCTGGTAAGGTGAATCACGAAAGGCAAAATTAGCCTTTAATGCAAATTGCCTTACATGCTAATATTATCAGGGATGAAATACAGTGTTCAGACTTATCGTTCATGCGGCAGTCAGGGAGGAGATCCTCTCATTGCCTGCGGATGTTTATCAAGAAGACGCAAAAAACGCCCTCTGCTGAACTCCGTCTGGCACTGAAACGACAACAGGAGATGTTGGATGAGCAAGAAGATTATTGACTGGGATGAACTCAGAGCTGAACTGTTAAGCGATTCAGAAATTCAGGCTTCCTTTGATGCAGAAGAGCGCAAGGAGCGTCTGCGGGAGATGCTGGCGCAATGGCGCAATCATGCTGGTCTGACGCGCGCCCAGGTGGCGGAGCGGATGGGCGTCAGCGCACCGACGGTATCACGAATGGAAGCAAATATTACCCGGGCGAGTCTCGATACATTAACGCGTTATGCGCTGGTGTGCGGGGTAAAGCATCCGCAGATAACGCTTTACTGAAAACGGGCACGCCGATAGCCGGCGTGCCAGAAGCGCTTAGCACTCAGTCACAATCGTGCTCAGCGGCAGGCGAGATTTCGGCAGCGTGGCGTTGAAATCTTCCACGCTGTGATGCCCGACCGGGACCACCACCAGGCTGGTGAAGCCTTTCTCTTTCAGGCCAAACTCTTCGTCGAGGATCGCGGCGTCAAACCCTTCGATTGGTACCGCATCCAGGCCCATCGCGGCCACGCCCAGCAGGAAGTTGCCGACGTTAAGGTAAACCTGCTTCGCCATCCACTGGTCGTCATCTTTCAGATCCACGCGGTGCATGTCGGCAAAATAGCAGCGGCCTTTGTGGTTCGCGGCTTTTGCTTCTGGCGTGGCGAAACGGCCGTCAGCCTCTTCCTGATCGACAACGCGCTCAAGCCAGGCATCGTCCATCGCGGTTTTCGCGCAGAACACCACTACGTGAGAGGCATCCAGCATTTTGCGTTCGTTAAACACATAGGTGCCCGCCGCGGATTTTGCCACGCGCGCTTTACCCTCTTCAGTGCTGGCAACAATAAAGTGCCACGGCTGGGAGTTGGTGCTGGACGGGCTGTATTGCAGCAGCGTTTTGATTTTTTCCGCTTATTCTGCGGTCAGTTTTTTGGCTGGGTCGAACGCCTTGGTAGAGTGGCGTTTCAGGGCGACAGAAATAATATCCATAACAACTCCTGGTGATGAAATTCGCCCGCGGGCGGGCGTGAAAGGAAAGCAGATTACCGCGCGAAGCGGGAAAAGATAAGTGCGATTCGAGCGCTTATTCTGTTCGTCTGAGACGAACAATCAGGCTGGGCGAATCCACTTCTGATCTTTTTTCGGCAGTTTATCAACGACCAGATTCCACGAATCCGTAATCAGGTCGGTGACCAGTTCAGGCGTGATGTCGTCCGTGCCATAAAGGGAGATCCAGTGTTTTTTATTCAGATGGTAACCGGGCTCCACGCCACGGTAGATCTGCTGATTGAGCAGCGATTTTTCCGGATCGGATTTCAGGCTGACGTGGGCCCGACCGTGTGCGGTCGCCATCAGCATAAAAATTTTCCCGCCCACCTTAAACACGTCATACTCCGGGCCAAACGGCCAGCAATGTTCGGTAAAAGGCATCTCCAGCGCGACGCGTCTGGCATGTTCCTGCAAGGATTTACTGTCCATGGTTATCTTCCTCAGCAAGCCCGCGCCACATGGCTTCAAAGCCCAGCGCTTTAAAATCGACGGCACGGGACGGATCGCGGGCGGCAAACTCCATGGTGGTTTCAGCCAGCGATAAGAACATTGCATCACCGAAGGTCTTAAACTCGTCAGACATAAACACCGGGCGGATCGAACGACGACACAGTTCATGCAGTTCCGGGAACATGTCTTTCACCGCCTGCTCGGTTTCGGCGTTCAGCTTTTCACTGACGCCAATCTGACGGATAGCCGCATGCGCCAGGGGGTTACGAATGCCCCAGTCCACATAGCTGTTCCAGATATTGCGGGTATGCTCTTTTGGCTCGGTGATGGTGCGATCGAGATTCGCCAGCATGGTCTGGCAGAGATCCTGCTTCAGATGCAGGTAGAGGGCATTCAGCAGATCGTCTTTGGTAGCAAAGTAGCGAAACAGTGTCCCTTCAGCGACGCCCGCATTACGGGCAATTAACGCCGTTGAGGCGGCAA
The DNA here is from genome assembly GCF_049238125.1 of Enterobacter cloacae complex sp. IR5402. NCBI lineage: Bacteria > Pseudomonadati > Pseudomonadota > Gammaproteobacteria > Enterobacterales > Enterobacteriaceae > Enterobacter > Enterobacter cloacae complex sp. IR5402. The sequence continues at coordinate 222,394 of NZ_JBMKHO010000003.1, forward strand.
TACCTGACTGCGCAAACGCAGCCGTTGCTGCTTCCAGTAAGGCCTGTTTTTTATCTTCACTCTTCGGACGTGCCACTAAATTTTTCCTCCCGTCAATTGTAAAAGCCCTGATTGAAACACGAGCCTTGATACGCTGCAACGCGGAATGTCAAAGATCGAAAACCTTCTTGACGGCGTAATCACCCTATCTATAATGAGTGCTTACTCACTCATAATCAAGTATCACACGCGCAAACCATCGGATGGGGCGCGTAGGCGGGTCAGGAAATGAAAAAGCCTCTATTCATCTGCGTGGTGTTAGTCATGATTATTGCTTCAGCTGCCAGTTTACCGTTTGTACTGAATGCCGGATTTGGCCAGCCACCGCAGGGTGCGCAGCTCTCAGAAGTGGAAGCCTCTCCGCACTATCGCGACGGGCAATTCCATAACACGCTCCCTACGCCGGGCTTTACCGGGCAACAAAATATGCTGGTGGCGTGGTGGCAGTTCCTTACCCGTAAAACCGAAAACGCCCGTCCTGCGCAGCCGCTGCCGCTGGTGAAAACCGATCTGGCGAGCCTGTCGCCTGAACAGGACACGCTGGTGTGGCTCGGCCACTCCTCCTGGTATATGCAGCTTGCAGGGAAACGCATCCTGATCGATCCGGTTCTGAGTAGCTACGCCGCACCGTTCTCGTTTCTCAATAAAGCATTTGCGAGGGAGTACCCGTGGCGTGCGGAGAGCATGCCGGAGATCGACCTGCTGATTATCTCCCACGATCACTATGACCATCTGGATTACGCCACCATCAAGGCGCTGCTGCCGAAGGTTAAGCGCGTGGTCACGCCGCTGGGCGTGGGTTCGCATCTGCGCTACTGGGGGATGACCCCGGAGATAATCGACGAGCGGGACTGGAACCAATCGGTGCATATCAGCGATGCGCTGACGGTACATGTTCTGCCCGCGCGCCATTTTTCCGGGCGCGGCATTAAGCGTAACCAGACCCTGTGGGGGAGCTTTATGTTTGTCACCCCAGAGCGAAAGGTTTACTACAGCGGAGACTCCGGTTACGGCCCGCACTTCAAGGCTATTGGCGAGCAGTTTGGCGGAGTGGACTTAGCCATTATGGAAAACGGGCAGTACGACCAGGACTGGAAGTACATCCATATGCATCCGGCGGAAACGGCGCAGGCCTCGGCAGATCTCAATGCCAAAGCGGTCGTACCGGGACATAACGGGCGTTTTGTGCTGGCGAAACATACCTGGAACGATCCACTGATCCAGCTGGCGAAAGCCAGCAAGGATAAAAACTACCGGCTGCTGACGCCGGAGCTGGGCGAGCCCGTGCGGGTGAGTGATACCACGCAACAATTTCGCGAGTGGTGGGAATAATGTTTAAGCGAGAAGCAGAGGGGGAGAGCAGTATGACGATTTCCGCTCAGGTCATTGATACGATTGTCGAATGGATCGATGACAACCTACACCAGCCGTTACGCATCGAAGAGATTGCCCGCCATGCGGGTTACTCAAAATGGCATTTACAGCGGCTGTTTATGCAGTACAAAGGCGAAAGTCTGGGGCGCTACATCCGCGAACGCAAGCTGCTGATGGCGGCGCGCGATCTGCGTGAGTCAGACGAGCGCGTGTACGATATCTGCCTGCGCTACGGGTTTGACTCGCAGCAGACGTTTACCCGCATCTTTACCCGCACCTTCAACCAGCCGCCCGGGGCGTACCGCAAAGAAAATCACGGTCGGGCGCACTGAAAAACATCCCCTCACCCCGGCCCTGTCCCCAAAGGGGCGAGGGCGTAATCGTCCCCTCTCCCCTATGGGGAGAGGGTTAGGGTGAGGGGATCAGACCGCACCATGCTTACCAGCTGTAATTCACCGTCGCCGTCACCGTCCGGCCAATCCCGTAGAAGCACGCCGTATCGCTTGCGCACGACGCCACATACTTTGTGTCTGCCACGTTATTGACGTTGAACTGCGCGCTTGCCCCTTTCAGGCTGCGGTTCATCTCGCCCAGGTCGTAGCGCAGCATCGCGTCATACAGATCCACCGATGGCACCTTGAAGGTATTCTTCGCATCGCCGTAGCTGGTGCCGATGTAGCGCATCCCCACGCCAGCGGTCAGGCTCTTCAGCGCGCCGCCCGGAACGGTATAGCTGGCGAACGCCGATGCCATATGTGCCGGAATGCGCGCAGGCGTTTTGCCTTCAGTTCCCGCCACCGTGGTGCTTTCGGTTTTTGCATCGGTGTAAGTGTAGGAGCCAATCAGGTTTATGTTATCCATCAGCGTGGCGTGGATTTCCGCTTCAGCGCCTTTCGAACGCACCTTGCCCGCATTTTCGAACCAGCCTTCAGCGCTGTTATAGGTCGCGACGTTGTTCTGAGTTAAATCGTACAGCGCCAGGGTCATCAGCGTGGTGTCGACCGGCTGATATTTCACGCCAATCTCGGTCTGCTCCCCGGTAGTAGGCCTGAAGGGCGCAACGCCCGGCGCACGGTTGGTTTGCAGGTTCGGTTCAAACGAGGTGCTGTAGCTGATGTACGGCGACAGGCCAGAATCAAACGCGTACAGCAGGCCAGTGCGCCAGGTAAATTTGCTGTCGTTCTGCTGCGTAACGCTGTTATCGGTGAAGTCGCTGGTACGCACTTCGCTCCAGTCGTAGCGCCCGGAAACCAGCCACTCCCAGTTATTCCAGCTCATCTGATCCTGAAGATACAGGCCCATCTGGTCGAGATTTTGCTGCTCGTCGGACGCCGTTTTGAAGGTACTTTCATCCACGTTCACGCCGTAAACCGGGTTTGTCCAGTCAAGGTCATACTGTGAGCCGCTCCCGCGCGCCAGCAGCTGTTTATCCTTGCTGGTCTTGTAATCAAACCCGCCGAGCAGGGTGTGGCTGACGCTTCCGGTCTCCAGCTGATATTCCAGCTGGTTATCAAGGCCAAATTCGTTGGTCGTGCGCGCTTCACGCTGGGCGCGACGGGTCAACACCGTGCTGTTGGCCGCGCTGTTGGCGTAAACCAGATAACGATATTTCTGCTTGATGGTGGCGTAACGGGCGTTCTGGCGGAAGGTGAGGTTGTCGGCGAACTGGTGTTCCAGCTCGTAGCCAATCATCGTCTGCTCGCGCCAGGATTGATTGTAATTCGGATCGCTGACGTTAAAATCGCGCGGGATGTACTTCCCGTCGGCACTTTTCACCGTGCCATACGCGGGCAGGAAGTTGCGGTATCCGGCATCCGGATCTTTCTGGTAGCTGGTCAGCAGCGTAAAGCGGGTCTGATCGTTCGGGTACCAGGTGATTGCCGGGGCGATCGCCATCCGCGTCTCTTTATAATCGTCCACCTGATTATGCTGCGTACGGGCGATACCGTTCACGCGATACAGCACGCGGCCGTCGTCGCTCAGCCTGCCGCCGAAATCAAACGCACCTTCGGCGAGATCGTTATTGCCGGTGCGGAACTGCACGTTGTGAATGGCCTCCGCCGTCGGGCGCTTGCTGGTCATGCTGATTAACCCGCCCGGATTGACCTGTCCAAACAGGACCGAGGCCGGGCCGCGCACCAGCTCCACGCGCTCCAGCAGCCACGGGTCAACTGTGCCCGTCTGTGATGAGGCCGTTGCGCCAAAGCTTAAGCCGTCGAGGAATTTCGGCACGTAGCTAAAGCCGCGCACAAACACCTCGTCGTTACGGTTAGACGAGCCCCGGTACTCGGTAAACACGCCCGCCGAGTAGCGCAGCGCCTGCGAAACGGAGGTGACGTCCTGCATGTTCATCTGATCGCGGGTAATCACCGATACCGACTGCGGCGTCTTCACGATCTCCGCGCTGGTCTTGGTGGCGGAGAGCGTTTTCGTCGCCACAATGCCTTTTACGGGCGCAGTGGGCTCTTCACTCACGCCCTGCGTCACCGTAATCGTTTCTTCTTTCGTTTCTGCCTGAGCCGCGACGCTGGTCGTCGCCAGACTCAGTAGCCAGAGCCGCATTATCTTATTATTTTTAAACATTTTTATTGAACGTCCTTGGTTGCTATCGCCATAAAATCACCGGTAAATCGCCGTTGATGATATTGAAAATTATTACCATTTGCATTAGCGTTGTTAACAAATTTCGTTGGGGAACAAGCGGTAATGAAGAGGGTATGGAGTGGGTTGCTGTTGGGGATCGGCGCGCTGCCCGCCGTGGCGGCAACGTGCGAGCAGACGTCCCGGCAGGGCGATATTCAGGGAAAGTTTGATGCCAGCGGCGAAGTCTGCTTCTCCCTGCCTGAACTGGGTGAAAACTACGTTTCCGCCACGCTGAATGGCGTGACGGATGCGCGCCTGCTTGATGGGCAAAACCGCCGCATCCGCACGCTGATCGAAAATGGTCCTGCGGACGGGGAACACACGCTGCTGTTTGCCCTGCCGGTGAAACAGAACACCTCGCTGGTGCTACACGGAGAAGCCGGTAAGCCGTGGCGTTTTCAGTGGCGGATGAAAGAGACCTCTCCGTTACCACGCGTGCAGATGCTGGCGCCTGAAAGCCCGACGCTGAAGGCGCTGGCAAGCGTCATTTCTGCCGGTGGAAGTACCGAGGCGTTCTGGCAGGCGCAGCGTCGACAGGGAACGCCGATGGTGGAGCCGGTAGATGCGAGCCATAAGCGCGTGACCTTTCTGTGGCGCGGCGCGCGGGATAACGTCTTCATTCTCGGCTCGCCGGCGGGGGATCACGATCCGCTGTTCCGCCTGGGCAACAGCGACGTCTGGTTCCGCAGCTATGTAGTCCCCGCTGATACGGTAATGCAGTACAAGCTCGCGCCCGATGTGCCGATCGTCGAGGGTTCCACACGCGATCAACGCCGCGCCATCCTGGTAAGCGCGCAGGCCGATCCGCTTAACCCGAATACCTTCGGGGAGCAGAAGACCGATCGCTGGAATCGCTATTCGCTGCTCAATCTCAGCCCGGCGCGCTACTGCTCCGTTCAGGCCACGGCAAAGCCGCTGGTGCACGGGACGTTGAGCCGTCAGATTTTTTCCAGCCACATCCTTGGCAACGCCCGCGACGTGATGATCTACAAACCGCGCGGCGCACAGCCTGCACGCTGGACGCTCATCCTTTTCGACGGACAGGTTTATCAGGACGAATACCATTTTGCCAACGTGCTGGACGGTCTGATTGCCCGGCATCACCTGCCGCCGATTAACGTGGTGTTTATCGACAGCCTCGATCACGCCCGTCGCGGCAACGAGCTGCCGCCGAACCCGGATTTTGCTGACTTTATGGCGCACGAGCTGCTGCCGTGGCTGCGGGGGAAGGGCATCGGCATGCAGCGGCAGAAAACCGTACTGGCAGGATCCAGCTACGGGGGAATTGCCTCTTCATGGGTGGCGCTGCGCTATCCGCGCCTGTTTGGCAACGTGCTGAGCCTTTCCGGTTCTTACTGGTGGGCGCCGGAAGGTGACGCCCCGGGCTGGCTGACGCGTCAGTACCAACAGTCTCCACCGTATCCGGTGCGCTTCTGGTTACAGGCCGGGAAGTTTGAAACCGCGGGGCCGGGCGGCGGCATCTATCGCACCACGCAGGATTTTGAACAGGTGCTGAGGAAAAAAGGCTACCGCGTCAGCTTCCACCCCTCATCCAGCGGCCACGACTACGCGGCCTGGTGTGAAGCGCTGATCCACGGGATGCGCGATCTCACTGGCTTACGACGCCAGTGAATACCAGCGGCGCCAGATGAAACGCAGGATAAAGAATTCGATGGCGCCGAGCACCAAAAACCACAGACAGAACAGAATGGTGTACAGCTGATTCAGATCGACCATATGAAAGGTCTGAACCAGCTTCTGCGCCAGCACCAGACCCAGCGACGGCGCAGGTAACAGCAGGCAGGAGAGCAGGGCCATCAGCAAAATGCCCCCTGCGGTGAGCAGCGATTCTAACGGGTGTTTCATCGTAATGTTAATCGTCAGTTAAAAATGTCATTGTCCGGCATCCTGAAACGTAAAGCAATATCATCCCCGCTGGCAAAATTGGGTGAAAGGCCACCGTTATTCTGCGAATTAATAACAGAAAACAGATAATATTTTCGGGGCGATTAAATTAATATCGCGTTATGTAAATAAACGTTTTTCTCACGAAAATAATTTTACAAAGCTATAGGTGCTATATCCAATTAACGTCGCAATAACAATGGCTGCGACAATGTATAACGCCAGACGCCGTCCGCGATAAATACCAAACATGCTTCCTCCTCGTTTAGTGTTGGTTTAGAAATATTTTGTAAAAATCAACGCGTCGAAATAATTTTAATCAGTTTTGAATAACCGGGTAGTCAATATATTGCGGTAGATCAATTTAACCCGCAAGACTTAAAAATGAATTATTTAAAGCCAGAAAGGAATTCCGGCTTCCGTCCACCGGATATTGAAGGAAAAATACCATGACCAAAAAAAATTTCTCGCAGAATATGCCACCCGCAGGCGGGCAGGCGTACCAGCAGACCGTAGAGCAGGTGCTTGCTCAGGCGCAGAGCCAGGCTAATGGCCTGGACCGCGCCGAGGTGCAGGCGCGTTTACAGAAGCATGGCCCGAACGCGCTGCCGGAGAAAAAAGGCAAGCCGGGCTGGCTGCGTTTTCTCGCGCATTTTAACGATGTCCTGATTTACGTCCTGCTGGCAGCCGCCGTATTAACGGCAGTAATGGGACACTGGGTTGATACGCTGGTTATTCTGGGCGTGGCGGTAATCAATGCCTTAATTGGCCACATTCAGGAAAGTAACGCGGAAAAATCCCTGAAGAGTATTCGCAATATGCTCTCCAGCGAGGCGCGCGTTATTCGTAACGGCAACCATGAAACTATCCCGACGACGGAAATCGTCCCGGGCGATATTATTGTGTTGCGCGCAGGAGATCGTATTCCGGCGGATATGCGCTTAATCGAAGCGCATAATTTACGCGTGGAAGAGGCTATTCTGACCGGTGAATCCACCGTGGTGGATAAACACACGAACCCGCTGAGCGGCGAATTACCGCTGGGCGACCGTACGAACCTGGTCTTTTCCGGTACGACGGTCAGCGCGGGCGGCGGCGTGGGCGTGGTCATTGCCACGGGCCAGGAGACCGAACTCGGCCACATCAACCAGATGATGGCGGGCATTGAAAAACACCGCACCCCGCTGCTGGTGCAGATGGACAAGCTGGGCAAAGCGATCTTCGCCATCATTCTGGCGATGATGGCCGCGCTGTTTGTCTTCAGCCTGGTGTTCCGCGAGATCCCGATGGGCGAGCTGCTGCTCTCCCTGATTAGCCTGGCGGTCGCCTCCGTACCGGAAGGTCTGCCGGCAATTATCTCCATCATCCTCTCTCTGGGCGTACAGGCGATGGCGCGCAAGCGGGCGATTATCCGCAAGCTGCCGACGGTTGAAACCCTGGGCGCGATGACCGTGGTCTGCTCGGATAAAACCGGCACCCTGACCATGAACGAGATGACGGTGAAAGCCATCATCACCGCCGACACCTGCTACCGCGTGGACGGCAACAGCTACGAGCCGGTGGGCAACATCTATCTCGAAGGCAGCGATGAGCCGGTGCAGATCCAGCCGGGCACCGTGCTGGAGCAGTACCTGCGCACCATCGACCTGTGTAACGACAGCCAGCTGATTCAGGACGAGCGCGGCCTGTGGGGCATCACCGGCGGCCCGACCGAGGGCGCGCTGAAGGTGCTGGCGGCCAAGGCCCACCTCGAGCCGGTCGTGACCACGCTGGTTAACAAGATCCCGTTCGACTCTCAGTACAAGTACATGAGCACCCACTACCAGATTGGCAGTGAGGAGCAGATTTTGATCACCGGCGCGCCGGACGTGATTTTCGCCCTGTGTGAGCAGCAGTAGACCCGCAACGGTGCGCAAGCCTTCGACCGCGCGTACTGGGAAACGGAGATGGAGCGCTATGCGCGTCAGGGGCTGCGCATGGTCGCCGCGGCGTTCAAGCCAGCGAACGGCGAGCAGGCATTAACTCACGACGACCTGAGTCACGGCCTGATTTTCCTCGGCATTGCCGGGATGATGGATCCGCCGCGTCCGGAAGCGATTGAGGCGATTAACGCCTGCCAGCAGGCGGGGATCCGCGTGAAGATGATCACCGGGGATCACCCGCAGACGGCGATGAGCATCGGCCAGATGCTGGGGATCACCAACAGCGAGCAGGCGGTTACCGGCTATCAGCTGGAGACAATGGACGACGCCGAGCTGGAGGAAGCGGCGGTAAAATATGACATCTTCGCCCGTACCAGCCCGGAGCATAAGCTGCGCCTGGTGAAAGCGTTGCAGGATAAAGGCGAAATCGTCGGTATGACCGGTGACGGCGTGAACGACGCGCCGGCGCTGCGCCAGGCGGACGTGGGTATCGCGATGGGCATCAAAGGCACGGAAGTGACCAAAGAGGCGGCGGACATGGTCCTGACGGACGATAACTTCGCCACCATCGCCAGCGCGGTGAAAGAGGGGCGTCGCGTTTACGACAACCTGAAGAAGACCATTCTGTTCATCATGCCGACCAACCTGGCGCAGGGGCTACTGATTGTGATTGCGCTGCTGGCGGGGAACATCATTCCGCTGACGCCGGTGCTGATTCTGTGGATGAACATGGCGACCTCCGCCACGCTCTCCTTCGGCCTGGCCTTTGAGGCCGCCGAGCGCAACATCATGCGCCGCCCGCCGCGCCAGACCGGGCAGCACGTGATGGATGCCTACGCCGTCTGGCGCGTGGCCTTCGTCGGCACCATGATTGCCATCGCCGCCTTTGCGCTTGAAGCCTGGCTGGCCCCGCGCGGGCACAGCGCGGAGTTCATCCGCACCGTGCTGCTCCAGATGCTGGTCTGCGCCCAGTGGGTGTACATGATTAACTGCCGCAATACCGAAGGGTTCTCCCTGAACCGCGGCCTGCTGGCGAACAAAGGGATCTGGCTGGTAACGGGCGTGCTGTTCCTGCTCCAGGCGGCGATCATCTACCTGCCGTTTATGCAGATGCTGTTCGGCACCGAAGCGCTGCCGCTGCGCTACTGGTTCGTGACGCTGCCGCTGCGCTACTGGTTCGTGACGCTGGCGGTGGCGGGGGTGATGTTCTTCGTCGTCGAAATCGAGAAGCGACTGACCCGCAGGTTCCGTAAGGCTGCATAACTTTTTGCCCTCACCCTAACCCTCTCCCACAGGGAGAGGGAACCCTGACCGCCCTCTCCCTGTGGGAGAGGGCCGGGGTGAGGGAAAACAACGCCGAGGTACTTCTTAATGAAATTCCCACTCCTGTTCGCGCTCCTCGCCTGCACCCTGCAACCCGCATTCGCCGCAGTCATTCCCGTTCGCGTCGCCACCGTGGAGCAAACCGCCCACGCCGCCGAGCGCCAAATTCCGGGCCGCATTGAAGCTATCCACACCGTTGAACTGCGTGCACGTACGGAAGGCGTCATCACCAGAATCCACTTCCGCGATGGCCAGTATGTGAAAAAAGGCGACGTGTTGTTCGAACTGGACGACGCCGAGCCGCGCGCCGCCCTGCGTCTGGCGCAGGCCGAAGTGAAAAGCGCCGAAGCCACGCTGCGTCAGGCGCAGCAGCAGCTGTCCCGCTTCGAAAGCCTGGGCAACAGCAACGCCATCAGCCGTCACGACGTGGACAATGCCCGCATGCAGCGCGACGTGGCGAGCGCCGCGCTGGAGCAGGCCAAAGCCCGGCTCGACACCCGCAGCGTCACCCTGAACTACACCCGCATCACCTCGCCGATTGACGGGCGCGTGGGGCACAGCAACTTTCACGTCGGCAGCCTGGTGAATCCTGCCAGCGGTGTGCTGGTGGAGGTGGTGCAGCTCGATCCGATCCGCATCGCCTTTGCGCTGGAAGAGGGCGCGTTTGCCACCAAAGCCGGACAGCATGCGGATATCAGCGCCATGAAGCAGGCCTGGCAGGCGCTGATTGACAGCAACGGCCAGCGCATCAGCGGGGAACTCACCTCCGTGGACAACCGCATCGACCCGCGTACCGCCAGCGTGATGCTGCGTGCCGAGTTCACCAACCCGCGCCATCAGCTGCTGCCCGGCGGCAATGTGAACGTTTACCTGCGTCCGGCAAGCGAGCTACCGGTGCTGACTCTGCCCGCCGCTGCCGTACAGCAGAATGGCGACGGGTTCTTCGCCTGGGTGATTAACGCCGAGGATAAAGCCGAAATGCGTCCGCTGAAGGTCGCCGGGCAGATCGGCCAGCAGTTCCAGATTGCCTCCGGCGTGAAGCCCGGTGAGCGAGCGATTACTGACGGTGCGCAGCGCGTGCAGCCAGGCGCAACCGTCCAGATATTGAATTAAGGAGCCATCATGCTGACGTTTTTCATCAAACGCCCGCGCTTTGCGATGGTGATTGCGCTTGTCATCACCCTGCTGGGGGTCATCGCGCTGAGGATTATTCCGGTGGAGCAGTACCCGCAGATCACCCCGCCGGTCGTGAATGTGTCAGCGTCATGGCCGGGCGCCAGCTCGGCTGACGTGGCGGAGGCCATCGCCACGCCGCTGGAGACGCAGCTGAACGGGGTGGATCATATGCTCTATATGGAGTCCACCAGTTCGGATGAGGGCTCTTACAGCCTGAACATCACCTTTGCGGCGGGCACCGATCCGGATCTCGCCGCATCGACGTGCAGAACCGCGTGGCGCAGGCCGTGGCGCAGCTGCCGACCGAGGCGCAGCAAAACGGCGTGCAGGTGCGCAAGCGGGCCACCAACCTGATGATGGGGGTAAGCCTTTACTCACCGAACAACACCCACACGCCGCTGTTCGTCAGCAACTACGCCAGCACCCAGGTGCGCGAGGCGCTGTCGCGTCTGCCGGGCGTCGGGCAGGTACAGATGTTTGGCGCACGGGACTACAGCATGCGCATCTGGCTGAGGCCGGACCGCATGAACGCCCTGAACGTGACCAGCGATGACGTGGCGCAGGCGCTGCGCGAGCAGAACGTGCAGGGGGCGGCGGGCCAGGTCGGCACGCCGCCGGTGTTTAACGGTCAGCAGCAGACGCTGACCATTAACGGGCTGGGGCGCTTAAACCAGGCCGACGACTTTGCCAATATCATTATCCGCGCCGGGGAGATGGGGCAGCTGGTGCGCCTGAAGGACGTCGCCACCATCGAGCTTGGCTCGCGCAGCTACAGCTCTGGCGCGCAGCTGAACGGGCACGACTCCGCCTACCTCGGCATCTACCCGACGCCGTCCGCTAACGCCCTGCGCGTGGCCGATGCGGTGCGCGCGGAGCTGGAACGGTTATCCACGCGCTTCCCGGACGATCTGGTCTATGAAGTCAAATTCGACACCACCTCGTTTGTGGCCGCCACCATCAAAGAGATTGGCGTCTCGCTGGCGCTGACGATGCTGGCGGTGGTGGTCGTGGTGTCCCTGTTCCTGCAAAGCTGGCGCGCGACGTTGATTGTCGCCCTTGCCATTCCGGTGTCGCTGGTGGGCACCTTCGCGGTGCTCTATACGCTCGGCTACTCCGCCAATACGCTGAGCCTGTTCGCCATCATTCTGGCGCTGACCATGGTGGTGGATGACGCCATCGTGGTGGTGGAGAGCGTCGAAACCCTGATGGCGGAAGGGCAGAGCCGCACGGCGGCGACCGCGCTGGCGCTGCGCCAGATTGCCGGGCCAGTGATTGCCACCACGCTGGTGCTGCTGGCGGTGTTTGTACCGGTGGCGCTCCTGCCAGGGATAGTGGGCGAGCTATACCGCCAGTTTGCGGTGACGCTCTCGACCGCCGTCACGCTCTCAAGCCTGGTGGCGCTGACCCTGACGCCCGCGCTCTGCGCGCTGCTGCTGCGCCCGCGTCCGGCACAGCCCGCCGCCGTTTTCCGTGGGTTCAACCGCGGGCTGGACGCCACGCGCATGCTTTACACCCGGATCGTGAGCGTGTTCAACCTCCGTCCGTGGCTGGCGCTGCTGGCCACCGCAGGCGCGGCGGCGGTGGTGGTATTCAGCTTTATGTCGATGCCAAAGGGCTTCCTGCCCCAGGAGGATCAGGGCTACTTCTTCGCCAGCGTCCAACTGCCGGAGGCAGCCTCGCTGGAGCGCACCGAAGCGGTGATGACCACCGCGCGCGAGCTGATCGCTAAAAACCCGGCGGTAGAAGACGTGATTCAGGTCTCCGGGTTTAACATCCTCAACGGCACCAGCGCATCGAACGGCGGGTTTATCTCCATCATGCTCAAAGACTGGAGCGAGCGTCCGCCGCTGGATGAGGTGATGGGCACCCTTCAGCGACAGCTGCTGGCCCTGCCGGAAGCCACCATCATGACCTTTGCGCCGCCGACGCTGCCGGGGCTGGGCAACGCCTCCGGCTTCGACCTGCGCATTCAGGCGCAGGCGGGGCAAAGCCCGGCGGAGCTGGAGCGCGTGACGCGTGAGGTGCTGGCGAAAGCCAACCAGCACCCGCAGCTGAGCCGCGTGTTCACCACCTGGAGCAGCAACGTGCCGCAGATGACGCTCACCGTTGACCGCGAGCGCGCGGCCCGCCTCGACGTGCCGGTGTCACGCATCTTCAGCAGCCTGCAAACCGCCTTTGGCGGCACGCGCGCCGGGGATTTCAGCGTCAACAACCGCGTCTACCACGTGGTGATGCAGAACGAGATGCAGTGGCGCGAGCGCGCGGAGCAAATCAGCGAGCTGTTCGTGCGCAGCAACAGCGGCGAGCGGGTGCGTCTGAGCAACCTCGTCACCATCACGCCGACCGTCGGCGCGCCATTTATTCAGCAGTACAACCAGTTCCCGTCGGTATCGGTGAGCGGCTCGGCAGCGGAAGGGGTGAGCAGCAGCACCGCAATGGCGGCGATGGGCGAGATTCTGGCGGAAAACCTGCCAGCCGGGTACGACTACGCCTGGAGCGGCATGTCGTATCAGGAGCAGCAGACCGGCAATCAGGCGATATGGATTGTGCTGGCGGCGGTGGTGATGGCGTGGCTGTTCCTCGTCGCCCAGTATGAGAGCTGGACGCTGCCGGCGAGCGTGATGCTCTCGGTGCTGTTCGCCATCGGCGGGGCGCTGGTCTGGCTGTGGCTGGCGGGCTACGCCAACGACGTGTATGTGCAGATTGGTCTGGTGCTACTGATAGCCCTCGCCGCCAAGAACGCAATTCTTATCGTGGAGTTTGCCCGCGCCCGGCGCATGGACGGAATGGCGATTGTCGATGCCGCACGGGAGGGAGCATCGCGCCGCTTCCGCGCGGTAATGATGACCGCCGTGTCGTTCATTATCGGCGTCCTGCCGATGATGCTGGCGACCGGGGCGGGTGCCCAGAGCCGCCGCATCATCGGCACTACGGTCTTCAGCGGCATGCTGGTGGCGACCGTGGTGGGGATAGTGTTCATCCCGGCGCTGTTCGTGCTGTTCCAGCGCCTGCGCGAGTGGGGCCACGGCCTTACGGACTCGTCGCCCACAGCTCACAGTGCTTCTGCACCAGAGAAATCAGCGAGCCGCCATCGGCGATAAAGTCCCGCATGCGCTGCGCCTCGCTCTTGCCCTGCTTTAACAGCAGGGCAATTTCCTTGATGGCGCTTGTCGCGCCGAGCTTCTCGGCGGACGGCGCAACCTGCTCGAGCAGCCAGGCGATATCTTCCGCCACGGTTTTGTGCTCGCCGGTATGCACGTCTGTCAGAATGCCTTCCAGCCCGTAGCGACAGGCCTGAAAACGGTTAAAGCGATACAGCAGAAAATCCCGTTCCTGATGCTTATACGGCCGCGCGGTCAGCAGCCAGTGCGACGTCGCCTGAATAAGCCCGGCGATGTTAATCGCGTGGCCGAGCGTCAGCGGGGTATCCATCACCCGTACCTCAACGGTGCCAAAATGCGGGCTGGGGCGGATGTCCCAGTGCAGATCCTTAATGCTGTCGATCATGCTGGTGGAGCTCAGGCGGCGGAACAGCCCCTCGAACTCCTGCCAGCTGTTGACCCACGGCATCTGTCCGTTATCCGGGAAGCCCGAGAAGATGTTGAGACGCGATGAGGCGAACTTCGTGTCCGTGCCCTGCATATACGGTGATGCGGCGGCCAGGGCGATAAAGTGCGGCACAAAGCGCGACAGGCCGTGCAGTAGATAAATTGCGTCGTCCCCGGTCCGACAGCCGACGTGTACGTGCTGGCCGAACACCGTCGCCTGCAAAATCAGATAGCCAAAGCGCTCCAGCGTGACGTTATAGCGCTCGTCGTCACACACCTCCTGACGCTGCCACTTCTGGAACGGGTGCGTTCCGCCGCCGCAGATCTGGATGTGATGCTCCGCCGCCGCGCGCAGGATGCTCTGCTGCATCACCGAGAACTGCGCCGCTGCCTGGTCGATGGTCTGGCACACGCCGGTGGCGATTTCGAGCATGCTTTCGGTAATGTCGTGTTTGACTTCGCCCCCTTTGATGTCGTCTTTGACGGCGGCGATGAGGGCAGAGGAGTCCTGGCTCAGATCGTAACCCGGCGGGTTAACCACCTGGAGTTCGAGCTCAATGCCGAGGGTATAAGGTTCAGAGGATTTGAAGTCGGGTAAAGGCATGGCGCACTCCGTTGTCTGTTATGAATTGAGTATAGACAATGGGCGTGGCGCGCTCTTTTCAGGGTGGTATAACTGATTGCAGGCTTAGCAAAAGGGGAGTGACCCATGTCTGACTATCCAACCATTGCGCTGACAGGACCCGGTGCGATTGGGACCACCATCGCCGCGGTGCTGCATGAAGCGGGCCGCACGCCGCTGCTGTGTGGTCGCACCGCGCATCCGGAACTGCGCCTGCGTCATGATGAGGGTGAAATTGTGGTGCCCGGTCCGGTACTCACCGATCCCAGCGTCATTACGCGCCCCGTTGACCTCGTTTTTTTGGCGGTAAAAACGACGCAAAATGCCGACAGCGCCGGTTGGCTGCGCGCCCTGTGCGATAAACACACCGTGGTCTGCGCGCTGCAAAACGGCGTGGAGCAGAAAGCCCAGCTTGCGCCTTTGGTCAATGGCGCAACGGTGCTGCCGTCGGTGGTGTGGTTCCCTGCGCAGCGCGAGCCGGATGCCTCCGTCTGGCTGCGCGCCAAACCGCGCCTGACGCTGCCGGACGTGCCGCAGGCGCAGCGGGTGGTCGAAGCGCTTCGTGATACGCGCTGCGCGGTTGAGCTCTCGGAAGATTTCCCCACCGTCGCCTGGCGCAAGCTGCTGCAAAACGCGGTCGCCGGGCTGATGGTGCTGGCCAATCGCCGCGCCGGGATGTTCAGGCGCGAGGATATCAGCGAGCTGGCGCTGGCCTACCTGCGCGAGGGGCTGACCGTCGCCCGCGCCGAAGGGGCGAAGCTGGACGATGCGGTGGCGGAGGAGATTCTGGCGAACTTTCAGCGCGCGCCAGTGGATTTGGGCACGTCGATTCTTGCCGACCGTCAGGCGGATCGTCCGATGGAGTGGGATATCCGCAACGGCGTGATACAGCGCTATGGCCGCAGGCACGGGATTGCGGTGCCCGTCAGCGACGTGGTGGTGCCGCTGCTGGCGGCGGGGAGCGAGGGGCCGGGGTGAGCCAGGGGCTGGCGAAAGGGAAAGACCCGGCCGTTGTGCGCCGGGTAACTCTCTTACTTACCCTGACGGGCTTTCTCAGCGTTTAGCTCTTCCATTGTTGCTTCCAGGATCCAGAGGCACTGAGCACCATCAACCGTATCCAGCAGCGCCCGGCGGGTGCGCTGATAGAACGCGTCGACTTCGGCGGGGGATTTCTCTAGAGGCGGCGTGCAGACGATATCGCTGCCAACCATGTGCGGCCACTTTCCCGCGTCAATGGTCTGGAGCGCTTTCAGTGTGGCGCTGGTGTTTGTTGTGAGCGCTGCGGCCAAAGCATCCTCCAGC
This sequence comes from Enterobacter cloacae complex sp. IR5402, assembly GCF_049238125.1. Classification (NCBI taxonomy): domain Bacteria; kingdom Pseudomonadati; phylum Pseudomonadota; class Gammaproteobacteria; order Enterobacterales; family Enterobacteriaceae; genus Enterobacter; species Enterobacter cloacae complex sp. IR5402. The sequence goes on from NZ_JBMKHO010000003.1 coordinate 238,248, forward strand.
AGTTGCGCCTGCCTGACGTCAGCCGTGGCAGCCAGCGTTGGGGCTTGCTCAATCCAGTGTGTGTCACCTGAGGCGATTCCATGAAGTGCTGATGGCCAGTCAGTGCTGGCTGCAATGGCTGGGACAGTGAGCGCACAAAGCAGCAGGACGATTGGATATTTCATCGCACTACCTCAAGCTCACCGCCGTCACGAAGGATTTTACGTCGCGTTGACAGTGAGAGAATAATGCACCCCTCCGAAGCAAATCCGGCTGGACCGTACTTATGGTCACCATGAATGCGGAACTCTGAACGACCAAAACTCTCTCCCGAAGTTTGCTCAAGGATAATGGTAATGGGTCCTTTAGAATTCGAATGTCCCGCAATTTTATATGTTCCGCGCGGCAATGGACCCAGACCCTTCACATGCTGACGGTCCGGATTATTTTTATTGGTAAGGGCACCGGAATATCCTGTCTCAATTAATTTGCCGTCTTTATACATCTTGCCAGTTGATTGCTCATACTTCCATCCCATAACGTTCTCCTTATGCCGTCTTACGGTCATTCCAGCTATCTGAATGCATGATGTTACCGTCCACGTAGCGCCAGGTAATTTTTTCATAAAGCAGCTCTACCAGCTCAAGATGGTTATGCTTCTCATAGTCAGGATCTTTGATATCAAGCATCATTGGACAGACGCTGGCGATCTTCACGCCTTCCAGAAGGGTGGAAAAATATTCCACTTCCTGACCAGCATCGTTGATACGGTAAAACTTTATCTCTGCGGATTTTAGCTTCTGGCCCGTGCTAACAGCCTTGTACAAATAGGGGCTGGAAGCGTCGATCTCTTTATCGAAAGAATAGGGGGAATGGATGCGAAGACTTGTCGCCTTGCCGTTATGCTTGTCCGTGGGCTGCATTATGCCGTGATTTAAGGCGATAATCTCGATGCTACCTTCACGTCCATATATATCGACAGAGCCTTTTATATCGGCGCCGCCGTCATCTTTAAGCCATAAATAAGCTGGAATAGCCATTTGTTTAAAACTCCATTTAAGGAAATCCTGAAAAGACCTTATGGTTTAGCTAGTTACGTAACTAGTGCAACGATAGCGCGTACAAAATTGGCCGTCAATTTTGTACAGGGTGGATATAAAACGATCTGCGGTTTCGTTGATGCAAATTAAGAAAGTATGGGGGCTTATGGTTTGGATCTGGATAAATTGTTAATGATTAATACGGTGGTTTTGCTTAAATAATAATTAAGTGAATATTAATTGAAGATGTAATAAATACTTGAATGTTTATTGGGTATTCTGTCTATTTGACTCTTTATTAATTGTTTAAAAACGCATAACGGCTCGTCTGAATATCCACCTATCCGTAGCGACACACCTGAAAACGGTAAAGAGGTACCGCAGAAAATCCCGTTCCTGATGCTTATAAGGCCGCGTGGTCAGCAGCCAGTGTGACGTGGCCTGGATCAGCCAGGCGATATTAATCGCGTTGTTGAGCGTCAGCGGCTTATCCGTCGACCGCACCTGCATGGTGCTAATGTGCGGGCTGGGGCGAATGTCCCAGTGCAGATCTTTAATGCTGTCGATCCTGTCCGACCGTCAGGCGGATCGCCTGATGGAGTGGGACATACGCAACGGCGTGATCCAGCGCTATGGCCGCAGGCACGGGATTGCGGTGCCCGTCAGCGATGTGGTGGTGCCGCTGCTGGCGGCGGGGAGCGAGGGGCCGGGGTGAGAGAGATAGTGGTATTAACGTCTGGGGAATTGGTCTGGGTGAAAACCTCGCATCAGTTCCCTACAAACGCACTCACCGGCAAACCAAAACGCTTCGCCAGCGCGCATATGATCCAGCGTTAACGTGCCTGATCTATCTTGGTCTGAAATATTTGTTTAATTTGCGTAGCGTATTCAGGAATTGCTTGCTGAGAAGAAGTGCAGCGGAGATAGTTTTGCTAACCAGGTTATATAGAAACGTGTGAAAGATGCGTCCGCTATGTGTCAATAACAGGCATTGCGGGATATGTATGAGACTGGCCGCCATTCCCGATAGCACAGCTCTGATGCTACACTGTTTTCAGTCCTCATTACCTCATCAAATAAATTTATGACTACCGCTGATTTCAAACGCCCTAAACTAGAACTCCCAAACGGGGCTGATAAACTGCTGCTGCACTCCTGTTGCGCTCCGTGTTCTGGTGAGGTAATGGAGGCGATCCAGGCCTCAGGGATCGACTACACCATCTTCTTCTACAATCCGAACATTCATCCGCAGAAAGAGTATCTGATTCGTAAGGATGAGAATATTCGCTTTGCCGAACAGCACGGCGTACCGTTTATCGATGCGGATTACGATACAGATAACTGGTTTGAGCGCGCCAAAGGCATGGAATGGGAACCCGAGCGCGGCATTCGCTGCACCATGTGTTTTGACATGCGCTTTGAGCGGACTGCGCTTTACGCCGCTGAAAATGGCTTCAACGTGATTAGCAGCTCACTGGGCATCTCTCGCTGGAAAAATATGCAGCAAATCAACGACTGCGGTCAGCGAGCCGCCGCCCACTATCCGAGTATGGTCTATTGGGACTATAACTGGCGGAAACAGGGCGGTTCGTCGCGCATGATTGAAATCAGCAAGCGCGAGCAGTTCTACCAGCAGGAATACTGCGGCTGCGTTTATTCACTGCGTGACAGCAACCTGCACCGCAAATCCCAGGGCCGTCCTCTCATTCAGATCGGTAAGCTTTACTACGGTAAAGAAGACGACCAGGCCTGATTTTATGTCACGCCCTCTGTGGCGTGACCGCCTTCCTGTGCATTCCTCTAACAATTGCATGCCCCACCCGGCACGAACAGTAATTTTTAGTCATGAGATGGCTGAAAGTCGATCTGGCATCGAAGCCTGCTGAACGCTCTTAACCGTCATTCATCAAACAACGTTGTCCTTTGTGTAAGGCCGACTCAGTGAGCCGTTATATAAGGCTCCTTCACAAACTCCGCTAACAACCCAGCAGTTGCTTACAGAGCGTAGAAAATGTCACCGCATCGTCCATTTCCACCAGTACGCTCACGTACGCCGCACAGGTGCCAGCCAGTTCAAAGAGATCCGCAGAATCGGGAAGTTGCAGGTGAAGAAGGTGATGAACAGCGCTTTCTTCAGCGTGTACGTATGAAAATCCAGGGGTAGTCGCCATTTAGCATCCTCGTTGTCCAAAAAAAATGTCATGTCATGCTAACGGGTTCCTACGCCCGGTTACGGATGTGCCGCAACGCAGGCACTTTACGACCGCGGAGAAGGGATGAAAAGGGATGCCCCTGAATTACATAAGGTTGCTTAAAAGTTTGCGAGGCGGCTTCCAAAGGGCATTGCCGGGTGGCGGCTGCGCCTTACCCGGCCTACAAAACCGCCAACAAGCCAACCAACCCGCGACACGAACCGTAGGCCCGCGCAAGCGCAGCGCCGCCGGGCACAGCCACACCGTAGCTACCCCTCGCTCATCATCGCCAGAAACCGCTTCACCGTCCGCGAACGCTCAAATCGCCGCCAGCAGAGTGCGATATCGGTATAAAGCTCTGGCGAGCGCAGCGCATGGTAGGTGACATTCGGCGGCGAAATAGCGGCCATGGATTTCGGCACCAGCGCGAACCCGCCGCCCGCGGAGACCATGCTCAGGGAAGAGGAAAGTTGTGAAGATTGCAGCGTGTGTTGCATATCGATCCCGGCCCGCTCGCAGCTGCCGTAAACGCGGTCATACAGCCCCGGCGCGACCTCCTGGGGAAACAGCACCACCGGCCTATCCCGCAGCTCCTCCAGCGCCAGATCGCCACACGCTGCCAGGGGATGATCGCGATGCAGCGCCACCACCATCGGCTCCCGGTCGAGGATTTTTAGCTCGAACACCTTACTGCTCTCGCACGGCAGGCGCACAAAGGCGATATCCAGCTCACCCTCCGCCAGCATCGTCGTCAGCGACGACATATTGGCTTCCACCTGGTGAACCTGCACCGCCATGTTCTGCACCTGAAACTGGCGAATCAGGGCGAAGATTTTGGGATGAAAAGCATCTGAACTGGTGATGCCAATCGACAGGCTGCCGTTCAGCCCGCGCGCGATGCCCCGGGCTTTCTCCAGCGCGGCGTCGCTCAGCGCCAGGATCTTACAGGCGTCCTCATAGAAGGCTTCTCCCGCCTCGGTCAGCTCCACGCCCCGCGTCAGGCGCCTGAACAGCGGCGTGCCCACTTCCTCTTCGAGCCGTTTGATCTGCTGACTCAGAGGAGGCTGTGAAATACCCAGCGCTTTGGCCGCCCTGGTGAAGTGTCGCTCGCGTGCTACCGCGACAAAATAGCGCAGATAACGAAGTTCCATATCAAAAACGTCTCAAACCAGCATGGATTCTATATTGGAACTCTCTGCTGAATCGGGTCAACATTTATTTAACCTTTATAAATAAAGTTGAAGAGGACGGGCATGATGATGCATTCATCTGCATGCGACTGTGAGGCGAGCTTATGCGAGACCCTGCGCGGATTCTCGGCTCAGCATCCTGACAGCGTGATCTATCAGACATCGCTAATGAGCGCCCTGCTAAGCGGCGTCTACGAAGGGGAGACCACCATCGCCGACCTGCTGGCGCACGGCGATTTTGGTCTCGGTACCTTTAACGAGCTGGACGGTGAAATGATTGCCTTCAGCAGCCAGGTGTACCAGCTGCGCGCCGACGGCAGCGCCCGCGCCGCGAAGCCGGAGCAAAAAACGCCGTTCGCGGTGATGACCTGGTTCCAGCCGCAGTACCGCAAAGCCTTCGACGGGCCGGTCAGCCGTCAGCAGATCCACGACGTGATCGACCAGCAAATCCCCTCCGATAACCTGTTCTGCGCGCTGCGCATCGACGGCAATTTCCGCCACGCGCACACCCGCACCGTACCGCGCCAGACGCCACCGTACCGGGCGATGACCGACGTGCTGGATGACCAGCCGGTGTTCCGCTTTAACCAGCGCGAGGGCGTGCTGGTCGGGTTCCGCACCCCGCAGCATATGCAGGGGATAAACGTGGCGGGCTATCACGAGCACTTTATCACCGACGACCGTCAGGGCGGGGGCCACCTGCTCGACTATCAGCTGGAGAACGGCGTGCTCACCTTCGGCGAAATCCACAAGCTGATGATTGACCTGCCCGCCGACAGCGCGTTTTTACAGGCCAATCTGCACCCCAGCAACCTTGATGCGGCTATCCGCGCCGTCGAAAACTAACAGGAGAACTACCGTGAACAGTGAGAAACAGTCACGTCAGTGGGCGCACGGCGCCGATATGGTTGTCGGCCAGCTGGAAGCGCAGGGTGTGAAGCAGGTGTTCGGCATACCGGGCGCAAAAATCGACAAGGTCTTTGACTCCCTGCTGGACTCCTCCATCGAGATTATCCCGGTGCGTCACGAGGCGAACGCGGCGTTTATGGCGGCAGCGGTAGGGCGGCTAACCGGCAAGGCCGGGGTCGCGCTGGTCACATCCGGGCCGGGCTGCTCCAACCTGATCACCGGCATCGCCACCGCCAACAGCGAAGGTGACCCGGTGGTCGCGCTGGGCGGGGCGGTGAAGCGGGCAGATAAAGCGAAGCTGGTGCACCAGAGCATGGATACCGTCGCCATGTTCAGCCCGGTGACCAAATACGCCGTGGAGGTCAATTCGCCTGACGCGATTGCCGAGGTGGTGTCGAACGCGTTTCGCGCTGCCGAGCAGGGCAGGCCGGGCGGGGCGTTTGTCAGCCTGCCGCAGGATATTGTCGACCAGCCCACCACGGGGGCGATTTTACCCGCCAGCACCGCGGCGCTGATGGGCCCGGCGCCGGAGTCAGCCATCAACGAGGTGGCGAAGCTTATCGCGAAGGCCAAAAACCCGGTCATCTTACTCGGCCTGATGGCCAGCCAGCCCGCCAACAGCGCCGCGCTGCATAAGCTGCTGGAGAGAAGCCGTATTCCGGTCACCAGCACCTATCAGGCCGCCGGGGCGGTGAATCAGGAACACTTCACCCGCTTCGCCGGACGCGTCGGTCTGTTTAACAACCAGGCGGGCGATCGGCTGCTGCATCTGGCAGATCTGATCATCTGTATCGGTTACAGCCCGGTGGAATACGAGCCGTCCATGTGGAACAGCGGCGACGCCACCCTGGTGCACATTGACGTGCTGCCCGCCTATGAGGAGCGCAAATATGTTCCCGATCTGGAACTGGTCGGGGATATTGCCGCCACGCTGAATCTGCTTGCCAGCCGAATCGAGCACAAACTTGAACTCAGCCAGCGCGCCTCGGAAATTCTTGTCGATCGCCAGCATCAGCGGGACCTCCTCGACCGTCGCGGCGCATCGCTTAACCAGTTTGCCCTGCATCCGCTGCGCATCGTGCGCGCCATGCAGGACATCGTGAACAACGACGTGACGCTCACCGTCGACATGGGCAGCTTCCACATCTGGATCGCCCGCTACCTCTACAGCTTCCGGGCGCGTCAGGTGATGATCTCCAACGGCCAGCAGACCATGGGCGTGGCGCTGCCGTGGGCGATTGGCGCGTGGCTGGTCAACCCGGGGCGCAAGGTGGTCTCGGTCTCCGGGGACGGCGGCTTTTTGCAGTCGAGCATGGAGCTGGAAACTGCCGTGCGCCTCAACGCCAACGTGCTGCACATCATCTGGGTGGATAACGCCTACAACATGGTTGCCATTCAGGAAGAGAAAAAATATCAGCGTCTTTCCGGCGTGGAGTTCGGCCCGGTCGATTTCAAAGCCTATGCCGACGCGTTCGGCGCAAAAGGTTTTGCCGTCGAGAGTGCCGACGCGCTCGAACCGACGCTGCGTGCCGCAATGGATGTCGATGGCCCGGCCGTGGTGGCCATTCCCGTCGACTACAGCGATAACCCGCTGCTGATGGGCCAGCTCCATCTCAGCCAGATTTTGTGAATCAATATAAGGACAGAGAAATGCAAAAAGTGGCTCTCGTAACCGGCTCCGGCCAGGGGATTGGCAAAGCGATTGCGCTTCGCCTGGTGAAGGATGGTTTTGCCGTTGCTATTGCGGATTATAACGAAGAGACGGCGAAAGCGGTCGCGGATGAGATCACCCGCAACGGCGGGAAGGCCGTCGCCGTGAAGGTGGACGTCTCTGACCGCGAGCAGGTGTTCGCGGCGGTGGAAAAAGCCCGCACCGCGCTGGGCGGTTTTAACGTCATCGTCAATAACGCCGGGGTGGCGCCGTCCACGCCCATCGAATCCATCACGCCGGAGATTGTCGACAAGGTCTACAACATCAACGTGAAAGGGGTGATCTGGGGCATTCAGGCCGCAATTGACGCCTTCCGCAAAGAGGGGCACGGCGGCAAAATCATCAACGCCTGCTCCCAGGCGGGCCATACCGGCAACCCGGAACTGGCGGTCTACAGCTCCAGCAAGTTCGCGGTGCGTGGCTTAACCCAGACCGCCGCGCGGGATCTCGCGCCGCTGGGGATCACCGTTAACGCCTATTGCCCGGGCATCGTCAAAACGCCGATGTGGGCGGAAATCGACCGTCAAGTCTCCGAGGCGGCGGGTAAACCGCTTGGCTACGGGACGGAAACCTTTGCCAAACGCATTACGCTTGGCCGTTTGTCCGAGCCGGAAGACGTGGCCGCCTGCGTCTCTTACCTCGCCGGGCCGGATTCCGACTACATGACCGGTCAGTCGCTGCTGATTGATGGTGGGATGGTGTTCAACTAAATACACAATACTAAAAAGCTCTGACATGAACTTTCCCCTGCTCCCGTGCAGGGGCTTTTTTTTGTCTCGTCAGCCATTGTGCATTACACTGCGCGCTGCAAAACTTTAGTCTTGAGATCTGACAGGCGGTAACAGCGATGAACGGTACAATCACAACGTGGTTTAAAGATAAAGGCTTTGGATTTATCAAAGATGAAAACGGCGACAATCGCTACTTTCATGTGATTAAGGTCGCCAACCCTGATCTGATTAAGAAAGATGCGGCGGTGACCTTCGAGCCAACCACCAACAGCAAAGGCCTTTCCGCGTATGCGGTGAAGGTGATCCCCGAAAGTAAGCACCTCTATATTGCAGGCGAGCGCGTGAAGCTCACCTCAATTAAATCCTTCGTGGTGTTCAGCGAGGAAGAGCCCGTTGATACTAAAATCGACAAAGAGAACGCGGTGCTGTCGGTGGGGCTGCTGATGAACAGCATCAAACCAAAATCCGAGAAAAAGCCGGGCGAAATGCGCACGGTGAAGAAGCTGGCGATCACTACCTTCCAGAACACGACGCTGATCTTCACTGAAGATGAGATCGACATCGACGCCACGGTGAAGCTGCTGAAGTAACGTTTTGCCGGGTGGCGGTTACGCCTTACCCGGCCTACAAAATGCGTGCGGCACTCGCCGCCGCACGGTTTACCCCATCCTGTGCTCGCCCCGCAACATTGCTTCACGGTCAAATACCCGCTGGATCTCCCCGTGCGCCATAAATGCCGCCCGGTCGGACATATGCGCAATCACGTCCGCATCGTGGCTCACCAGCAGGTAGGTCATGCCGTGCTGCGCCTTCAGGCGGTTGAGCAGGTTCAGGATCTCCGCCTGTACCGACATATCCAGCGCCGAGGTCGGTTCATCCAGCAGCAGAAGCTGCGGGCGCAGCAGCAGCGCGCGGGCAATGGCCACGCGCTGACGCTGTCCGCCGGAAAGCTGATGCGGGTAACGCCTGCCCGCATCGGCAGCCAGACCTACCTGTTGCAGCGCATCCGCCACTTTTTCGGCAACCTGGCTTTCGCCGTGGATGTTTAACGGCTCCGACAGGGTGCGGGCAATGGTGTGGTTCGGGTGCAAAGACGCCCACGGATCCTGGAACACCATCTGCACGTTGCGGCGAAGCGCGCCTTCAAAACGTCGTCCTGGCCGTAAATTTTCCCCGAGGACGGAAATGTGGCCATTCCACTCGCGCAGCAGCCCCGCCAGCACGCGCAGAAGAGTCGATTTGCCGCAGCCGGATTCACCGATCAGGCTGAAGGTTTCACCTTTTTCGATGGCAAAACTGGCGGCGGAAACCGCCGTTTTTTCACCAAAACTCACCCGGAGCTGGTTAACCTCAACGAGTGCCATTGTCGTCCTCCTTCCACGGTTGCGAACGGTCGAGCGTCGGCAGCATCTTGCCAAACGTCCCGGCGTTCGGGCGGCAGGTCCAGAGCGTGCGCGTGTAGGGATGGGTTGCCTGCGGCAACTGGCTCGCCGCCATTTCATCAACGTTCTCACCCTGATACATTACCAGCACGCGGTCGCAGTGCTCCGCCACCAGCGGCAGATCGTGGCTGATGAGCAGCATCGCCATCTGGCGTTCTTCGCACTGCTGCACCAGCAGCTCGAGGATCTGGTTGCGCAGGCGGGCGTCCAGCGCGGAGGTCGGTTCGTCGGCAATCAGCACCTGCGGGTTGTTGATCAGCGCCATCGCAATCATCACCCGCTGGCCCATGCCTCCGGAAAGTTCGCCGGGATAGCGCTGGAGCACGTGCTCGTTCAGCCCCACGGCGCGGATGATATCGTGAATGCGCGCCAGTCGTTCGGCGCGGGGCAGGCGCTGATGGAGGGTCAGCGCCTCATCAAGCTGGGCGGAGACGGTTTTCACCGGGTTTAGCGCGTAGCGCGGGTCCTGTAGAACCATCGCTATGCCGTTGCCGCGCAGCGCCTGCCAGCGGCGGCTGTTCAGGGTCAGCAGGTCGTTGCCAAGCACGTTAAGCCGCTTAGCGCTCACGATGCCGGGCTTGCGCACCAGCCCCATCAGGGCGCGGGCAGACATGGACTTGCCGGAGCCGGATTCTCCTACCAGCGCCAGCCGCTCTTTGCCCAACGTAAAGCTCAGGTTGTTGACCACGCGCGCGGCGGGGTAGTCGATATTCAGCGCATCGACGATGACGCGGTGTTCAGTCATGCTGTGGCTCCAGTACGTCGCGCAGGCCATCGCCCAGCAGGTTAAAGGCCAGGCTGGCAAACAGAATCGCCCCGCCTGGAATGGCGGCAATCCACCACTGGTCAAAAATGACCTGCATGCCGTCGGCAATCATCGCGCCCCATTCCGCCATCGGTGGACGCGCGCCCAGACCAAGGAAGCCCAGCCCGGCAGCGGCCAGAATAATCCCGGCCAGATCCAGCGCCAGTCGCACAATCGCGGAGGGCAGGCACAGGGGCAGAATATGGCCGACCAGCAGGCGCGGGCCGCGAATGCCCATCATCTCCGCGGCGGCCAGATAATCGCTGTGGCGCAGACGCTGGATTTCACTGCGCGCCTGGCGCGCATAGGCAGGCCAGGTCGTTAAGGCCAGCGCCAGCGCGCCGTTGACCAGCCCCGGGCCGAGCATCGCCACAAACGCGAAGGCGAGGATCAGGCGCGGCATCGACATCACCACGTCGGAAAAGCGCATCAGGATGCGCTCCATCCAGCCGCCGTAGTAGCCTGACAAAATCCCCACCAGCAGACCGGCGGGGAGGGTAATAACGGTGACTAAGGCCACCAGCCCCAGTGCCGGACGGGTGCCGTAGATTAATCGGGAGAGCAGATCCCGCCCATAGCTGTCAGTACCCAGCCAGTGCTGCGCGTTGGGCGGTTGCAGACGCGCGGCGGCGTCCTGCCAGTTGGGATCCTGCGGCGCAAGCCACGGCGCGAACAGAGCAATAAGCACCAGCAGCGCGATGGCGATCAGCCCGCAAAACGCGGCAGGGGAGCGGCGCAGGCGGCGTAAGAAGAGATAAAACGGCATTAGCGCACCCTGGGATCGGTCGCCCGCACAAGCAGGTCGGTAAGGTTATTGATCAGAACAAAGCAGACGCCAATCAGCAGCGTGCCGCCCATCACGGCGGTGGTGTCACCGGCGAACAGGGCCGTGGTGAGGTAGCGCCCGATGCCCGGCCACGAGAAGACGGTTTCGGTTAATACCGCGCCCTCCAGCATGCTGGTGTAGGCCAGCGCAATCACCGTCAGCAGCGTGCTGCGAATGTTCGGCAGCACGTGACGCAGCAGGATGGTCATCTCTCCGGCGCCCTTGGCGCGGGCGAGCAATATGTACTCTTTGTTCATCTCGCTCAGACAGGCGGAGCGCGTCAGGCGGGTGATACTTGCCAGCGAGTAGTAGGCCAGCAGCAGCACCGGCAGCACCAGGTGGCTGATGGCGTTGCGGAACGCCTCGCGGTCGCCGGAAAGCCAGGTATCTACCAGCGCAAATCCGGTTCGTGGCTCGACGGTGAATTGCCAGATGTCGTCCAGCCTGCCGGGGCCAGCGCTCCACTGTAGTTTCGCGTAGAACAGAGCCAGCATCAGCAGGCCGAGCCAGAATATCGGCACCGAATTGCCGAGCAGGGTGAGCGTTCTGATCGCTAAGTCCAGTGGCGAACCGGCGTAGCGGGCGCACAGCACACCCGCAATTACGCCGAGTACTGTGCCGATAATTAGCGCCAGCGTTGCCAGTTCCAGCGTGGCGGGAAAGGCGTGCAGCAGGTCCTGCAATACCGGCTGACCGGTAGCGCTGGCGGTGCCTAAATCCCCGTGAGCGAGGTTTTGCAGGTAGTGCCAGAACTGCACCGGCAGGGGCCGATCCAGCCCAAGCTGCTGGCGAACCTGATCGTAAGTGGACTGGCTGGCGTGATCGCCGACGATCTGCAATACGCGATCGACCGGGGAAAAGGCAGAGAGCGCAAACGTGACCAGCAGTAGCCCGAACAGCGTGAGCAGGAGAGTCAGCAGACCCTGAAGCACGCGGGTGGAAAGATGTGGCATGGGAAAATCGTTATCCTGAAAATATGCACGAACGACCCCCTCTCCCACGGGAGAGGGAGAGGGGGGAAAAGCTACTTCATAACGCGATCGTACCAGACCATATCCGCGTTCAGCCCCTGCTGATACCCCTTCACGTTATCGCGCACCACGATCTGAGTTTTGCCCTGGTCAACGAACACGTACGGCGAGTTATGCTGTAACTGTTCCTGCATCTTCTTATACAGATCCAGACGTTTCGCCGGATCCGGCTCGGCAACCGCCGCCAGCGTGGCCTTGTTCAGCTCCGGGATTTTCCAGCCGTTCAGACCGGCCACGGTGCTGGACTTCCCGTCGTTCCACGCGAAGGCGCTGGCGTTGGAGTGCGCATCGAAGTAATCCGGGATCCACAGACGAATCGCCGCCTGATGCTGCTTAGCGCGCACGCGGGCGTACACCTGGCTACCCGCAGCGGGCAGCAGATCCACCTTCACGCCACCCTGAGCAAAGCTCGCCTGCATGGATTGCGCGATGGTGATGAACGGTGGTTTATTCTCCACGTCCAGCGTGAAATGCGCGTCTTTGATGCCCGCCTTGGCGAGGATCGCTTTTGCTTTTGCCGGGTCAAACGTGAACGGATTGTCCTCCAGCGCGCCCGGCAGGCCGACCGGCAGGAAGCTCTGATGAACAAAATACTGGCCTTTCAGCAGGTCTTTGGTGATGCCTTCATAATCCACCAGCCAGCGCGAGGCTTCCCAGAACGCTGGATTATTCAGCAGCGGGTTAGCGCTGTTGCCGGTGTTAAACACCAGATAGTTTTGCTCGGCAGAAGGGATGCTAAGCACCTTCACGCCCGGCTTGCCGCTGAGGGCGCTTATCTGGTCTGCACCCAGATCGCGCGCCACGTCCGCATCACCCTGCTGGATCAGCAGGCGGCGGGAAGCGGGATCGGGGACGTTTTTAATGATGATGCTTTTAAGCTTCGGCGCGCCGCCGGGCGCGGATTCGTTGGCTTCCAGCACGATGGCCTGATGCGGCTGGTAAACGCGCATTTTGAACGCGCCGCTGCCCGCAGAGTGCATTTTTAACCACGCGTTGCCGAAGTCGTCATCCTTCACGTTCGCCGCAACCTGTTTTTCATCGACGATGGAGGCAATCGGCGTGGAGAGAATATTCAGCGCCACCGACGGGCTAACGTCGGCCGTCCAGTGAAGCGTGAGGGTATGGTCGTCCACTTTCTTTAGCTGGCTGGCGATGTTGCTGGCGTCCCAGCCCAGTACGTTGAGGATAAACGCCGGGGATTTGTTCAGCGTCACGGCGCGGGTATAAGAGAAGATCACGTCTTCCGGGCGCAGCGGGTTGCCGGAGGAGAATTTCGCATCGGGTTTAAGCTTGATGGTCAGGGTTTTTGCTGCCGCGTCCGCGTCCCAGCTTTCTGCCAGAACCGGCGTGATTTTTTCCGGATTATCGCGGTCCGGCTGTACCAGACGCTGGTACAGGCTTGGCACGGTCTGGATGCTGGAAAGCTCGTTGGCTTCGGCCGGGTCAAGGCTCACGATATCATCCAGACCCTGGGCGACAACCAGCGTGTTGGGCGGGGTAGCGGCGTGAGCAGCGCTTGAGAGCGCAGCCAGCACCAGTAACGGCAGCAGTTTTTTAGTCATAGCGATCCCTGAAGAAAATATATTGTGATTGTTTTATGCACCGTTACGGTAGGCTGGCTGAGGATTTCCTCAAAGTCGAAATTCTGCTTTGCTTATGCCATCCGGGAATAACGCATTCGGTCTGGTTATGAGTCACCTCTCTTTTCGTTCGCTTTTTAACCTGCTATAACAAACTCCTTACCTTTCAGGGAGTCACCGCCGTGCCCGAAATCAATCAACATGGTCAAACCGTTAACGATATTGTCCCGGACTGGAAATGCGCCCGCGCGTTAACCCGTACTCTGCTCACCGGCCAGTATTGCCGCCTGGAGCCGCTGGATGCTGACCGCCATTCGGCTGATTTGTTTGAAGCCTATGCGCTGGGTGACGACAGCGACTGGACGTGGCTTGCCAGCACCCAGCCTGTGAGCGTTGAGGCCACTGCGCACTGGGTGCTGGGAAAGGTGCTGGATGACGACCTGGTGCCCTTTGCCGTTATCGATCTGCGCACCGAAAAGGCGGTAGGGCTGGTCAGCTATATGGCGATAGAACGCTTCCAGGGCTCGGTTGAGATCGGCCACGTCACCTGGTCGCGCAGAATGAAGGGCACCCGCGTGGGTACCGAAGCGGTGTGGCTGCTGCTGAAAAATGCCTTTGAGCATCAATATCGCCGGCTGGAGTGGAAGTGCGATTCGATGAACATCGCCTCACGCAACGCGGCGGAGCGTCTGGGGTTTGTCTGGGAAGGGCGGCTGCGCCAGAAGCTGGTGCGCAAAGGACGCAACCGCGACAGCGATATGCTTTCGATTATTGACGGCGAATGGCCGGAAAAGGATGCGGCTCTGCGGGCCTGGCTGGCAGCGGAGAATTTTGACGGGGAAGGGCGGCAGGTCAGGCGGTTAGAGGAATTTCGGACGTAAAAGCCTTACCCCTCACCCCAACCCTCTCCCCAAAGGGGAGAGGGTGTTCAAGTTCCCTCTCCCCTTTGGGGAGAGGGTTAGGGTGAGGGGAGAAGTTCGCACTCAGCGGCGAACCGGCGCCCCGTTCGCCACATAATAAGCCGCCGTGCTCTTCGCCAGCGGCTCGCGCCCGCGAATGGCGTCGGCAATCTTTTCGCCAATCATGATGGTGGTGGCGTTCAGGTTGCCGGTGATAATCTGCGGCATAATCGACGCATCCACTACGCGTAACCCTTCCAGCCCGTGAACGCGGCCTTCGCCGTCGACCACCGCCATTTCGTCGTAGCCCATCTTGCAGGTACCGCACGGGTGGAAGGCGGTTTCGGCGTGGTTGCGCACGAACTCGTCCAGCTGTTCGTCGGTCTGGCATTCGACGCCCGGGCTGATTTCACGACCGCGATACTTGTCCAGCGCCGGCTGATGCATGATCTCGCGGGTGATGCGGATCGCGTCGCGGAACTCCTGCCAGTCCTGCTCGTGGGACATGTAGTTGAACAGGATCGCCGGATGCTGGTGCGGATCGCGCGACTTGATGCGCACGTGGCCGCGGCTCGGGGAGCGCATGGAGCCAACGTGGCACTGAAAACCATGCTCTTTCACCGCGTTCGAGCCGTTGTAGTTAATCGCCACCGGCAGGAAGTGATACTGAATGTTCGGCCACTCGAACTCCTCGCGGCTGCGGATAAACCCGCCTGCTTCGAAGTGGTTGCTCGCGCCCACGCCCGTGCCGCCAAACAGCCACTCCGTGCCAATCTTCGGCTGGTTCCACCATTGCAGGGCAGGGTAGAGGGAGACCGGCTCCTTACATTCATACTGAAGATACATCTCCAGGTGATCCTGCAAGTTTTCACCCACTCCGGGTAAATCATGTACCAGCGGGATATCAAACTGCTTCAGCAGTTCAGCGTTGCCCACGCCGGAGCGCTGGAGGATCTGCGGAGACGCGATGGCGCCCGCGCACAACAGTACCTCTTTCTTCGCTGTCGCTTTTGACGGAATGGTGCTTTCGCCTTCCAGCCACTCGACGCCCACCGCGCGCTTGCCGTCAAAGATAATGTGATCGGTCATGGCGTGGGTGCGGATGGTCAGATTCGGGCGCGGTTTGGCCTGATCCAGATAGCCGCGCGCGGTGCTGGCGCGTCGGCCCTGCGGCGTGACCGTGCGATCCATCGGGCCAAAGCCTTCCTGTTGATAGCCGTTGAGATCGTCGGTGCGCGGGTAGCCCGCCTGCACGCCTGCCTCCACCATCGCTTCAAACAGGGGGTTCACACCCGGCTTAGAGGTGGTGACGCTCACCGGACCGTCGCCGCCGTGGTAGTCGTTCGGCCCCACGTCGCGGGTCTCTGCCTTGCGGTAGTAGGGCAGGCAGTTGAGATAGCTCCAGTGCTCCAGGCCCGGTTCTTTCGCCCAGTGGTCCAGATCCATTGCATTGCCGCGCACGTAGCACATGCCGTTGATCAGCGACGAGCCGCCCAGCCCTTTACCCCGTCCGCACTCCATGCGGCGGTTGTTCATGAAAGGCTCTGGCTCGGTTTCATACGCCCAGTTGTAGCGCTTGCCCTGCAGCGGGAAGGCCAGCGCGGCAGGCATCTGGGTGCGGAAGTCAAAGCGGTAGTCCGGCCCGCCCGCTTCAAGCAGCAGGACGGTGGTGTTTGGATCTTCAGTCAGTCGTGTTGCCAGTACGTTGCCGGCAGAGCCGGCCCCGATAATGATGTAGTCAAATTGCAAATAAACCTCCCGGTTAAAATATGGACTGGAATTTACCCATCTCAACCTGGATGGACTTCACCTGGGTGTAACTCTGAAGCGTCATGACGCCGTTCTCACGGCCAATGCCGGAGTGTTTGTAGCCGCCCACCGGCATCTCTGCGGCGGATTCGCCCCAGGTGTTGATCCAGCAGATGCCCGCTTCGAGCTGATGAATGGCGCCGTGGGCGCGGTTCAGGTCGGTCGTGACGATGCCTGCCGCCAGCCCGTAGTCGGTGTCGTTGGCGCGGCGAATCGCTTCCTCAATGGACTCATAGGTGAGGATGGACATCACCGGGCCGAAGATCTCTTCGCGCACGATGGTCATCTCGTCGGTGCAGTCGGTGAACACGGTTGGGGCGACCCACGCGCCGTTATCAAAGCCGTCACCCTTCAGCACGTCACCGCCGCACAGCACGCGCGCGCCTTCCTCTTTGCCTTTGGTGATGTAGCGCAACACGCTGTCCCGGTGCGGGAAGCTAACCATCGGGCCAAAGTTGGTGCTTTCATCGAACAAATCGCCCGCGCGGATGCAGCCCACGCGCTCAACGATTTTTTGCTCAAACGCGGCTTTGAACTTCGCGGGCACGAACACGCGGGTGCCGTTGGTGCACACCTGGCCGGAGCTGAAGAAATTGGCCATCATGGCGATATCTGCCGCGAGATCCAGATCCGCATCGTCAAACACTATCAGCGGGGATTTACCGCCCAGCTCCATCGTCACCTCTTTCAGGGACGAGGCCGCCGAGTTGGCCATCACCTTTTTGCCGCTGGCGACGCCGCCGGTAAAGGAGACTTTCGCGATGCCCGGATGCTCGGTCAGGTACTGGCCGGTCTCCGCGCCTACGCCCGGCAGGACGTTAAACACGCCGTCCGGCAGGCCCGCTTCGGTGTAGATCTCCGCCAGTTTCAGGGCGGTAAGCGGCGTCACTTCGCTCGGCTTGAAGATCATTGCGTTGCCCGCCGCCAGCGCCGGCGCGGATTTCCACAGGGCGATCTGGATCGGGTAGTTCCACGCGCCGATGCCCGCCACCACGCCCAGCGGCTCGCGGCGCGTGTAGACGAATGAGGTGTCGCGCAGCGGGATCTGGCTGCCTTCCAGCGCCGGGATCAGCCCCGCGTAGTACTCCAGCACGTCCGCGCCGGTGACGATGTCGACGGTCGAGGTTTCGGAATACGCTTTACCGGTGTCGAGGGTTTCCAGCGTTGCCAGCTCGTCGTTACGCTCGCGCAGGATATCGACGGCGCGACGCAGGATGCGCGAGCGCTCCATGGCGGTCATCGCCGCCCAGATTTTTTGCCCGCGCTTTGCGCTTTCGACGGCGCGGTCCACGTCTTCGCGCCCGGCGGCCTGCACGGTCGCCAGAACTTCACCGTTCGCCGGGTTGATGGTCTCGAAGGTGCGACCGCTGGTGGCGGATGTATAACCACCATTGATATAAAGCTGCTGTTCTGCCATTCGGGACATAAATTCTCCTCGGTTAGTCGGTCGGTAAATGCTGGCTGATAAAGTGGCTGGTAAGCGACTGGGCCAGGGTTTTATCCAGCGGTTTGCCGCTGAGCGCAGCGCGCAGCCACAGCCCGTCAATCAGTGCGGCGAGCCCGTAGCCCGCCTCTTCAGCCTGTTCACGCGGCAGCTCGCGGCGGAACTCGTACACCAGGTTTGAGAGCAACCGACGGCTGCTGACCTGCTGCAAACGGTAGAGCATCGGCTGATGCATGCTGCTGGCCCAGAAGGCCAGCCAGGCCTTCATCGCCGCGCCGCTAACCTGAGTTTCATCAAAATTGCCGCCGACAATCGCCTGCAAGCGCTGCTCTGCACTGCCGTCCGGCAGGGCGCGTAAACGGCTTAATACCGCGTCGCGCAGCTGACCGGTGATGTCGCGCATGGTCGCTTCCAGCAGACCGTTTTTATCTTTGAAATAGTGGCTGATGATCCCCGTGGATACGCCCGCCCGACGGGCGATCTGCGCGATGGTTGCGTCATGCATTCCCACTTCATTAATTGCTTCCAGCGTGGCATCGATTAGCTGCCTGCGCCGGATCGGCTGCATCCCCACTTTGGGCATTTTTGCCACTCCATTCATCAGCGTTGGTAATCTATTAAAGCGGTTTTTGATTGGACGTTCAATATAAAATGTGTCTTAATTGTTGCGATTTTGGATTTCAATAGTTACAAAAACAGTGGGGATACTGGATGACAGACCTTTCACAAGACAGAGAAAAAGACAAAATCAACCCGGTCGTTTTTTATACGTCCGCCGGGCTGATTTTGTTGTTTTCCCTGACGACCATCTTCTTTCGTGATTTTTCTGCCGAGTGGATTGGGCGCACTCTGGACTGGGTGTCAAAGACCTTCGGCTGGTACTATCTGCTGGCCGCGACGCTTTACATCGTGTTCGTGGTCTGCATTGCCTGCTCGCGCTTCGGTTCGGTAAAGCTCGGGCCAGAGCAGTCTAAGCCCGAGTTCAGCCTGCTGAGCTGGGCCGCAATGCTGTTTGCCGCAGGCATCGGCATCGACCTGATGTTCTTCTCCGTGGCGGAACCGGTCACGCAATATATGCAGCCGCCGGAAGGGGCAGGGCAGACGATGGAGGCCGCGCGCCAGGCGATGGTCTGGACGCTGTTCCACTACGGCCTGACGGGCTGGTCGATGTACGCCCTGATGGGCATGGCGCTCGGATACTTTAGCTATCGTTATAATTTGCCCCTTACCATCCGCTCCGCGCTGTACCCGATTTTCGGCAAAAAGATCAACGGTCCGATTGGCCACAGCGTCGACATTGCGGCGGTGATCGGCACCATCTTCGGCATCGCCACCACGCTCGGAATTGGCGTGGTGCAGCTCAACTACGGGCTGAGCGTGCTGTTTGACATCCCGGATTCGATGGCGGCGAAGGCGGCGCTGATTGCGCTGTCGGTGATTATCGCCACCATCTCGGTGACCTCCGGCGTGGATAAAGGGATTCGCGTGCTCTCCGAACTGAACGTCGCGCTGGCGCTGGGGCTGATCCTGTTCGTGCTGTTTATGGGCGACACCTCGTTCCTGCTCAATGCTTTGGTACTGAACGTGGGTGATTACGTGAACCGCTTTATGGGCATGACGCTGAACAGCTTCGCCTTTGACCGTCCGACAGAGTGGATGAACAACTGGACGCTGTTCTTCTGGGCGTGGTGGGTGGCGTGGTCGCCGTTTGTCGGCCTGTTCCTGGCGCGTATTTCGCGTGGGCGCACCATCCGTCAGTTCGTGATGGGCTCGCTGATCATCCCGTTCACCTTTACCCTGCTGTGGCTGTCGATTTTCGGCAACAGCGCGCTGCACGAGATCATCCACGGCAATGCGACTTTTGCCCAGGAAGCGATGGCGCACCCGGAGCGCGGCTTCTACAGCCTGCTGGCGCAGTACCCGGCGTTCAACTTTAGCGCGTCCGTAGCGACCATCACCGGCCTGCTGTTCTATGTCACCTCGGCGGACTCCGGCGCGCTGGTGCTGGGGAACTTCACCTCGAAGCTCAAGGACATTAACAGCGACGCGCCGAACTGGCTGCGCATCTTCTGGTCCGTCGCCATCGGCCTGCTGACGCTCGGCATGCTGATGACCAACGGTATCTCGGCGTTGCAGAACACGACGGTGATCATGGGCCTGCCGTTCAGCTTCGTGATCTTCTTCGTGATGGCCGGGCTGTATAAATCGCTTAAGGTGGAAGACTACCGCCGCGTCAGCGCCAGCCGCGACACCGCCCCGCGTCCGCTGGGCGCGCAGGACAGGCTGAGCTGGAAAAAACGCCTCTCGCGCCTGATGAATTACCCCGGTACGCGCTACACCAAACAGATGATGGAGACGGTCTGTTTCCCGGCGATGGAAGAGGTGGCCCAGGAGCTGAAGCTGCGTGGCGCCTACGTGGAGCTGAAAAACCTGCCCCCGGAAGAGGGCGAAAATCTGGGGCACCTGGATCTGCTGGTGCACATGGGCGACGAGCAGAACTTTGTCTATCAGATCTGGCCGCAGCAGTATTCGGTGCCCGGGTTCACCTACCGCGCGCGCAGCGGGAAGTCGACCTACTACCGGCTGGAGACCTTCCTGCTGGAAGGCAGCCAGGGGAATGATTTGATGGATTACAGCAAGGAGCAGGTGATCACGGACATTCTGGACCAGTATGAACGGCACCTGAACTTTATCCATCTGCACAGGGAAGCGCCGGGGAATAGCGTGATGTTCCCGGATGCCTAAAGTTTGATCTGAATAAAGTGCGTGAAAGTTAAGGGGCCAGATTGTTATGAATCTGGCCCTGTACTTTTCGAATAGTGCTTATTATATCTTTTACTAGAGGTGTACTATGTACGCCTTTATGTTGTTCCGAGGTATAAAATGAGCATCTTTGATGAACTTAAAACTTCGCTTGAAGAGGCGGTTGAGATCCACAGCGGAAGGAAAGCAGCTTCCAGAATAACCCGCTATGAAGTTGCAGATGTTCGCGCAATCAGAGAACAGCTCAATATTACCCAATGCGAAATGGCGAAGGCGCTTGGCACGAGCGTTGACACTATAAAAAGCTGGGAGTCCAAACGTCGCAACCCAACCGGGCTGGCGGCGAAGGTACTTAATGTGATTCGGGAGAATCCTGCATTTTATAAGGCACTTGCCGGGCAGTGAGTCGCCCTTATGCCGGGTGGCGCTGCGCTTACCCGGCCAACAAAACTCCAAAACTGCTTTACCGTAGGCCTGATAAGCGAAGCGCCATCAGGCTCTCCCTCCGTTGACACAACTTTGATGATAATTATTTTCATTTAAATATAGCCTGTGCTATACCTTATAGCACAGGCTAATTTTGCTTTGATTTTAATCACCTCAGGAGACTTCTGCGATGCATCCACGGCAAGGATTGAAGCGTCTGTTACTCGGCGCGCTGCTCATGACCGCGACCACCACGGGCGCGCTGGCGGCTGAAAAGTTCCAGGTCATCACCACTTTTACCGTTATCGCTGATATGGCGAAAAACGTGGCGGGGGATGCCGCAGAGGTCACCTCCATCACCAAACCGGGCGCGGAAATTCACGAATACCAGCCCACCCCGGGCGATATCAAACGCGCGCAGAAGGCACAGCTGATCCTGGCGAACGGCATGAATCTGGAGCTGTGGTTCCAGCGCTTTTATCAGCATCTGAACGGTGTGCCGGAGGTGATTGTCACCAAAGGCATCACCCCGATGGGCATCAGCGAAGGGCCCTATAACGGCAAGCCCAATCCGCACGCGTGGATGTCGCCGGACAACGCCCTGATTTACGTCGATAACATCCGCGACGCGCTGGTGAAGTACGATCCGGCCAACGCACAGACGTATCAGCGCAACGCTGATGCTTACAAGCAGAAGATCACCGCCACTCTCGAACCGCTGCGCAAGCAGGTCGCGGAGATACCGGAAGACAAACGCTGGATGGTGACCAGCGAAGGGGCTTTTTCCTATCTGGCGCGGGATTTGGGCCTGAAGGAGCTTTACCTGTGGCCGATCAACGCCGATCAGCAGGGCACGCCCCAGCAGGTGCGCAAGGTTATCGATCTGGTGAAAAAACATCACATTCCGGCGGTGTTCAGCGAAAGCACGGTCTCCGATAAGCCCGCCCGTCAGGTGGCGCGTGAAACCGGCGCCCACTATGGCGGCGTGCTGTACGTCGACTCTCTGAGCGCGGAAAACGGCCCGGTGCCAACCTATATCGATCTGCTGAACGTCACCACCCGCACGCTGGTGCAGGGCATCCGCGACGGGATGAAGGAGTAATCATGCAGAAAGGTATTGTTGTAACCGACGTGACCGTGACCTACCGCAACGGCCACACGGCGCTGCGCGACGCGTCGTTCAGCGTGCCGGGCGGATCGATTGCTGCCCTGGTGGGGGTGAACGGTTCCGGCAAGTCCACGCTGTTTAAGGCGGTGATGGGGTTTGTGCGGGCGGCGAGCGGCACTATCTCCATTCTGGGGCTGCCGCCTCACCGGGCGCTGCGTCAGAACCTGGTCGCCTACGTGCCGCAGTCGGAAGAGGTCGACTGGTCGTTTCCGGTGCTCGTCGAGGACGTGGTGATGATGGGCCGCTACGGGCATATGGGGTTTCTGCGTCGTCCCAAAGAATGCGATAAGCAGATCGTCACCGACGCCCTGAAGCGTGTGGATATGCTCGAGCTGCGTCATCGGCAGATTGCCGAGCTGTCCGGCGGGCAGAAGAAGCGCGTGTTTCTGGCCCGTGCGATTGCCCAGCAGGGCGAGGTGATCCTGCTCGACGAGCCGTTTACCGGCGTGGACGTCAAAACCGAAGCCAGGATCATCAGCCTGCTGCGGGAGCTGCGTGACGAGGGTAAAACGATGCTGGTCTCGACCCACAATCTGGGCTCGGTCACGGAATTCTGCGATTACACGGTGATGGTCAAAGGCACCGTGCTGGCGAGCGGCCCGACGGATATCACCTTTACCGCCGAGAATCTTGAGCGCGCCTTCAGCGGCGTGCTGCGCCACGTGGTGCTCAGCGGCTCGGAAGATCGCATCATAACCGACGACGAGCGCCCCTTCGTGACGCACCGACAGGAGGCCAAATGAACGCGCTTCTCGAACCCTTCGGCTACGAGTACATGCTCAACGCGATGTGGGTCTCGGCGATGGTGGGCGGGCTGTGCGCGTTTCTCTCCTGCTATTTGATGCTTAAAGGCTGGTCGCTGATCGGCGATGCGCTGTCGCACTCCATCGTGCCGGGCGTAGCGGGCGCTTACATGCTCGGGCTGCCGTTCTCGCTGGGGGCGTTTTTATCGGGCGGGCTGGCGGCGGGCAGCATGCTGTTTCTCAACCAGCGCAGCCGCCTGAAGGAGGACGCCATTATCGGGCTGATCTTCTCCTCCTTTTTCGGGCTGGGGCTGTTTATGGTCTCGCTCAACCCGACCTCGGTGAACATTCAGACCATCGTCCTCGGCAATATTCTGGCTATCGCCCCGGAAGATATCGTCCAGCTGGCGATTATCGGCGTGGTGTCGATAGTTATCCTGCTGTTCAAATGGAAAGATCTGATGGTGACCTTTTTTGATGAGAACCACGCCCGCGCCATCGGCCTGCGTCCTGAACGCCTGAAAATTCTCTTCTTCACGCTGCTGGCGGTCTCTACCGTGGCGGCGCTGCAAACCGTCGGCGCGTTTCTGGTGATCTGTCTGGTAGTCACGCCCGGCGCGACCGCGTGGCTGCTGACCGACCGCTTCCCGCGCCTGCTGATGATTGCCGTCGCCATTGGCAGCATCACCAGCTTCCTCGGCGCGTGGGCCAGCTATTACCTGGACGGCGCCACCGGCGGCATTATCGTGGTCGCCCAGACGCTGCTGTTTCTGCTGGCGTTCGTCTTTGCGCCGAAGCACGGACTGCTTGCCAGCCGTCGTCGGGCGCGGGAGGCACACCCATGATGACGCTGCTCCTCGAACCCTTCCAGTTTGCGTTTATGAACAACGCGCTGCTGATTTCACTCCTGGTGGCCGTGCCCTGCGCGCTGCTGTCGGTTTTTCTGGTGCTGAAAGGCTGGGCGTTGATGGGCGACGCCATGAGCCACGCGGTGTTTCCCGGCGTCGTGCTGGCCTGGATGATGGGCCTGCCGCTGGCGCTGGGCGCGTTCGTGGCCGGTCTGTTCTGCGCGGTCGCCACCGGATACCTGAAGGATAACAGCCGCATCAAACAGGATACGGTCATGGGGATCGTCTTTTCCGGCATGTTCGGCGCCGGGCTGATCCTCTATATCGCTGTCAAACCTGAGGTGCATCTCGACCACATTCTGTTCGGCGATATGCTGGGTATTAACGGGATGGACATTCTGCAAAGCGGTCTCGTCGCGGGGATGATTGCGCTGGTGATTGGCCTGAAGTGGCGCGATTTTCTGCTGTTCTGCTTTGACTATCAGCAGGCGCAGGCGAGTGGCCTGCGCACCCGCTGGCTGCACTACGGCTTACTGTGCATGGTTTCGCTGACCATCGTCGCGACGCTGAAAGCGGTGGGGATCATTCTGTCGATTTCCCTGCTAATTGCGCCCGGCGCCGTGGCGGTGTTGATTACCCGACGCTTTCACATGGCGCTGCTGGTGGCGGTCGCCGTTTCAGCGCTGGTGTCGGTAAGCGGCGTTTATGCCTCGTTTTATCTCGACAGCGCGCCTGCGCCGACCATTGTGATCCTGTTCGCGATGGTGTTTATCGTGACGTTTGTGGTGACCAGCGTGAAGGCTCGTCGCCAGGAGCGTGTGACAGCAGGGTGATGACCTGTTCGCCGTGCTGCTGCCAGTGCAGGCGGAAGGCGGTGCCTTCTTGAAAGTCTGCTAGTTGACAGGTCAATGCCAGCGTAAGCGTCTTATCGTCGAGCATGGTAACGCGGGCGCAGTCAAAACCCATCCAGGCCTGTACCTGCGGAAAGAGGGCCTTAAACAGGCTCTCTTTGGCGCTGAAGACCAGCGTCAGGGCGAGGGCGAACGGGTATCCCAGGCGGGAAAGCACAGGTTCTTCCTGTGTATCAATGATGCCGTCTTTGATTTCCCTGGCTTCGTTTTCGGAGAGGATCGTTTCACAATCGATGCCGATAAGCACCGGGTATTGCGTGACGACGGCTATCGCCTGCGTGCCGCTGTGGGTGATGCTGCCGGAAATATCTTGCGGCCAGAGCGGTTCCCCGCTGGGGCCGATGGCGGGCATGGTGTAGTCAGGTAAGGCGTGCGCGGCGGCGATGCGGCCTGCGAGGTGGTCGGCCTTGCGTTTGCGTCCGGCGTTAGCCAACTGGGCGTGGTGGGGGAGCCAGAGGAGATCGGCGTCCGTAAAGGTGGTGGGGTCGAAGGTGATGCGGTGGAGGGTGTGGCCAGCGAGAGAAAATGTGCTGTGGGTGGTGTGCATGGTTTTCCCTTCAGTATTGTGCGGCCTGATGCCCTCACCCCAGCCCTCTCCCAAAGGGAGAGGGAGCAAACACTAAAAACGGCAACGGGGTTGCCGTTTTGCTTTTACCTCGCCCTCACCCCGGCCCTCTCCCACAGGGAGAGGGGGAAGTCACTGCCTATATCAGAACCTCGTATTTACGCTCATGTACCAGGTGCGACCCGGTTCATTATACGTATACGCACCCGCGCCGTACATATACGCACCCGTCGTGGTATTACCCGTGGTCTGGGCGTTACCCGCGCGCCACTGGCGCTTGTCGAAGACGTTGTCCACGCCGCCGGTCAGGCTGACGTTTTTGGTCACGTCCCAGGTCGCGCTCAGGCCAACGATGCTGTAGGGGCTGACTTCGTCTTTCTCAGACCCGGTCACCGGCTGACCTTTGTAGTTGTACTTCTTCGGCTGCTGCTTGCCGTACCAGGTGAAGGTCGACTGCAATGAGACATCCTGACGTACCTGCCAGCTCAAGGTAGAGTTCAGCGTATACTCCGGGATGATCGACAGACGATCGCCGGTCTCCTTGTTCTTACTTTGCAGCATGTAGGTGATGTTGTTGGTCCAGTTGATGGTGTCGCTGACCGGCACGTTCAGAGAGCCTTCCAGACCTTCCACTACCGCCTTCGGCACGTTTTCCCACTGGTAGATGTCGGTGGTGACTTTGCCGGTGGACGTCTGGCCAATCGGCGCGTAGCCTGCTTCAATCTTGTTGCGATAGTCGTTACGGAACCAGGTCACGCCAGCCAGCCAGCCGTCGCGTTTCCACTCCAGGCCAATCTCTTTGTTGATACTGGTTTCCGCTTTCAGATCGTCGTTACCCATCATGTAGCAGCCCACGCCGTCGGAGCTGGCGTAGCAGCCCTGGCCTTTACTGTACAGCAGGTAGTTCGGGTTGGTCTGATACAGGCTTGGCGCTTTATAGGCGCGCGCGATGCCCATCTTCAGGGTGAAGTCATCCCCCAGACCTTGCGACAGGTTCAGGGACGGGCTCCAGTTATTACCCACAATAGTATGGTGGTCGAAGCGCAGGGCAGGGGTCAGCATGGTGCTGTCGGTCAGCTCCATGTTGTTTTCGGCAAACAGGGAGAAGATCTCCGCTGACGTGTACGGGCTACGATCTTCGCTCATGCCCGGGATGGTGCCCCCCTGCTGGGTTTGTGTAAAGGAGGTTGAGTCCTTCATGCGCTGCTGGTTCCACTCGGTGCCGAGCGTCAGGTTCTGGTTCACAATGAAATCAAATGGCAGGTTGATTTCGCTGTGCAGCATCACGTCGGCCAGATCGGTATCGGTGAATTTATTGCTGTTGAACAGGCCTTCCAGACCGCCTGCCAGCCCTTCACCCAGACGAGAGTTGCGGGTGTGCTCGTACTGCGCCCAGTTGCTGGTGGTGATGCCGTTATCCCAGCCGCCGTTCCAGGTCACGGCGAAGTTCTGACGATAGATACGGTTAGTCTCTTTACCGTAGTTCTTCTTCACCAGCGCGTTGTCGTTGTTGGTGTTCTGCGTGTCGCCCGCATACAGGTTGTTCTGGCGGCTGTAGCCCGCTTCAAACTCCAGCGACTGCATCGGCGCGAAGTCCCAGCGCACCACGCCGTTGATGTCTTTATTTTCCACACCTTCACGGCCTGCGGGCAGGGTGTTGGCGTAAGCGCCCGTGCGGTCAGACTGGTGACCCTGGTTGATATCCCACGCGTCGGCCTGGGTTTTATCCAGGTTACCGTACATGCGGAAGCTGAAATCCCCGCCCAGCGGGCCGCTCAGGCTGAAGTTGGTGCGTTTGGTGGAACCTTCGTCTTTATGCTCTGGCGCGTTCAGGTAGGTGTTCCAGGAGCCGTGCCACTGGTCGTCAAATTTTTTGGTGATGATGTTCACCACGCCGCCCGCCGCACCATTACCGTAGCGGGCAGCAGCCGGGCCACGGATCACTTCGATGCGCTCGATCATCTCCGGCGGGACCCAGCCGGTATCGCCGCGGGTATCACGCTCGCCGCGCCAGCCCAGACGGATGGAGTTGCGGCTGGTGACCGGCTTGCCGTCAATCAGGATCAGGGTGTTTTCCGGGCCCATGCCGCGAATGTCAATCTGACGGTTGTTCCCGCGCTGGCCGCTGGTGGAGTTGCCGGTCAGGTTAACGCCCGGCATGGTGCGGATGATTTCCGCCACGTCGCGCGCTGGCGGGTTTTTGCGGATCTCATCGGCGGTGATGGTCGACACGCCCGGCGCCTGCAAATTCTGCTCGGCGGCAGTGATCACCATGGTGTCTTCGTGCTGCGCGGAGGCGGTGTTGTCGTCTGCCATGGCGGGCAGCGCGACACCATAAATCCCTAAATTGACCAGCAAGGCCAGAGAGTGAATCTTCTTATTCATTGTACGTCCCGCTTTTATGGTTATTTAATGAGCGCGCTTCCCACAGCGCGGGCATTACGCTATTGCAAATGCAAATAGTTATCAATAATATTATCAATAAAATTTGCTCTGAAACAAAAAAGACTGTTAAACATGGGGTTATAAGGGTGACGGTGTTAACAACCGGAAGTGAAGCGTGGTGGCAGGCGAAAAACGGGCCGGAACGGGAACGTCATCAGGAAAACTATCGCGTGACATTCTGGTGGCGGGACCCGGCGGGAACGCAGAAAACCTCGACGGTGAAACGCGTCTGGCTCTACGTCACCGGCGTGACCGATCACCATCAAAATGCCCGTCCGCAATCCCTTGAACGTGTCCCGGATACCGACGTCTGGCAGTGGCAGGGCGAGTTCAGCCCCGAATGGCGCGGCAGCTACTGTTTTATCCCCTCCGATAACGAAAACGATTTTGCCGATGCAGTGTTTGAAGGCGAGCAGCCGGACCGCATGGCGCTGCGCGAAGGCTGGCGTAAACTGTTGCCGCACGCGGTGTCCGACCCGCTGAATCCGCAGAGCTGGCGCGGCGGGCGCGGGCACGCCGTCTCGGCGCTGGAGATGCCGGAGGCGCCCGTACAGCCCGGCTGGAACCATCCCGATACCCCTTACAATAAGCCTGTCTGTATTGATTGGCACAGCGCGCGTCTGAAGAACCGTCGCCGCGTGTGGATTTTTACCACCGGGGATGAAAGCCCCGAGCGCCCGCTGGCGGTGCTCCTTGACGGGCAGTTCTGGGCCGAAAGCATGCCCGTCTGGCCTGCTCTGGCGTCGCTCACCCATGAAGGCAAACTGCCGCCTGCGGTTTATGTCTTAATTGACGTCATTGACACCGCACACCGCAGCCGCGAGCTGCCGTGCAACCCTGATTTCTGGCTGGCAGTGCAGGAAGAACTTCTCCCGCAAGTGAAAAGCATGGCCCCGTTCAGCGACCGCGCCGACCATACCGTGGTGGCGGGTCAGAGCTTCGGCGGACTCTCTTCCCTCTATGCGGGCCTCAACTGGCCGCAGCGTTTTGGCTGCATCCTCAGCCAGTCCGGATCCTACTGGTGGCCGCACCGCGGCGCGCAGCAGGACGGGCTGCTCATCGAACAACTCAAAGCGGGTGAAAAAACCGCTCGCGGGCTGCGCATCGTCCTTGAGGCCGGGCGCAACGAGCCGCTTATTTTGCGCGCAAACCAGGCGATCCTCGCCGAACTACACACTCAGCAACCGGTTTTCTGGCGTCAGGTTGACGGCGGACACGATGCGCTTTGCTGGCGCGGTGGGCTGACGCAGGGGCTGATGACCCTCTGGCAGCCGCTTATTCAATAACGGAGTCTGTATGGAATTCAGCAATCCTTTCGATAATCCGCAGGGACAGTTCGCCATTTTGCAAAATGACCAGGGGCAGTACAGCCTGTGGCCGCAGCAGTGCGAGTTGCCCGCGGGCTGGCGCGTGGTCTGCGAACCGCAATCTCAGGAGGCGTGCCAGCAGTGGCTGGCGGAACAGTGGCAGACGCTTGAGCCGTTTTATTTTGCGGGGGAGCGCGCATGAACCGTCTCCCTCTTGTCGCCGCCCAGCCGGGGATTTGGATGGCAGAGCAGCTTTCCTCCCTGCCAAACGCCTGGAGCGTCGCGCACTATACCGAGCTGAAAGGCGCTATCGATGCGCCATTGCTGGCAAAAGCCATCGCTGAAGGCATGATGCAGGCCGACACCCTGCGGATGCGTTTTGCCGAAGATAACGGTGAGGTGTGGCAGTGGATCGATGAGGCCATGCTCCTGCCGGAGCCGTCCATCGTGCGCGTTGACTCCCACGACGCCGCCGTGGCGCTGATGGAGGCCGATCTCAAGCAGAACCTGCGCGTCGACAGCGGTCAGCCGCTGGCGTTTCACCAGCTGATTCAAGTGGGAGAAAGCCACTGGTACTGGTATCAGCGGTATCATCATCTGGTGGTAGATGGCTTCAGTTTCCCGGCCATTACGCGTCAGATCGCCGCCATTTACGCTGCGTGGCAGAAAGGGGAACGCGCGCCCGCCTCCCCGTTTACCCCGTTCGCCGAGGTGGTGGAGGAGTACCAGCGCTATCGCGACAGTGAGGCGTATCAGCGCGACGGTGCTTTCTGGGCCGAACAGCGCCAACAGCTTCCTTCTCCGGTCTCGCTCTCTTCCGCGCCCCTGCCTGGACACGCCGCCACCACCGACATCCTGCGCCTGAAAATGGCGATGGACGGACGTGCTTTCAGCCAGCTTGCACAGATGGCAGGCCAGGCGCAGCGTACCGATCTGGCGCTTTCGCTGGTGGTGCTGTGGCTGGGCCGCCTGACCGGACGGCTGGACTACGCCGCCGGGTTTATCTTTATGCGCCGCATGGGCTCCGCCGCGCTGACCGCGACCGGACCGGTGCTCAACGTCCTGCCGCTGGCGGTGAATATTCGCCCGCACGAGAGCCTGCCGGAACTGGCGCTGCGCCTGGCGAACCAGCTGAAAAAGATGCGTCGCCATCAGCGTTACGACGCCGAACAGATCGTGCGCGACAGCGGACGTGCCGCAGGCGATGAAGCCCTGCTTGGTCCGGTGCTGAACGTCAAGGTGTTCGATTATCAGCTGGATATCGACGGCGTGGAGGCCATTACCCACACGCTGGCGACCGGCCCGGTGAACGATCTGGAGCTTGCGCTGTTCCCGGACGAGCAGGGCGGACTGAGCATTGAGATCCTCGCCAACGGGCAGCGTTACGACGAGGCGACGCTAAAGGGTCACGCGGCGCGGCTGAACGCAATGCTGACGCAGTTTGCCGCCAACCCGGACCTGCGCTGTGGCGACGTGGAAACCGTATCAGAGCAGGAGTATGCCCGGCTGGCGCGCATTAACGATACCGGGCTGGCGCTGCCGTCCACCACGCTGGCGGATCTGGTCGCGGAGCAGGCGAGCAAAACGCCGGACGCCCCCGCGCTGGCGGATGCCCATACTGAACTGAACTACCGCCAGATGCGCGAGCAGGTGGTCGCGCTGGCAAACCTGCTGCGCGCGCGCGGCGTGAAGCCGGGCGACAGCGTGGCGGTGGCCCTGCCGCGCTCGGTGTTCCTGACGTTAGCCTTGCACGGCATTGTGGAGGCGGGCGCCGCGTGGCTGCCGCTCGACACCGGCTACCCGGACGATCGCCTGCGGATGATGCTCGAGGACGCGAAGCCGTCCCTGCTCATTACCACCGACGAGCAGCTTCCGCGCTTTAGCGATCTGCCGATCGCCACCTTTAGTTACAACACACTATTACCGGCCACCGATGCTGAACCTCTGCGCCTGGCGAAGCCGGAGCAAACCGCGTACATCATCTTTACCTCCGGTTCGACAGGGCGTCCAAAAGGGGTGATGGTCGGCCATACCGCCATCGTTAACCGCCTGAAGTGGATGCAGGATCATTATCCACTGACGGCGCATGACGTGGTGGCGCAGAAAACGCCGTGCAGCTTTGACGTGTCGGTGTGGGAGTTCTGGTGGCCGTTTATCGCCGGGGCAAAGCTGGTGATGGCCGAGCCGGACGCGCACCGCGATCCGCAGGCGATGCAGAGCTTCTTCGCAGAATATGGCGTAACCACCACCCACTTCGTGCCGTCGATGCTGGCGGCGTTCGTCGCCTCACTGACGCCGGAAAACGCCCACTGTTGCAGGACGCTGAAGCAGGTGTTCTGTAGCGGCGAGGCGTTGCCGACTGCGCTGTGTCGCGAGTGGGAACAGCTCACCCATGCGCCGCTGCACAACCTCTATGGCCCGACCGAAGCGGCGGTGGACGTCAGCTGGTATCCGGCGTACGGCCCCGAGCTGGCGGCGGTGGAGGGCAACAGCGTGCCGATCGGTTTCCCGGTATGGAATACGGGGCTGCGCATTCTGGATGCGATGATGCGCCCGGTACCGTTCGGCGTGGCGGGGGATCTGTATCTCACCGGCATCCAGCTGGCGCAGGGGTATCTGGGACGCCCCGACCTTACCGCCAGCCGCTTTATCGCCGACCCGTTCGCGCCGGGCGAGCGGATGTACCGCACCGGTGACGTTGCCCGCTGGCTGGATAACGGCGCGGTGGAATATCTGGGCCGCAGCGACGACCAGCTGAAAATTCGCGGCCAGCGCATCGAGCTGGGTGAAATCGACCGGGCCATGCTTGCGCTGCCGGATGTGGCCCAGGCCGTGGCGCACGCCTGCGTGTTCAACCAGGCGGCAGCCACGGGTGGCGATGCCCGACAGCTGGTGGGGTACGTGGTTTCCGAATCCGGCTTACCGCTGGATCGCGACGCGCTGCTTGCATCACTCAAAGCCCAGCTGCCACCGCATATGGTGCCGGTGGTGCTGCTGCAAATCAGCGCGCTGCCGTTAAGCGCCAACGGCAAGCTGGATCGCAAGGCGCTGCCGCTGCCGGAGCTGACCAGCAAAACTTCCGGTCGCGCACCTGAGACGCAAACCGAAGTGGCCGTGGCGCAGGCGTTTTCTTCCCTGCTGGGCTGCGCGGTGAACGATATCGAGGCCGATTTCTTTGCCCTCGGCGGCCACTCGCTGCTGGCGATGCGCCTCGCGGCTCAGCTCAGCCGTGCGTTCAGCCGTAAGGTCACGCCGGGGCAGATTATGGTCGCCTCGACGGTAAGCAAGCTTAGCGCCCTGCTGGACTCGCAGATGAGCGACGAACAGGCGCAGCGTCTGGGGTATGAAACCCTTCTGCCGCTGCGTGAAAGCAACGGCCCGACGCTGTTCTGCTTCCATCCGGCGTCCGGCTTTGCCTGGCAGTTTAGCGTCCTGGCGCGCTACCTCAGCCCGCGCTGGTCCATCGTCGGCATTCAGTCGCCGCGGCCAAACGGCCCGATGCAGCAGTGCGCGGATCTCGATGGGGTGATCGAACATCATCTGAACACGTTGCGTAAGCAGCAGCCGCAGGGGCCGTATTACCTGTTCGGCTATTCCCTCGGCGGCACGCTGGCGCAGGGCATTGCGGCCCGCCTGCGCGAGCAGGGTGAAGCAGTGGCGTTCCTCGGCCTGCTGGATACCTGGCCGCCGGAAACCCAGAACTGGGCGGAGAAAGAGGCTAACGGCCTCGACCCGGCGGTGCTGGCAGAGATCGAGCGCGAGCGTCAGGCGTTTATCGCCGCCCAGCAGGGGCAGGGCTCCAGCGAGCTGTTTAACGCCATTGAGGGCAACTACGCCGACGCGGTGCGGCTGCTCACCACCGCGCACAGCGCGCGCTTTGACGGTAAAGCGACGCTGTTTGTCGCCGAGCGAACGCGAACCCTGGATCCTCAGGCCGCGTGGGCGCCGTGGGTGGGCGAGCTGGAGGTCTACAGCCAGGACTGCGCTCACGTGGATATTATTTCACCGCAGGCGTTTGAGAAAATTGGGCCGGTACTGAAGGAAATTTTAGGATAGTGCAAATGCCCCTCACCCTAACCCTCTCCCACGGGGAGAGGGGATGGTTTGCTCCCTCTCCCTGTGGGAGAGGGCCGGGGTGAGGGCATCAGACCGCACGTTTTCCAAGCGGCACCACCAACGGCGTACCCGCCACCGGATCGTCAATAATCATGCAGCGCATGCCGTAGATCCGCGCGATCAGCTCTGGCGTAACAATCTCCTTCGGCGCGCCCTGCGCCACAATCTCGCCGTCGCGCAGCGCAATCAGATGCGTCGCGTAGCGGCACGCCTGGTTTAAGTCGTGCAACACCGCCGCCAGGGTGTACCCCTGCGTACGGTTCAGCTCGCTCAGCAGCTCCAGCAGGTCAATCTGATGGCTGATATCCAGCCAGGTCGTCGGCTCGTCCAGCAGCATGATCGAGGTTTCCTGCGCCAGCACCATTGCGATCCACGCGCGCTGGCGCTGTCCGCCGGAGAGGGTATCGACGCTTTGCTGGGCCAGCTCGGTGATGCCCGTCGCCTGCATCGCGCGCTTCACGGCCTCGTCGTCCTCCTTGCGCCAGCGGGTAAACAGCGGCTGGTGCGGATAGCGCCCGCGGGAGACCAGCTCCTGCACGGTAATATCCCCCGGCGTGGTGGCGTTTTGCGCCAGCAGCCCAATTCGGCGCGCCACCTCTTTGCTGGCGAAGCGCTGGATCTGCTCCCCGTCGAGGAACACGCTGCCCTCAACCGGCGACATCAGGCGGCTCAGCGTGCGCAGCAATGTTGATTTGCCGCAGCCGTTTGGCCCGATAATGGCGGTGAAGTGGCCGTCCGGAATGGCGACGGATAAGTCCCGGGCAATGATTT
The DNA here is from genome assembly GCF_049238125.1 of Enterobacter cloacae complex sp. IR5402. Taxonomy (NCBI): domain Bacteria; kingdom Pseudomonadati; phylum Pseudomonadota; class Gammaproteobacteria; order Enterobacterales; family Enterobacteriaceae; genus Enterobacter; species Enterobacter cloacae complex sp. IR5402. The sequence goes on from NZ_JBMKHO010000003.1 coordinate 271,899, forward strand.
TTTTGCCGTAGCCGAGGGTCAAGTTTTCGCCGCGCAAGCGGGTGGTTAAATCTGTCATTTCTTGCGTGACTCCTGAACGAGCAAGACGATGAGGTAAATCCCGCCGAGGCTGACGGTCACCACGCCCACCGGCAGTTGATAAGGCGTAAACAGCCGCTGGGCGCAGAGATCGGCGGCCAGCAGTAATACTGCACCGCACAGCGCCGCCTGGGTTAATCCCCAGCGCGCGGTGCCGCTAAGTCGCCGCGCGATATGCGGCGCGACAAGGGCAATAAACGAGATCGGCCCGGCGATGGCGGTAGACGCTGCGGTCAGCAAGACCGCCACCAGCATCAGCATCAGGCGCGAGCGCTCTACGCTCACGCCCAGCGCGCAGGCGCTGTCGTCGCCCATCTCCAGCAGCCGCATGCGCCTGACCAGCAGCAACGCGCCGATAAACATCAGGATAATCAGCGGCGCGGCGGGCCAGGTTTTTACCCACGTCAGACCGTTGAGGGAACCGGCGTACCACAGTCCGGCGGAGAGTGCGGTTTCCAGCGACGCCTGTAGCAGAAGCCAGGTGTTAAACGCCATCAGCATCGCGCGGATGCCGATCCCGATGATGATCAGGCGGAAGGTGTCGATGCCGTTGCGCCAGGCCAGGGCCCAGATAAGCAGGGAGGTGAGAATGCCGCCCGCCATCGCCGTAAAGGTAATGGCCGTGAGATGCTGCCCGAACAGCACCATCGCCACCAGCACGCCGCTCCACGCGCCGGTATTCAGGCCCATCACGTCCGGGCTGCCGAGGGGGTTACGCATCAGCGACTGGAATATCGCGCCGCTGACGCCAAGCGCCGCGCCAACCAGGATCGCCATTGCCACGCGCGGCAGTCGCCATTCGGTGACCACCATGGTGATGTTACGCGGCGCGCTGCCGGTGAGAGCGTGAAAGACCTGCGCGAAATCAAGCGTTACGGCACCGCTTTGCAGGCTCCAGACCGCCAGCAGCAGACAGGCGACGACCAGCAGGGCGACGCTGGTGAGTAAACGACGTGACGGGGCCATCATGCGCCACCCCCGCGTCTGCGTCGTACCAGGAAGATCAGCACCGGCGCGCCGATAAAGGCGCTGACCACCGAGACACGCAGTTCGCCCGGCACCAGCAGGCGGCCCAGCACGTCGGCAAACAGCAGCAGGGCAGGGGTCGCCAGCAGCGTTACCGGGAGGGACCAGCGGTGATCCGCCCCCACCAGCCAGCGCGCCATGTGCGGCATCATCAGGCCGATAAAGGCAATCGGGCCGACTACGGCGGTCGCGCTGCCGCACAGCACGGTGATGGCAAGCAGGCCCGTCAGCTGCGTACGCGCCACGCGGTTGCCGAGGGCGGTCGCGGTGTCACTGCCGAGGCTCAGGCTGTTCAGCGCCCGGCTTAAACAGAGCGCCACGGCGGCAGCGACGCTCGCCGGGATCACCACCACTTTTAAGGTTTCAAGGGTACGAATATCCAGCGAACCCGCCTGCCAGAAGCGCAGCTGGTCATACACGTCCGGGTTGAGCAGGGCGATGCCGTTGGACAAGCCTTCCAGTACCGCCGCGAGCGCTACGCCCGCCAGCGTTAAGCGTACCGGGCTGAGCTGTCCGCCGCCCTGGCTGCCGGTAAACGCCACCACCAGCGAGGCGGCCAGCGCGCCGCAGAAGGCCATCACCAGCTGTTCAGACGGAGAGGTGAAACCAAACAGCGCCGCGCCGAGCACAATGGCGAAACTGGCACCAGAGTTCACGCCGAGAATGCCAGGGTCCGCCAGCGGGTTGCGGGTGAGGGTTTGCATCAGGGCACCGGCAAGGCCGAGCGCACCACCGGCCAGCAGGCCGGCAAGGGTGCGGGGCAGGCGAGCGTCGAGCACGATGGTGCAGTCGGCGCTCTGACAGGTACCGGATAGCGCATCGACAATAACGGACGCGGGCAGCGGTTTTGCGCCGACCAGCAGGCTGAGTGCAATCGCAAGGATTAGCAGTAGCAATAAAACGGGCACGGCAAGGGCGCGCACCGCAGAAGAGGAAAACGACATAGCAACATCCATGATTTGATAATGATAGTGATTATCGTTATCTATCTTATTTGGCTATGTTAGCATGTGCGCCCATGGAATGGGTAGAAATAGACTCAAGGCTTTGTCATGAATCAAAAATCCTGGCTGCTTAACCTCAGCCTGCTCAAAACACACCCGGCGTATCGCGCCGTTTTTATCGCTCGCTTTATCTCCATTTTGTCCCTCGGTTTGCTTGGTGTGGCCGTGCCGGTGCAAATCCAGACCATCACTCACTCCAGCTGGCTGGTAGGGTTATCCGTCACCTTAACCGGCGGGGCGATGTTTATCGGCCTGATGGTGGGCGGCGTGCTGGCGGACCGATACGAGCGTAAAAAGCTTATCCTGCTGGCGCGCGGCACCTGCGGGGTGGGCTTTGTCGGGCTGTGTCTGAACGCCATGCTGCCGGAGCCGTCGCTGGTGGCCATTTACGTGCTGGGATTGTGGGACGGCTTTTTTGCTTCGTTAGGCGTGACGGCACTGCTGGCGGCCACGCCCGCGCTGGTCGGGCGCGAGAACCTGATGCAGGCGGGGGCGATCACCATGCTCACCGTGCGCCTCGGCTCGGTGATTTCGCCGATGGTCGGCGGTCTGCTGCTGGCGACCGGCAACGTGGCGTGGAACTACGGCCTTGCCGCAGCCGGAACCTTTATCACCACCCTGACGCTGCTGCGTCTGCCGCTCCTGCCACCGCCGCCGCAGCCGCGCGAGCATCCGCTGAAGTCCCTGATGGCCGCGATTCGTTTTCTGTTCAGCAACCCGTTGATTGGCGGCATTGCGCTGCTCGGCGGCCTGCTGACGATGGCGAGCGCCGTGCGCGTGCTGTACCCGGCGCTGGCGGGCGAGTGGCAGATGAGCGCCTCAGAGATTGGCGTGCTGTACGCCGCCATTCCGCTCGGCGCCGCGTGTGGGGCGCTGACCAGCGGCAACCTGGCGCAGAGCGCGAGACCGGGGCTGATCATGCTGGTGGCGACGCTGGCCTCGTTTATCGCGATTGGTTTCTTCAGCCTGATGCCGGTGTGGGCGCTGGGGGTGATGTGTCTGGTGATTTTTGGCTGGCTGAGCGCGGTCAGCTCGCTTTTACAGTACACCCTGATCCAGACCCAGACGCCGGAAGGGATGCTCGGGCGCATTAACGGCCTGTGGACCGCGCAGAACGTGACGGGCGATGCAATTGGCGCGGCGATCCTCGGCGGGATGGGGGCGATAATGACCCCGGTGGCGTCGGCGAGCAGCAGCGGGTTTGTGTTAGCGATGATTGGCGCGATCTTACTGGTGACGCTGGTGGAATTGCGGCGGTTCAGGCAGGAGGTTGCGTTGAACGACGGTGCGGCCTGATGCCCTCACCCCGGCCCTCTCCCACGGGGAGAGGGAGGAAAAATGCCTACTTAAACAACGCATTCAATCTGTCTAACACCAGCATCGCGCTGTAATAATCCAGGCGGAACGTCTCCGTTCCCAGCGCCCAGACGCGCTTGTTCTTCACCGACGGCAGATGCGCCAGCAGCGGATTGGCGTAAATCGCATTCACGTCTTTCTGGTCGCCGGCAAACACGAACAGCCCTTCGCCGTTCAGCCCCGTCGCCAGATTTTCTCCACCCAGCTGAATAATGTCGTGGCGCTTGCCCTGGCTTGTTGAGGTCTGCAAACCGGCAGGCAGGTCCGCCAGCGTAAAGCCCAGCTGGTGCAGCAGCTTGCCCTGCGCGGAGTCTGTCGTCCACAGGTTCGCCGTGTGTGCCGCGGCGGTGTAAACGATGGCGTTCACCGGCTGTGGCGGCAGCTTCATCTGCTGCTTCACCTGGGCGAGCTGTTTATCGAAGGCAGCGATGCGCTCTGCGGCCTGTGTCTCCTGCCCGGTGATCGTCCCCAGCTGGGTCAGCAGTTCCTGCCAGCTTTTGTCGTCGTAATTGATGATAAGCGTCGGCGCGATGGCGGAAAGCTGATCGTAGAGCGCAAGCGCGGAATCCCCGCCTGTGGCGCTGATCAAAATCAGGTCCGGCATCTGGGCCGCGACCGCTTCGGCGCTCGGCTCGCCGATGTACAGCCGGGCAACCTTACGCTGCTTCGCGATATCGCCCCACTGACGTAAAAAGCCCTGCGCATCCGCCACGCGGTTGTTCGGCGTGGTCGCTCCGCTGGCAATGACCGGCGCGTCAATGGCCAGCAGGGAGCCGGTTAAGGTCACGCTGGTGGAGACAATGCGCGTCGGTTTGCTCTCAAGCGTGTGAACGCCGCGGCTGTCGGAGACCTGGCGCGGCCAGTCGTCGGCGGCGGCTGAGGTTAGTCCTAAAACAAAAAGTCCTGTTAAAAGAAGGGCATTGCGGCAAACGGCAGCGATTTTCACAGAGCGGCATCCTGATTTTATTGAAGATAATGCTTCTCATTTTCAGGGCTGTAGGGAAGGGATGCAAGCGTTTGTCGCACAAGTTATTTGCCCGACGGTTGACAGCGGGGCGATGTGGGATTAGGTTAGCCGACGAAAATATAAATGATAATCATTATTGCTTCTTTTATCATTTTAAGGAGGATGATATGGACACGTCCCTGGCTGAGGAAGTTCAGCACACCGCGACTACGCTGCAAGCAGATAGCTTTTTCTTTATGTCGCCTTACCGCAGTTTTACCACGTCCGGCTGTTTTGCCCGTTTTTCTGAACCCGCCGTCGGCGGTGACGATCCGGCGGGTCCCTTTCAGCAGAAATTAGCTCAGGCTTTCCGGAATGCGAAAAACAGCGGCATTGCCCATCCGGTGATGGTAGGGGCGATCCCCTTCGATACCCGCAAACCGTCATCGCTGTTTATTCCGCAACGCTGGCAAACCTTCTCCCGCCCGGCGCGTCAGCAGTCCGCACGCTACGCCTCCGGCGCGCAGACGCTGAACGTGCAACAACGCACCGAGATCCCGCCGCAGCCGATTTTCGAGGAGATGGTGGCCCGCGCCGCGTCGCTCACCGCCACGCCGCAGGTGAATAAGGTGGTGCTGTCGCGCCTGATTGATATTGCCACCGACAAACAGATTGATAGCAGCGCGCTGATGGAGCGTCTTATCGCCCAGAACCCGGCGAGCTTTAACTTCCACGTACCGCTGGAAGACGGCGGCGTGCTGCTGGGCGCCAGCCCGGAACTGCTGCTGCGTAAAGAGGGCGCGCACTTTAGTTCGCTGCCGCTGGCGGGCTCTGCGCGCCGTCAGCCGGACGATGTGCTGGATCGCGAAGCGGGCACTAAGCTGCTGGCCTCCGAAAAAGACCGTCACGAGCACGACCTGGTAACCCAGGCGATGAAAACCATTCTGGAACCGCGCAGCCATCATTTGAGCATGCCGGCTTCCCCGCAGCTCATTACCACCCCAACGCTGTGGCATCTGGCCACGCCGGTTGAGGGTGACGCGCGTGAAAACGAGAACGCCCTGACGCTGGCCTGCCTGCTGCACCCGACCCCGGCCCTGAGCGGTTTCCCGCATCAGGCGGCAAAAGAACTCATTGCCGAGCTGGAGCCCTTCGACCGCGAACTGTTCGGCGGCATTGTTGGCTGGTGCGACAGCGAAGGTAACGGCGAGTGGGTGGTAACTATCCGCTGCGCGCGGCTGCATCAAAATACCGTTCGCCTGTTTGCCGGCGCGGGCATTGTGCCTGCTTCCTCCCCGGTGGGCGAGTGGCGCGAGACGGGCGTGAAGCTCTCCACCATGCTCAACGTGTTTGGTTTGCACTAAGGAATACTCATGACCATCCCTTTTACCCGCTGGCCTGAGGATTTTGCCCGGCGCTACCGTGAAAAAGGCTACTGGCAGGATCTGCCGCTGACCCACATCCTGACGGACCATGCGGACAGCGATGCGGTCGCGATAATTGACGGCGATCGCCGCATTACCTACCGCGCGTTTAATCAGGCGGTGACGAATCTGGCGTCCGCCCTTCAGGCGCAGGGGCTGCATCGCGGCGAGACCGCGCTGGTGCAGCTCGGCAACGTGGCCGAGTTCTACATCACCTTCTTCGCGCTACTGCAAATCGGCGTCGCGCCGGTCAACGCGCTCTTTAGCCATCAGCGCAGTGAACTCAACGCCTACGCGGAGCAGATCAAACCCGCCGTACTGATTGCCGATCGCGACCACGCGCTGTTCTCGGGCGATGATTTTCTCAACACCTTTGTGGATGCGCATCGCTCGGTACGCGTTGTGCTGCTACGCGGCGATAAGGGCGAACACGCGCTGGAGGCGGCGATTTCACGCCCGGCGGACAATTTCATCCCGAACCCGACGCCCGCCGACGAAGTGGCGTTCTTCCAGCTCTCCGGCGGCAGCACCGGCACGCCGAAGCTGATCCCGCGTACGCACAACGACTACGACTACAGCATTCGCCGCAGCAACGAAATCTGCGGTATCACTGCGCACACCCGCTATCTGAACGCGCTTCCCGCGGCGCACAACTACGCCATGAGTTCGCCGGGATCGTTAGGCGTTTTCACGGCGGGCGGCTGCGTGGTGCTGGCGAACGATCCGAGCGCCACGCTCTGCTTCCCGCTGATTGAGCAGCATCAGATCAACGTCACCTCGCTGGTGCCGCCCGCGGTCAGCCTGTGGTTGCAGGCGATTGCCGACGGCGCGGGGAACGCCCAGCTGAAATCCCTCGAACTGCTCCAGGTAGGCGGCGCACGTCTCTCCGCCACGCTTGCGGCGCGCATTCCGGCGGAAATTGGCTGCCAGCTTCAGCAGGTGTTTGGCATGGCGGAAGGGCTGGTGAACTACACCGCCCTCGACGATGCGCCGGAGCGCATCATCAATACCCAGGGCCGCCCGATGTGCCCGGACGACGAAGTGTGGGTGGCGGACGAGGACGGCAACCCGCTGCCGCGCGGGGAAGTCGGACGCCTGATGACGCGCGGCCCGTACACCTTCCGCGGCTATTTCAACAGCCCGGAACACAACGCCAGCGCCTTTGATGCCAACGGTTTCTACTGCTCGGGCGATCTGATCGCCATCGACGAGCAGGGTTACATCACCGTGCAGGGGCGCGAGAAAGATCAGATCAACCGCGGTGGCGAGAAGATCGCCGCCGAAGAGATCGAAAACCTGCTGCTGCGCCACGACGCGGTGATCCACGCCGCGCTGGTGAGCATGGAGGACAGCCTGCTGGGCGAAAAAAGCTGCGCGTACCTGGTGGTGAAACAGCCCCTGCGCGCGGTGGAGGTGCGACGCTTCCTGCGCGAGCAGGGCGTTGCCGAATTTAAGCTGCCGGACCGCGTGGAGAGCGTGGATGCGCTTCCGCTCACGCCGGTCGGCAAAGTTGATAAGAAACAGTTGCGCCTGTGGCTTGCTGAACGCGCCCGGGGCTGAGGAACAGAGAATGGCCATTCCTAAATTAACCGCATACGCGCTGCCAACCGCCGCCGAACTGCCGACCAGTAAAGTGAACTGGGCGTTTGAACCGGAGCGCGCCGCGCTGCTGATCCACGATATGCAGGAGTACTTCCTGAACTTCTGGGGCGAAAATAGCGACATGATGCAGCAGGTAGTGGCGAACATCGCTAAACTGCGCGCGTACTGCAAAGAGCACAATATTCCGGTGTACTACACCGCGCAGCCGAAAGATCAGAGCGATGAAGACCGTGCCCTGCTGAACGACATGTGGGGGCCGGGCCTGACCCGTTCGCCGGAGCAGCAGCGCATCGTCGCCGAGCTGACCCCGGATGAAGCGGACACCGTGCTGGTGAAGTGGCGCTACAGCGCGTTTCACCGCTCGCCGCTGGAGCAGATGCTGAAAGAGACCGGGCGCAACCAGCTTTTGATCACCGGCGTATACGCCCACATCGGCTGCATGACCACCGCCACCGACGCCTTTATGCGCGACATTAAACCGTTCTTTATCGCCGACGCGCTGGCGGATTTCACCCGCGACGAGCACCTGATGTCGCTGAAATACGTGGCCGGACGTTCGGGCCGCGTGGTGATGACCGACGAGCTGCTGCCGTCCGTTCCGGCAACGAAAGCCGCGCTGCGTGAGCTGATCCTGCCGCTGCTGGACGAGTCCGACGAGCCGATGGATGACGAAAACCTGATCGACTACGGTCTGGATTCAGTACGGATGATGGCGCTCGCCGCCCGCTGGCGCAAAGTGCACGGCGACATTGATTTCGTGATGCTGGCAAAAAATCCGACCCTCGATGCCTGGTGGGCGCTGCTCTCCCGCGAGGTGAAGTGATGGCTTTTGATTTTACCGGTAAAACCGTCTGGGTGACGGGCGCGGGTAAGGGCATTGGCTATGCGACCGCGCTGGCATTTGTGGAGGCCGGGGCGCAGGTGACCGGGTTCGATCTGGCTTTCCCTCACGGCGAATATCCGTTTGCCACCGAAACGCTGGACGTGGCGGATGCGGCGCAGGCGAGTGACGTCTGCGGGCGTTTGCTCAGCAGCCTTGAGCGGCTCGACGTGCTGGTTAACGCAGCGGGCATTCTGCGTATGGGCGCGACGGATCAGCTTTCGCCGGAGGACTGGCAGCAGACCTTTGCGGTCAACGTCGGCGGCGCGTTCAACCTGTTCCAGCAGACGATGGGCCAGTTCCGTCGTCAGCAGGGTGGGGCGATTGTGACGGTGGCCTCTGACGCGGCGCACACGCCGCGCATCGGCATGAGCGCCTACGGCGCGTCGAAAGCGGCGCTGAAAAGCCTGGCGCTGACAGTCGGGCTGGAACTGGCGGGCAGCGGCGTACGCTGTAACCTGGTGTCGCCGGGTTCAACGGATACCGACATGCAGCGCACCCTGTGGACCAGCGACGATGCGGAACAGCGGCGCATTCGCGGCTTTGGCGAGCAGTTCAAGCTTGGCATTCCGCTCGGTAAAATTGCCCGTCCGCAGGAGATTGCTGCGACCGTGCTGTTCCTGGCATCCGATGCCGCCAGCCATATCACCTTGCAGGATATCGTGGTGGACGGCGGCTCCACGCTGGGGGCGTAATGATCTGGAAACGTCATTTAACGCTCGAGGAGCTGAACGCCACCAGCCTGAATACGATGGTGGGGCACCTTGGCATCGTCTATACCCGCCTCGGGGACGATACGCTGGAAGCGGAGATGCCGGTGGATGCGCGCACCCATCAGCCGTTTGGCCTGCTGCACGGCGGCGCCTCGGCGGCGCTGGCGGAAACGCTGGGCTCGATGGCCGGTTTTCTGATGACCCGTGACGGGCAGAACGTGGTGGGTACGGAACTGAATGCCACGCACCACCGCGCAGTCTCACACGGTAAGGTACGCGGCGTGTGTCAGCCGCTGCATCTGGGCCGTTCCAGCCAGAGCTGGGAGATCGTGGTGTTCGACGAGCAGGGACGGCGGTGCTGTACCTGTCGGTTGAGTACGATGGTGTTGGGGTAAGTCATTCAGCTGAAAGTGATCGGCTTAACACTGTGGTGTAAATCTCTGGTTTGACCACGCATTATTGCGTTTCAAAGTTGTTAAATTTTACCCGTTGTTCTAGAAACAAAATGTAACATCTCACTGTTTCACAACAACGGACAACAACTATGAACAACTCAGGGAAATACCTTACGTGGGCGGTGCTCTCCGTGGTGGGAGCCTTTGCCCTGGGCTATATCGCCCTCAACCGGGGGGAGCAGATCAACGCGCTGTGGATCGTCGTCGCCTCCGTCTGCATTTATCTGATCGCATACCGTTTTTATGGCCGCTATATCGCAAAGACGGTGCTGGGCGTAGACGGCACGCGCATGACGCCTGCCGTGCGCCACAACGATGGTCTGGACTACGTGCCGACCGATAAAAAAGTGCTGTTCGGTCACCATTTCGCGGCGATTGCCGGGGCAGGCCCGCTGGTGGGGCCGGTACTGGCCGCGCAGATGGGCTACCTGCCGGGGATGATCTGGATCCTCGCGGGGGTGGTGCTGGCGGGCGCGGTGCAGGACTTCATGGTGCTGTTCGTCTCCACCCGTCGCGACGGTCGTTCGCTGGGTGAGCTGGTGAAAGAAGAGATGGGGGCAACCGCCGGGGTGATTGCGCTGGTGGCGACCTTTATGATCATGGTGATCATCCTCGCGGTGCTGGCGATGATCGTGGTGAAAGCCTTGACCCACAGCCCGTGGGGAACCTATACCGTCGCCTTCACCATACCGCTGGCGCTGTTCATGGGGATCTACATTCGCTACCTGCGTCCGGGGCGCATTGGTGAAGTGTCGGTGATTGGCCTGGTATTCCTCGTGTTCGCCATTATCTCCGGCGGCTGGGTGGCGGAAAGCCCGACCTGGGCACCGTTCTTCGACTTCACCGGCGTGCAGCTGACCTGGATGCTGGTAGGCTACGGCTTCGTGGCGGCGGTGCTGCCGGTATGGCTGCTGCTGGCCCCGCGTGACTACCTCTCTACCTTCCTGAAAATCGGCACCATCGTCGGGCTGGCGATCGGCATTCTGATTATGCGCCCGACCCTGACCATGCCTGCGCTGACCAAATTTATCGACGGTACCGGCCCGGTCTGGACCGGCAACCTGTTCCCGTTCCTGTTTATCACCATCGCCTGTGGGGCGGTGTCGGGCTTCCACGCGCTGATTGCCTCCGGGACCACGCCGAAGATGCTGGCGAATGAGAATCAGGCCTGCCTGATTGGCTACGGCGGCATGCTGATGGAGTCCTTCGTGGCGATTATGGCGCTGGTTTCGGCCTGTATTATTGACCCGGGCGTGTATTTCGCGATGAACAGCCCGATGGCGGTCCTGGCTCCGGCGGGCACCGTTGACGTGGTCGCCTCTGCCGCGCAGGTGGTGAGCGGCTGGGGCTTTGCGATTACCCCTGAAACGTTGACGCATATCGCTAATGAGGTCGGCGAGCAGTCGATTATCTCCCGCGCAGGCGGGGCGCCAACGCTGGCGGTGGGCATGGCCTACATCCTGCACGGCGCGCTGGGCGGGCTGATGGATGTCTCGTTCTGGTATCACTTCGCCATTCTGTTCGAGGCGCTGTTTATTCTGACGGCGGTGGATGCCGGTACCCGTGCGGCGCGCTTTATGTTGCAGGATCTGCTGGGGGTGATCTCCCCGAACCTGAAACGTACCGATTCACTCCCGGCTAACCTGCTGGCGACAGCGCTGTGCGTGCTGGCGTGGGGCTACTTCCTGCATCAGGGCGTGGTCGACCCGCTGGGCGGGATTAACACCCTGTGGCCGCTGTTCGGTATCGCCAACCAGATGCTGGCGGGCATGGCCCTGATGCTCTGCGCGGTAGTGCTGTTCAAGATGAAGCGCCAGCGTTACGCATGGGTGGCGCTGGTGCCAACGGCGTGGCTGCTGATCTGTACCCTGACCGCGGGCTGGCAGAAAGCCTTCAGCCCGGACAACAAGGTGGGCTTCCTGGCGATCGCCAATAAGTTCCAGGCGATGATCGACAGCGGTAAGATCCCGGCACAGTACACCGAATCTCAGCTGTCGCAGCTGGTGTTTAACAACCGTCTGGACGCCGGGCTGACCATCTTCTTTATGGTGGTGGTTGTGGTGCTGGCGTTGTATTCTCTGAAAACCGCGCTGGCGGCGTTGAAAGTCGACAAACCGACGGCGAAAGAGACGCCGTATGAGCCAATGCCTGAGAACCTGGACGAGATTGTCACCCAGGCGAAAGGGGCGCATTAACATTACCAAACCCCCTCACCCCAGCCCTCTCCCCAAAGGGGAGAGGGTGTTAAAGTTCCCTCTCCCCTTTGGGGAGAGGGTCAGGGTGAGGGGAATACAAACGAGAAACTGATTATGTTCGACACCCTTTCCAAAGCAGGTAAATACCTGGGCCAGGCCGCTAAAATGATGATTGGCGTGCCGGATTACGACAACTACGTCGAGCATATGCGCGTCAACCACCCGGACCAGACGCCCATGACCTACGAAGAATTTTTCCGCGACCGTCAGGACGCCCGCTACGGCGGCAAGGGCGGGGCGAAGTGCTGTTAACCCTCTTTCGGTAAATAGAGGCTGATCTGCTCCTGTTTACAGCCGTAAAGTGCCGCCAGCTTTTCGCGGGTGCGCTTTTGCGGTCGGGAGTCCAGCGCTTCCAGCTGTGACACGGCGGACTGGCTGATGCCAAGCTTCTCCGCCACCTCCTGCTGGGACATGCCGCGTAAAATGCGCCAGGCGGCCTGTAGGCTGACGTTCTCGTTATGCATGATGTCGCACACTTCACCCGGTAAACCTACGTTATCGTAGATGTCTGATTCGTAAGGGATGTCTTCCCAGTCGTTTTCATCATCGTCATCGTACTCAAGCATGGCTAAACGCATGCGAAAATATTCACCGTAGGGTATGACAACATACTGTTTTTTTCCTTCTTCATCCTTGATGAACTGAATAGTCATATTCCGTATGCTCCTCATGAAGGTAGGTAGTGGTTGTCCGGCGTTTTACTGCCACTACGTAGCAGATATCACCCGGCGGGTCTCCGAAGGTGTAAATGACCCTGTAATCACCTAATCGCAACCTGTAGTGGTTTTCGGGAGAAGATAATTTCTTGATATCCGCGACAGGTGATGTTTTATCGTCCATCTTCTCCAGCCTGAATTTAATGCGGTTCTGATATCGAGGATCGATTTTAGAAAACTGCTTCTCTGCTGTTTTAGACCACACAATCTTCATCCGTACCTCCACTGTACGCCCACACAAAATATAAGGAAATAATAAGACTATTAGATAAATTCCGAATTTCTAATGAGGTACTGTAGAGCGGAGAATAACCGCGAGAAAGCGGCAAAACGCGAATCATCGAGGCGGCTCGAACAGGCCTCTGCCGGGCGACAGAGGCATACAGTAAATTTGCGATCAGGCGTTCAGACCGCCGTCGACATCCAGACCGGTGCCGGAAATTTGCCCCGCAGCCGGGCTGGCGAGGAAGGTGACTGCCGCTGCGATATCCTCCGGCTGGCCGTAATGGCCCAGGGCAATAAGCTGACGCTGAGAGTCAGCCTGCTCGCCGTCTTCCGGGTTCATATCGCTGTTGGTCGGGCCGGGGTGGACCAGGTTGACGGTAATGCCGCGCGGGCCTAAATCACGGGCCAGACCTCGGGTGAGAGAGTTAAGGGCAGACTTGGTCATCGAGTAGACGGCGATCCCCGGCTGCGCCACGCGGTTCGCCAGACAGCTGCCGATGTTGATGATGCGTCCGCCGTCCGACATATGCACCAGCGCTTCCTGAATGGCGATCACCACGCCGCGGATGTTGACGTTGATCAGAGCGTCGATGTCCGCCAGGGTCATGGACTCCAGCGGGCCGCCGCGCGCAATCCCGGCGTTATTGACCAGAATATCCAGCCCGCCGAGGGAGCGCGCCGCCTGCGTGACCGCATCCTGAATCGCCTGCGCGCTGGCGCTGTCGGCCTGAATCGCCTCGCCGTGTCGCCCCAGCGCGTTGATCTCATCGACGACCTGCTGGGCTTTATCGACGGATTTTTCGTAGGTGATAACCACATCGGCACCGGCGCGCGCCAGCGACAGCGCAATCGCCCGACCCAGCCCACGACTGGCACCGGTAACCAGCGCCTTTTTACCTGTTAAATCGATCTGCATGATGACCTCGTTGCAAGAGTGGAGAGAATCATCATTAGGTATAGCCCGTCGGCGCAATTAACGACTGAAGGATTCCACCTTCGCAAACGCGGCGCGCAGCACCTCAGGCGTTAACGTCACCGGCAGATAGTGAATCGACTCCACCGGGCACAGGGTGTGGGCAATGACCTTATCCAGCTCGTCGCGGTTGTTTACATCAACGTCCAGCTCGCGAAGCGTGATCGGCAGGTTAAAGCGTTGGTATGCCGCCACCAGCTGCGCCAGCACGTCGTCCTGGCCGAGCAGGGCGCTCTGGACCAGAATGCCGTAGGCCACCTTGGTGCCGTGCAGGTATTTTTCCGTCTGCGGCAGCACGGTTAAGCCGTTGTGCACCGCGTGCGCCGCCGCCACGCGGGTATAGCGCTCACCCAGACCGCCGACCATTCCGCCTCCGGCAATAATCGCATCCACCACGTCCCGGAACGCCTGCGTCTGTTCGCCGCGCTGCTGATCTGCAAGCGCCTCTTCGCTGCGTTCCAGCAGCACGTCGCGGATCGCCAGCGCACCGTTCAGGCCAAGACGCACGGTCAGCGGCAGACTCTCAGGTTGAGGGGCGAGCACCGCCGCTTCGTACCACTTCGCCAGCGTATCGCCGATGCCCGCCAGCAGGTATTCCGCCGGGGCGTTAAGGATGATCTGCGGCTCCACCAGCACCAGAAAGTTGGCGTCGTCAAAAATCTCAAACTGTAGCGCCTGACCGGCATCGTTGTACCACACGGAGAGCGGGGTCCACGCCGCGCAGGTGGCGGCGATAGTGGGAATGCCCACGAACGGCACGCCCAGACAACGCGCCACGGCCTTGACGGTATCCATTACCGCACCGCCGCCCACGCCAATCACCACGCTGGTTTCACTTCCCGACTCGTTTACCAGATGAGTGACGTCACGCTCGCTGCAATGGCCCTTAAACAACAGATGTTTTGCCCCCGTCGCGTTAAAACTCTGCGGCAGATAAGGGCGTGCGCCCTCGATTGCCCGCTCGCCGTAGATCCACACCGCGCGGGAAAGTTGTTCCGGAGTAAAGAAATTATCCAGGTGTGCAAGGCTTCCCGGATGAGAGAAGTAGTTCGCCGGGCCGGGTACGACGCGGATATCGGTGTTGCTCATGAAGTTGTCCTTTTTTAGCAAGCGCTAACCCGATGTTATGTCTGGACATCCGGATGGCTAATAATATTTCGCTTTATCTTATGCCTTTTCCGTCGTTGTCAGTCAACCGGAGCTGTGAAAAATTCGCTAAATCAGAAGAGTAATGAAGGATTTACGCGGATGGTTTCCAGTCGCCTTGAGATGCGCGGTATCAGCCTGGCCTTTTCCGGCTTTCAGGCGCTGTCGCGCGTGGACTTCACGCTGAACGGCGGGTCGGTGCATGCGCTGACCGGCGCCAACGGCGCGGGGAAATCGACGCTGATGGCGGTGCTGTGCGGGACGCACGACCACTATGAAGGCGAAATCTGCATTAACAACCAGCCGGTAAGCATCCGCGAGCCGCTGGACGCCAAACGGCTGGGCATCCACCTCGTGCAGCAGGAGGTGGACGTGGCGCTGATCCCGGGGTTAAGCATTGCTGAAAACATCATGCTCGACCAGCTGGCGCAGCCAGGGCACCGCTACCGCTGGCGCGACATCCGCCAGCAGGCGCGGCAGGCGCTGGCGCAGCTGGATGTTTCGCTCGACGTTCGCCGCTCCATCGACGGCTGCACGCTGGCTGAAAAACAGCAGATTTTGCTGGCGCGGGCGTTATCTCATCACTGCCGTTTTTTGATTCTTGATGAACCCACCGCGCCGCTTGACGCGCACGAGAGCGAGCGTCTGTTTGCGGTAGTAAGACGTCTGCAACAGCAGGGCATCGGCGTGGTGTTTATCTCACACCGCATTCACGAGCTAAAAGCTATCTGCGACACCCTCACGGTGCTGCGCGACGGCAGGCTGATTGAGTCTGGCCCGATGGCCGATCTCAGCGGTGAAGAGATTGTTGAGAAGATGCTCGGCCACGTGCTGAGCGATATCTACCCGCCCGCGCGCCCGCCGCACGGCGACGAAACGCTGCTGCGGGTAGAAGGGCTGCACGACGACGCGCTGCTGAAAGATATCTCGCTGCACCTGCGCAAGGGCGAAATTCTCGGCATTGCCGGGCTGGCGGGCGCGGGCAAAACAGAACTCTGTAAGGCGCTGTTTGGCGCCAGTAAAAGCCGCGTCGCGAACGGCGAGCTGAACCATCAGGACTGGAAACCGCGCGACCCGGCGGACTCGGTGCTGCGCGGCCTGGCGCTGGTGCCGGAAGAGCGGCGCAAAGAGGGCATTTTTATCGACGAGCCGGTGAGCATGAATCTTGCCGTGTGCGCCGATAACAGCTTCTCGCGCTGGAGCCTGTTCGGCCATCGTCAGGCGTGGCGCTGGGCGGAGGAGGTGATCGCCCGCGTCGGCGTTCGCGCCCGCGGTCCCGGGCAGGTTTTGCGACGTCTCTCCGGCGGCAACCAGCAGAAGGTCGCCATCGGTAAATGGTTGCGTAATGACGCCAGCGTGCTGATATTCGACGAGCCGACCAAAGGCGTGGACGTGAAGGCCAAAACCGATCTGTTTCAGCTTATCGACGGCCTGGCGCGCGAGGGCAAAGGGGTGATTTACGCCTCGGGCGAATTTGCCGAACTGGTCGGGCTGTGCGACCGCATCTGCGTCCTGTGGGACGGGCGCATCGTGGCGGAAATCGCCGGGGCCGAGGCCCGTGAAGAGACACTACTTTATTATTCAACCGGAGGAACGGCGTCGTGAGCAAGGCCCTTTCAGTGAGCGCGGCGGCGTCTGGCCGTCAGCAGATTTTCGATTTTCTCTACAAGTGGGGCATGTTGCTGACCGTCGTCGCGCTGGTGGCCGTTTTTGGCCTGGCGTCGGACAGCTTCCTCGATCCGAACAACATCATCAACATTCTGCGCTCGATTGCCATCGTGACGGTGATTGCCATCGGCGTGTCGATCTCCCTGACCGTCGGCGGGTTCGATCTCTCGGTGGGATCCACCGCGTCGCTGGCGAACGCGCTGGTGATTTCGCTCTTCGTCTGGCACGGCTTCGGCACCACCGAGTCGATTGTAATCACTCTCGCGCTCTGCACGCTGGTCGGCCTGTTTAACGCCTTTCTGATCGTCATCCTGCGCATTCCGGACATGCTCGCGACCCTTGCCAGCCTGTTTGTCATCCAGGGCGTGGCGATGATCTACAGTTACGGCGGGTCGATTACTGAGAACATGGTGCTGCCGAGCGGCGACATGGCGGAAGGGACCATCCCTGCGACGTTCAGCCTGCTGGGGCAGGTGCCGACCATTGTGATCGTCATGCTGATGGTGACGATTCTGGCGCAGCTGGGCCTGTCGCTGACCACTCATGGACGCCGGATGTACGCCATTGGCGGCAACCCCGAAGCCGCGCGCCTCTCTGGCATTCGCACCACGCGCTACAAGGTGGCAGCCTACGTGATTGCCTCCCTGCTGGCGGGCCTGGGCGGGATTTTGCTGGCCTCGCGCATTGGGTCGTCGCAGGTGAATGCGGGTGGCGGTTACCTGATGGATGCGGTGGCGGCGGCGTGGATCGGCTTCTCGCTGGCCGGGTCCGGCAAGCCGAATGCCCTGGGCACGCTGGTGGGGGCGGTGATCCTCGGCGTGCTGTCGAACGGGCTGGTGATGCTCTCCGTGCCGTATTACGCCATGGACATTATAAAAGGGCTGGTGCTCGCGGTAGCGCTGGCGATTACCTACATACAAAAACGCTGACAACACAACGGGATAAAAAATGAAAAAGATTGCACTCTCTTTGGTGGCATTAGGGTTATTCACCGCTCTGCCTGGTTTCGCGGCCACGCCCGCACCGCTCCCGGCGGCCATTGCCAACCATGACGGCCCCATTCGCATTGCGGTGATCCGCAACCTCGGCTCAGACGACAACACCACGCAGTTTGTTGCCGGGGCCATTCAGGAAGGAAAAAAGCTCGGCTTTAAGGTCAGCACCTTTTTAAGCAACGGGGACGATGCCAAATTCCAGGACTTCGTGAACCAGGCCATCAGCCAGAAGTACGACGGGATTATCCTGTCTCAGGGCCGCGATCCGTACTCCACCGCGCTGGTAAAAAAGGCGGTGGATGCCGGGATCAAGGTCGCCGTATTTGATACCGCCGTCAACGGCGAGATCCCGGGCGTGACCGTTACCCAACAGGACGATGCCTCTCTGACCAATCTCTCCTTCGGCCAGCTGGCGAAAGATTTCAACGGCAAGGCCAATATCGTCAAGCTGTGGGTAGCGGGCTTCCCGCCGATGGAGCGTCGTCAGGCGGCGTATAAAGAGTTGCAAAAGCAGTACCCGGAGATTAAAGAGCTGGAGTCCATCGGCGCGGTCTCCTCTGACGTGCAGGGCGATACCGCCAACAAGGTGGGTGCGATCCTGGCGAAATACCCCAAAGGCAAAATCGACGCCATCTGGGGGACCTGGGATGCTTTCAGCCAGGGCGCGTATAAGGCGCTGAAAGAGAACGGCCGCACCGAGATCAAACTCTACAGCATCGACATCTCCAACCAGGATTTACAGCTGATGCGCGAGCCGGGTAGCCCGTGGAAGGTGAGCGTGGCGGTAGATCCGAAGCTGATTGGCGCGACCAACGTACGCCTGATCGCCAACAAGATTGCCGGTGAAGCCACGCCTGCCACCTACGACTTCAAAGCCGCTGCGATCCCGCAGGCGCTGCTGACCGCGCAGCCGGGGGCGGTGAACGTGGCGTCGCTGGGCAAAATCATTCCGGGCTGGGGCCAGACGGAAGATTTTATCGCGCCGTGGTTTGCGACGCTGGAAGCGAAAAATAAATGAGCATGCTTCCTACGCCAGAATACAGCTGCAATATGCGGCTGATTGGCCATAGCGACCAGGGCGGTCGCCCGGACGGCGTGCAGCTGATGGTGCACCGCGGCTTTGCGTATATCGGCCATATGGTGTCGCAGGGCTTTTCGATTGTCGACGTGCGCGATCCAAAAAATCCGAACCCCGCGGGCTATGTCCCCGCGCCGCCGGGCACCTGGAACGTGCACCTCCAGGCGCATGACGACCTGCTGCTGGTGATCAACGCCCGGGATCTGTTTGCCGATGCCCGCTTCGCCGACGAGAAGGTCTACTACACCCGTCAGGTAGGAGAGACCGTCAGCGACGTTCAGGACAGGGGCTGGAGCGCCGGGCTTCGCGTTTTTGATATCTCCACGCCGGACAGGCCGCGCGAAATCGGCTTTCTGTCGCTGAGCGGCATCGGCATTCACCGCATCTGGTACGTCGGTGGCCGCTGGGCGTACGTGTCGGCGCTGATCGACGGTTTTACCGACTACATTTTCCTGACCATTGACCTGGCGGACCCGCGCAAGCCCGAGGTGGCGGGGCGCTGGTGGCTGCCGGGGATGAACCAGGCCGCAGGCGAACAGCCGGACTGGCCGGAAGGGAAACGCTACGCGCTGCACCACGCGATTATTGCGGGGGATACCGCGTACGGCAGCTGGCGCGACGGCGGCCTGACGCTGCTGGACGTGAAGGATCGTACCCAGCCTAAGCTCATTAGCCACCGTAACTGGAGCCCGCCGTTTGGCGGTGGGACGCACACCGCGCTGCCGCTGCCGGACCGCGATCTGCTGGTGGTGCTGGACGAAGCGGTGCTCGATAACCAGGAAGACGGCGAGAAGCTGATCTGGCTGTTTGATATTCGCGAGCCGTCGAACCCGGTGAGTATCTCTACCTTCCCGCAGCCGGATGAAATCGACTACGTGGCGAAAGGGGCGCATTTTGGCCTGCACAACCTGCACGAGAACCGGCCGGGGAGCTTTGTCAGCTCCACGCTGATCTTCGCGACGTATCAGAACGCGGGCGTGCGCGCGTATGACATTTCCAATCCGTATCGCCCGGTGGAAACGGGAGCGCTGGTGCCCGCGGCGCCGGAGAGGATGATGGATACGCGGCCGAATCGCCCGCAGGTGATCCAGTCGTGTGACGTGTTTGTGGACGCGCAGGGGATTATTTACAGCACGGACTATAACGGCGGGCTGTCGGTGATTGAGTATCTGGGGTGAGTGCGGTTTGATGCCCTCACCCCGGCCCTCTCCCACAGGGAGAGGGAGAAAATCAACTGTACTGCCGCACCCGTGCCACCAGCTCTTCCGCGCTGTCGATGCGGTCGGCAATCACAATCAGCGCTTTACCGAGGGATATCGCGTGGCGCAGGCATTCGTGACGCATCGCTTCATCCTGAATGGTGTCGATATCCGCCACATGGGAAAGCCCGACGCTGCGGCGAATCAGCTCGGTGCCGCAGAATCCGATGGCATCGTGCCAGACCTTTTTCAGGAATGCGGAGGCATAGCCCGGTGCGCTGAGTGCGGCGTCGCGGGCTTTCTCGTTTGCCAGTACCTGGAAGCGCTCCGCAAAGGTGTTCCACAGTTCCTGAATATCGGTCAGGCGCTGCTCGCGCGCGGCGGCGGCATCGCGAATGCCCAGATGCCCCGGCAGGCCGCAGAAGTTGAGCAGCAGGTTGCCGATGGCGGTGCCAACGTCAAAGCCCATCGGCCCGAAATAGCCGAACTCAGCGTCGATGGCCTTCAGGCTGCCGTCGGCCACAAAAATCGAGCCGCTGTGAATGTCTCCGTGCAGCAGGGCTTCGGCGTGCGCGAAAAAGCGGTGCTTGAGGGAGGCCACGGCGATTTTAAGCTGGGCGTCGTCGCGCAGTGCGGCAACATCGTTTTCCAGCTCGGCCGGGTAGCTGTTGCGCGCGTGGATCTGGTACGGATCGTTGAAGAACAGATCTTCGGTGATCTCGCACATCTCCGGGTTGATGAATTTTGCCACCTGCGCTTTTTTCTCGTGCGGATGCAGATAAAAATCGCTGGTGTGGAAAAGGGTGTGAGCCAGATATTCCCCCAGCTGACGCGCTGCCTGTGGGTAATAATTATTTCTGATCAGCTCGCCGCGCCAGATGCGATGGCTGGAGAGATCTTCCATCACCATCACCGCCAGTTCCGGATCAAAGTGGTGGATTTTCACGGTGTGCTGAGGGCTGTGCTGGTAATGCTCGACCAGGGTTTGCGCTTCAAGACGGGCACGATCCAGCGTCAGCGGCCAGGATTCGCCGACGCAGCGTACGTAGGGCAGCGCCTGCTTAACGACGATGCGGCTGACGCCCGCGCTGTCGAAAATTTTAAAAACCAGATTGAGGTTGCCGTCGCCCACTTCCTGCGCCTCTACCAGCGATGACGGATCTTCAAGTCCGCCAAACTGCCTGGCATACTCCACGGCGTCCTGAGCGGTAAAGGTACGGTATTGCGACATGGCCTGCTCCTCAGTTTTGCTAATTAAGACATGTAGACGTCTATACATCTGGATTTCATCCTGACACAATGTGCTACAACAACGCAACAGGGAATTAACGACATGCAGACATTACAGACGACCAGCCTGCGGGTGGCGAATAATCAGCTCTTTATTCTCGACCAACAGGCGCTTCCGCAGGAGAAACGGTGGGTGGATGCCTCGACGGTCGAGGCGCTGGTCGGGCATATCCACGCTTTGCGCGTACGTGGCGCGCCGTTGATTGGTCTCTCTGCAAGCCTGCTGCTGGCGCTGTTAGCGGAAAGCGGCAAAAGCCGCGACGAGCTGGCGGTGGCGATGGAAACCCTGCGCGCATCCCGCCCGACAGCGGTAAACCTGATGAACAACCTCGACCGCATGAAGCTTGCGCTGTGGGAAGAGGATTTCGTTCCGGCGCTGGTGGCTGAGGCGCTGCGCCTGATTGACGAAGACAAACGGCTCTGCGACGCGATTGCAAAAGCGGGCAGCGCGCTGGTGAAGCCCGGCAGCCGTCTGCTGACCCACTGCAACACCGGCGGGCTGGCGACGGCGGGCGTCGGTACCGCGCTGGGGGTGATTGCTCGCGCGCATAAGGAAGGCAAGGTAAGCAACGTCTGGGTGGATGAAACCCGTCCGCTATTGCAGGGCGGCAGGCTGACCGCGTGGGAACTCGGCGAGCTGGGCGTGCCGTATCAGCTAATTACCGACTCCATGGCCGCCAGCCTGATGGCAAAAGGGCAGGTCGACGCCGTGTGGGTGGGGGCAGACCGCATTGCCGCCAACGGCGACGTGGCGAACAAAATCGGCACCTACTCTCTGGCGGTGCTGGCGAAATTCCACGGCATTCCGTTCTATGTCGCCGCGCCGCAAACGACCCTCGACCCGGACTGCCCGAACGGCGACGCGATCCCGATTGAGCAGCGCGCCGCCAGCGAGGTGACGGGCGTCGCCGGAAGCTTTGGCGCGGTGCAGTGGGCACCGGAAAACGCGCAGGTCTATAACCCGGCGTTTGACGTCACCCCCGCCTCGCTGATTAGCGGCTGGGTACTGGATACGGGCGTGGTCACTCCGGACGAGGTGGCGGAAGGGAAATTTGCCTGAGTCCGGCTATCCTTTAAGGGGCTCCCTTAAGAGGACAACATCGTGACGCTCGATCCTGAAACAGACTTAAAACTGGAGCGCGTGGTGGACGCACCGCGCGATCTGCTGTGGCTCTGCTGGACTACGCCAGAGCACATCAAAAACTTCTTCATTCCTGCTCCCCATAAGGTGACCGAATGCGACCTCGACCTGCGCGTGGGCGGGCGGTTCAATACCGTGTTTGAGGTGGACGGGCAGCGGATGGATAACCGGGGCGTATTCCTTGAAATCGATCCGGGGAAAAAGCTGGTCTTTACCGACGGCTATACCGAAGGCTGGAAGCCGGCCGAGAAGCCGTTTATGACGGCAATTTTGCTCCTGGAAGACGCCGGGGAGGGCAAAACCCGCTATACGGCGATAGCGCGCCACCCCACGAAGGAAATCCGCGAGCAGCATGAACAGATGGGATTTCACGAAGGGTGGGGGATTGTGCTGGATCAGCTGGTGGGGTATGTGAAAGGGCTTAACGCTTAGTGCGCGTTGGTGCCCTCACCCCGACCCTCTCCCACAGGGAGAGGGAGAAAAGATCAGGCCAGGCGCGGATACGCATCCGCAATCGCATCCCCGGTAAACTGCGCCACCCAACCCTCCGGGTTATCGAAAATACGAATGGCGGTAAAGTTCGGCTCTGAGCCCATATCAAACCAGTGCGGCGTGCCCGCGGGCACGGAGATCAGGTCGTTTTTCTCGCACAAGACCTGATATACCTCATCGCCGATGTGCAGGCAGAATAATCCCGCCCCTTCCACGAAAAAACGTACTTCGTCTTCGCCGTGGGTGTGTTCGTTCAGGAACTTCGCGCGCAGCGCCTCTTTCTGCGGATTGTCGGCGCGCAGGCTGATCACATCCCAGCTCTGGTAACCTTTCTCTGCCACCAGCTTGTCGATCGCATGCTGATACGCAGCGATCACGGCTTCAGGCGCGGGATCGTGCCCTAAATCGCGATCCGCAGCCCAGCGTTCAAACCGCACGCCTTTTGCGTTGAGCTGTTGGGCAATCTCGGCGGCGTCGGTGCTGTGCCACTGGTGCTGACTGGCGTCTTTATCGGAATAAATGGTCAATGCGCTCATGAAGGGATCTGCTCCGGATTAATCTCGTCAAACTGGTGGATCTGATGGTGATGGCTTGCGCCGTCATCTTCACCGCGAATCAGTTGCAGGGTGCGAAAACCCGCCTGTTCAGCTGCGTCCAGCTCCTGATGAATATCTGACAGAAACAGGATCTGCGACGGGGCGATGCCCGTTTGCGCCGCAATGTTTTGATAAGACTGCACCTCGCGCTTGGCGCCAATGTGGGTATCAAAATAGCCGCTGAACAGATGAGTAATATCACCTTCGTCGCTGTAGCCAAATAACAGTTTCTGCGCGGCGACGGAGCCAGAGGAATAAACATAGAGATCAATCCCTTGTGCCTTCCACTTTTCCAGCGCGGGCAGTACGTCAGGATAGAGGTGTCCGGTAAAGTCACCGTTGACGTAACCGTCCTGCCAGATGATGCCTTGCAGGGCTTTGAGCGCCGTCGATTTGCGGTCTTCATCCATAAAGGTAAACAGCACGTTGATGAGATCGCTGACGCTGGCATGCGGAGCGCTGATTTCATCGCGCAGGTTGTCCAGAATCGATTTGACCGGCTCGGCGTACTGCTGCGCGGTCACGAAGGCCGCCAGCCGCTCACGCGCGTAGGGGAACAAAACATCATGGACAAAACGGATATCGCTGGTGGTCCCTTCAATATCCGTCACAATCGCGCGAATCATACTCTCTCCCATTGTCGTAAACGCATTTCGCATTCAAATAAGAATTCTAAACCTTCCAGATGACGGCGGGCTTCGGCCACGTCGCGTCCCCAGCAGGTTAAGCCATGGCCGCGCAGAAGAAAACCATAATTAAGCGGGCGTTCCTGCGCGTAATGGGCGATGCGCGAGGCGAGGGCGTCGATGTCCTGGTCGTTATCAAACACCGGGATGGCCACCGTATCCCGATGCGTGGTCTGCCCGGTAAGGGATTTTTGCATCTCGAAACCGGTGATCTTCAGCTCGGCCTCGTTCACCAGCCGCGACAGCACCGTGGCATTGACGGTGTGAACGTGCAGGACAGCGTTAGCTTCGGGGAACAGGCGATAGATGAGGGTATGCAGCCCGGTCTCTGCCGACGGTTTACGGCCAGACGGCGCACGGTTGGTGGCGATTTCAACCTGTAGAAAATCGGCGGTGGTCAGGCTACCTTTATCTTTTCCGGATTCGCTCAGCCAGCACAGGTGTTCATCCTGACGCATGGACATATTGCCGCCGGTAGCGGGCGCCCAGCCTTTAGCGCCAATCCAGCGGCAGGCCTCGACCAGGTGTGTGAGTTGCAGGTTGTCTGTCATTTCCTTTTACCCTCTCGGCCAGGAATATTTATATCGTTTAGACGTCTAAGCGTCTTGATTGCCAAAGACTAACATCGTGTTATAGTGTCAGCAACATAAGTATTACAGGCAGGCACACTACAATGAGCAATAACCCGTTGATCCCGCAGAGTAAACTTCCCAATCTCGGCACGACGATTTTTACGCAGATGAGCGCCCTGGCGCAGCAGCACAACGCCATTAACCTCTCACAAGGTTTCCCGGATTTTGATGGGCCGAAATATTTGCAGGAGCGTCTGGCGTACCACGTTGCGCAGGGAGCCAACCAGTATGCGCCGATGACCGGCGTGCAGACGTTGCGTGAAGCCATTGCGGATAAAACGGCGGAGTTATACGGCCATAAGCCTGACGCGAACAGCGATATCACGGTGACGGCAGGGGCGACCGAAGCGCTGTATGCGGCGATAACCGCCCTGGTGCGTACGGGTGATGAGGTGATTTGTTTTGACCCGAGCTACGATAGCTACGCCCCGGCGATTGAACTGGCCGGCGGCGTGGTGAAGCGCGTGGCGCTCCAGCCACCGCATTTTCGCCCTGACTGGCAGGCATTTGCTGCGCTGCTGAGTGACAAAACCCGTCTGGTGATCCTGAATACTCCGCATAATCCGTCGGCGACGGTGTGGCAAAAAGCCGATTTTGCTGCGCTGTGGCAGGCCATCGCCGAACGTGAAATATATGTTCTGAGCGACGAGGTGTATGAGCATATCTGCTTCGCCGAAGAGGGGCATGCCAGCGTGCTGGCGCATCCGCAACTTCGCGAGCGTGCAATCGCGGTATCGTCATTTGGCAAAACCTACCATATGACCGGCTGGAAGGTAGGGTACTGCGTGGCCCCGGCGGCCATTAGCGCTGAGCTGCGCAAAGTGCATCAGTACCTGACGTTTGCCGTGAACACACCGGCTCAGCTGGCGCTGGCGGATATGCTGCGTGCGGAACCCGGACATTACCGCGAGCTGCCGCACTTCTATCGTGAACGTCGGGATCTGTTTGTGGCGGCGCTGAGCAAAAGCCGCCTGGAAATTTTGCCGTCTGAAGGAACCTATTTCCTGCTGGCCGACTACAGCGCGATTTCCGATCTGGACGACGTGAGTTTCTGCCAGTTGTTGACGAAAGAGGTGGGAGTGGCGGCCATTCCGCTGTCGGTGTTCTGCGCCGATCCCTTCCCGCATAAGCTGATTCGTCTTTGCTTTGCGAAGCAGGAATCGACGCTGCTCGCTGCGGCAGAGCGTCTGGCGACGCTCTGACTATTTCACCGTCCAGGCTTCTGAAAAACGACGGTCTGCGAAGAGTTCGAGCAGACCGTTGATCTGCTTCAGACGCAGCACTTCATCGCTGTCCATACCCAACTCCTGGCCAATTTTCTGCTCACTCCAGCCCATAAGCACCAGTTCTCGCACGATTTCTGACATGGCGTTGATCTGGTGGCGTCCACGCGCGCGGTTGTGACGAATAGTTGCCGCCATGCGATCGAACTTTTCCTGGCGCGCTTTACGCAGGCAGGTAACAGGGAGGTAACCTTTAAGCTGGCGCTTCAGGATCGCCCGGTTACTGCCGATATCATGACGGTGAAAACCATCGACAATTTCGTAGTGCTGTGGCGCATTTTCCGTCACAACGATAGGTTGTGTGAATCCATCCAGCTCCAGTGACTTGCTGAGCAGCCGCTTTTCCGGCGGCGCGACGTTATTTGGGTTGTAATCGTTAGCGGTGATGTTTGTCTTTTTTATCCACAATACGCAATCGACGGGCTGATCGCGAAAAGGGCTGATTTCATGTAATGCCTGACGAAACGCATTAATAGCGGCTATTCGCTCTTCTTCTGAAAGTGCCTGAAGGTACGTTTCCATTTCGGTGATTATTCGTTGTTGCATAAAATCCCCCATTCCTTGCGTTTTGCTTTCACTCTGTCGCTGTAGCGCTGATAGTGTTTAGGCTTATTTGGGCTAAACGAAAGTGCCCGGCACCAATAGTCATTGTTGAGTAAAACCTTACAAATGCGTCGCCAGGAAGGGATATCTTTTGCACCAATGTCACCCTCCTGCGTGTCGGGAATATCGTTCATGCCTCGCTTTTGATACCAGTGGAGATAAACCGCGATTTTGTTGCGGTAATGTTCCGCCGTATTTTGCGGCATGCTGTCGAGTAACAGCATGGCGTATTCGCGCCAGCCGAGATGGTCTGGTTTCAGGATCTTCCGGTGGCCATAAAAATGGTTATCGTGCCCGGCATAAATACCTCCGCTTCGCACGCCGCAGGCGCGTTCACACATCGCCGCCCAGCGTTCGGGTTCAATGACATGATAGAGCCACAAGCCCTGACGCTGTTCCGGGCCAAACGGTTCGCAGATGCGCATATAACGCGGCGGCACCCCCGCCTTGTACATCAGGTCGTATAACGGGTTATAGCAACATTTTGATTTCGCGAACCACGTCCAGATGTCGGCGGTTTTCCAGTCGTACAAGGGGTAGATATACCAGGCGTGCCCACCCGGGGCGACGGTCGTCCAGGGTTTATCGTCAGAAAAGCGCTGCTTACGCGCCGACGCGATAGCCAGAAAGCGGTTGTAAGATTCATCGGCGCGGATCCCCACCATGACGGCGGCAGGACGTTTTTGTGCATACCATTCGGCAAACTCGCGCACGAAGGCTTCAAACGTCATTCCCTGCTGATAAAAATCGAAATAGTGGTAATCGGTAATGGCATCTTCCGGTGGCTGGCGAACCCAGTTTGTCCCGGGTTCCCAGCACTGCCATTCAGGTTGAAACTGTGACAGGGCGTTCTGGGTCGTGAGCGGAAGCGCTACCCACCAGAACTGATGGATAACATCCCGATACAGCGTTCTCATCGTGTCAACATGCTGAATGGTTGAGGAGAATTGCGCTTCCCAGTCCAGAAAGATGACATCTATTTTTCGCTTTAATTGCCGTGCTTTCTGGGCAACGAGATGCAGCATCACGGTAGAATCTTTTCCACCGGAAAAGGAAACGCAGACCCTGGAGAAATTGTTAAGCGTCCAGTCTATGCGTTCCGCAGAAGCGTCTAAAACATTTTCCTGTAAAGGGATTTTATAGATCGACATGATTAATCGCGTCCTGCGTGTTAAATGTCTGGAAAAAAACAAAACGATATTATGGAATTATTTGTCCTTAATTTCACGGGGGCATTTTCTTCGGGTTGCCTTATTTGCATTCACCATGCAAATGTATTTTACGCAGACGGCGGAGAAACGCAGAGCTTATGCATTTTTTCAATGAATGTTGAAAAAACAGTGCTATTCAGTGATGAACGGCTGTAGAGCATATAGATCTTTAATTCAGGCAGCTCAAACGGTGGCTCAAGCCTTTTTAATTTCAACGGTTCTTTATATGTTTCATAGATCGACACGGGGATGAAGCCTAACAGATCAGATGAACAGACCATGGAGATGAGAGAGCTAAGGGAGTCCGTACGAAAAGCAATATTTCTTTCCGGAAACGCGTCATTTGCGCGACTCTGAAACTCTTTTACACCCGGATGAGCACTCTGGTAAAAAGTGAATTTCTCCTGGTATAGCACTTCCAGCGTGACTGCGTCAGCGAGCCTTGGGTGGTCTGCTCTACAGATTAAGGCTATCGGCACCGTGGTGAAGTGGGTGCAGACCACAGAGCGATTGTGGATAGGTGCGATAGAGAAGATGAGATCGGCCTTACGATAGGCCAACAAATCTTCCGCTGATTCGGAGGAAATGAGCATGTCTCTTTGCTCTATCTCATAATTCTCTTCAGATATTAACAGCTTCAACGGTTCGAGCATCGAACCAGGAGACACCATTTGAGAGCAATAGATAACGAACTTTTTTTTGATGTCCGAGTGATGCATCATGTTGATCGTCTGCTCAAGCTGATTGAGATTTTTTTCCAGATGATGATGCAGGTTGGTACCTACCGTGGTTGGCGTAATTCCCTTCCCTGAACGGATAAACAGGGGGTCATTAAGCTGACCGCGCAGGCGTTGCAGCGACTGGCTGACGGCGGATGGCGTGATATAAAGCGTCTCGGCAGCCCTACTGATACTGAGATGTTGGTAAATGCATTCGAAGATGACTAACAGATTGAGATCGAATTTTTTTAGGTCGTAGAGGTTTGCCATGTTTCGTCCTGAGTGAGTTGAGTTTGCTGTCGTTATCCCATCCTGGAGTACGACAGAGGGAAGTTACCCTTTACAATCCGTGTGAATAACTCGCTTAATTTAAAATTTAAGTGATCTTAATATATCACGGCTTTGGATTATTGAAACATAACTTCAAGACTAATTAAGATAATTTTATCTTTAAAGTTTGATTGAATTATTTGAATGAAAAGTGGTGTTTATATATAGCGTGAAACCCATAATGAAATTAAATTTATAATCTTTCAGAGACCTCTTCGATATTGCCTATCACAGCCATAGGCAGGACTATCCCTCTTATGCATTGCTCAATGCGCGCAGGGGTGCTGTAATCAAAGCGCTGTTACGGCCTTGATACATGGTATGTAGAGCGCAACGCAACGCCAGCTTCGGCTGGCACTGAATGTACCTGCGGGGAATTCAGGTATCAGGGCCGCCCGTTGAGGCGGCCTTTTTACTTTCAGGCTTTCCTGTAAAAGGTTCACCTTGCTGTCTTGTTGCTGTTGTAAGGTTTGGCTGATTGATTTGATAAAGCATACGCATTAGCCCCGATGGATAAAGTTGGTTACCTTACATCTCAACGAAAACACGGAGGAAGTACAGATGTCTTTGATTAACACTAAAATTAAACCTTTCAAAAACCAGGCGTTCAAAAACGGTGAGTTCATCGAAGTAACCGAGAAAGATATCGAAGGCCGCTGGAGCGTGTTCTTCTTCTATCCGGCTGACTTCACCTTCGTTTGCCCGACCGAACTGGGCGACGTGGCAGACCACTACGAAGAACTGCAAAAGCTGGGCGTAGACGTTTACTCTGTTTCTACCGATACCCACTTCACCCACAAAGCGTGGCACAGCAGCTCTGAAACTATCGCGAAAATCAAATACGCGATGATCGGCGACCCGACTGGCGCCCTGACCCGTAACTTCGACAACATGCGTGAAGATGAAGGCCTGGCAGACCGCGCGACCTTCGTTGTTGACCCGCAGGGCATTATCCAGGCTATCGAAGTTACCGCTGAAGGTATCGGCCGTGATGCATCTGACCTGCTGCGCAAAGTGAAAGCGGCTCAGTACGTTGCTTCTCACCCAGGCGAAGTGTGCCCGGCGAAATGGAAAGAAGGCGAAGCGACGCTGGCGCCATCTCTGGACCTGGTCGGCAAGATCTAAATTTCCGTCGTTTTTCACGCCATAGCTGCATTGGCGTCGCCTGCTCACCCCGGTCACTTACTTCAGTAAGCTCCCGGGGATTCTCAGGCTAGCCGCCTTGCTCTGACGCGAAATACTTTGGAAATTGTTTCAGTCATGGGCGCTCCCCGCGCCCATTTCATTCCAGCACCATGATGCAAGTTGCATTCAGGCAGCCCGTATAAGGCGGCTTGCATGATGACGTTTTAAGAGAGGGAAGAATAATGCTCGACACTAACATGAAAACCCAGCTCAAGGCCTACCTTGAGAAACTGACCAAACCTGTTGAGCTGATTGCCACGCTGGACGACAGCGCGAAATCGGCAGAAATCAAAGCACTGCTGACAGAGATTGCTGAGCTGTCGCCGAAAGTGACCTTCAAAGAAGACAACACGCTGGCAGTCCGTAAGCCTTCTTTCCTGATCGCCAACCCAGGGTCTGACCAGGGGCCGCGTTTCGCGGGCTCTCCGCTGGGGCACGAATTTACGTCCCTGGTGCTGGCGCTGCTGTGGACCGGTGGTCATCCGTCAAAAGAAGCGCAGGCGCTGCTGGAGCAGATCCGCGATATCGACGGTGATTTTGAGTTTGAAACCTATTACTCGCTCTCCTGCCACAACTGCCCGGACGTGGTGCAGGCGCTGAACCTGATGTCTGTCCTCAACCCACGCATTAAGCACACGGCGATTGACGGCGGTACGTTCCAGAACGAAATCACCGAGCGCAACGTGATGGGCGTTCCGGCGGTTTACCTGAATGGCCAGGAGTTCGGCCAGGGACGCATGACGCTGACCGAAATCGTCGCCAAAGTGGATACCGGCGCAGAAAAACGCGCGGCGGAAGAGCTGAACCAACGCGATGCTTATGACGTGCTGATTGTTGGCTCAGGCCCGGCGGGCGCGGCGGCAGCGGTCTACTCCGCACGTAAAGGGATCCGTACCGGTCTGATGGGCGAGCGTTTCGGTGGTCAGGTTCTGGATACCGTAGACATTGAAAACTACATTTCCGTGCCGAAAACCGAAGGCCAGAAGCTGGCCGGTGCGTTGAAAGCGCACGTCAGCGACTACGACGTGGATGTCATTGACAGCCAGAGCGCCAGCAAACTGGTTCCGGCGGCGGTCGAGGGTGGTTTGCACCAGATTGAAACGGCGTCCGGCGCGGTGCTGAAAGCGCGCAGCGTGATCATTGCCACCGGCGCGAAATGGCGCAACATGAACGTCCCGGGCGAAGATCAGTATCGCACCAAAGGCGTGACCTATTGCCCCCACTGTGACGGCCCGCTGTTCAAAGGTAAACGCGTCGCGGTGATCGGCGGCGGTAACTCCGGCGTGGAAGCGGCTATCGATCTGGCGGGAATTGTGGAACACGTTACCCTGCTGGAGTTCGCTCCGGAGATGAAAGCGGACCAGGTGTTGCAGGATAAGGTGCGTAGCCTGAATAACGTCGACATTGTGCTCAATGCCCAGACGACAGAAGTGAAAGGCGACGGCAGCAAAGTGACTGGTCTGGAATACCGTGACCGCGTGAGCGGCGATATCCACAGCGTAGCGCTGGCAGGGATCTTTGTTCAGATTGGCCTGCTGCCAAACACCACCTGGCTGGAAGGCGCTATTGAGCGTAACCGCATGGGCGAGATCATCATCGATGCGAAATGCGAAACCAGCGTGAAGGGCGTATTTGCGGCGGGCGACTGCACCACCGTGCCGTACAAACAGATCATCATCGCTACCGGTGAAGGTGCGAAAGCGTCGCTGAGCTCGTTTGATTACCTGATCCGCACCAAAACTGCATAATAAAAGAAAGCAAGACGACACCTGCAATGCCAGAGGCCACCTAAAGGCGGCCTCTTTTTTTATCTGACGACCATCACCGGAATGTGGGTGTGGCGGATCACGCTGGAGGCGTTCGACCCCAGCAGGTGAGTGGTGATGGAAGGGTTGCGTGAACCAATCACTACCACGTCGGCATTTAATTCCCCGGCAAGCTCATTAACGGCGTCGCGCACGCTACCGAACCGGACGTGGGTTTTGATGCGGGAAGGATCGATGCTGAAGTGCCCGACCATGGTTTGCAGGCGCGTCTCGGCTTCGTGCTGTAAATGCTCTTCAAAACGACGCACATCAGCAGCGAAACGATGCAGGCTCAGGCTGGCAGAGCCCGGCAAAACATGCAGAAGATGAATAATTCCGTCCTGCTGCGCGAGAAATTCCGCGTGACGTATAGCCTTATCACTCAGTTCCATTTCAAAAACATCAACCGGCATAATGATTGTTTGATACATAACCGTTTCTCCTTGTTAATAAACGCTGAAATCATTCAACCACAAAATATAAATGGTTTCTGTAATCCCGACAGCACTTTTTTATCTCGCCAGGATAAATCTCAAAACAGCCGGATTCCGGGGCAGATCCCGAGAGGTAGCTACCCTTTTATAAGCTTACCCACACCCTTTCGGAGGTTGCATGAAAGCTCTCACCTATCACGGTCCACATCATGTTCGGGTCGATAATGTCCCCGATCCGGGCATCGAACAGCCTGACGATATCATCCTGCGCGTAACGGCCACGGCGATCTGTGGTTCTGATTTGCATCTTTATCGCGGAAAAATTCCCAAGGTCCAGCATGGCGATATCTTTGGTCATGAATTTATGGGCGAGGTGGTGGAGTGCGGGAGCGAAGTGAAGAACGTGCAGAAAGGTGACCGGGTGGTGATCCCGTTTGTAATTGCCTGCGGTGACTGCTTCTTTTGCCAGATGCAACAGTACGCGGCCTGCGAAAACACGAATCGCGGGCAGGGCGCGGCGCTGAACAAAAAGCAAATTCCCGCCCCTGCCGCGCTGTTTGGCTACAGCCATCTTTACGGCGGCGTGCCGGGCGGACAGGCGGAGTATGTGCGCGTCCCGAAAGGCAACGTGGGGCCGTTTAAAGTGCCTCAGCTGCTGTCTGACGACAAAGCGCTTTTCCTGTCAGATATTCTGCCTACCGCCTGGCAGGCGGCGAAAAATGCGCAGATTCAGAAAGGCTCCAGCGTCGCCGTATTCGGGGCCGGGCCGGTGGGGTTACTGACCATTGCCTGCGCGCGGCTTCTCGGCGCAGAGCAGATTTTTGTGGTTGACCATCATCCCTATCGACTGCGGTTTGCCCAGGAGCGCTACGGCGCGATCCCGATTAACTTTGATGACGATAACGACGCGGCGGAGAAAATCATTGAGCAAACGGCCGGACAGCGCGGAGTGGATGCGGTGATTGATGCCGTCGGGTTTGAGGCCAAAGGCAGCACCACGGAAACGATCCTCAGTAACCTGAAAATTGAAGGCAGCAGCGGCAAAGCCCTGCGCCAGTGCATTGCTGCGGTGCGGCGCGGAGGCGTGGTCAGCGTGCCGGGCGTGTATGCCGGTTTTATACACGGCTTCCTGTTTGGCGATGCCTTCGATAAAGGGCTGAGCTTTAAGATGGGGCAGACCCACGTCCATGCCTGGCTGGGAGAGCTGCTGCCGCTTATCGAAAAAGGGCTGCTTACACCGGAAGATATTGTCACCCACTATCTTCCGCTGGCTGATGCGGAGCGCGCCTATAAAATCTTCGAAAAACGGGAGGAGGAGTGCCGCAAGGTGATCCTGGTGCCTGGTGCAGACACCCCGGAGGCAGCGCAGCAGAAAGTGAAGGGACTGGTGAATGCCTTCCCCGGCGGCGTTGTGTGAGGTTCCTCACTCACCAGTGGCGCTCAAGGTATAGCACCGCCACGACGAGGATCGCCAGGATGATGAGAAAAACCAGTGTGATAACAAGTATCTCACCCATGACCGTCCCCACGGCACCACAACAGAGTAAGCGTGGATTAAGCGGTTTTTGTCCGATATAACACAATCGGGTGAATTTGCGGAAAGAGGATGCGGGTGCATCCTCTGTGCAAAGCGGGGTCGCTTGTTCAGAAGGGATTAACGCAGGTAATCGCCAGCGGCTTCGGGCTGGTAGAGCAGCTCAAGCACTTCCAGGTGAGCTGAGGCACCGCCAGGGAGTTCCCAGTGGATAGTATCGCCTGTGCGCAGTCCAAGCAGCGCCGCGCCCACGGGTGCCAGCACCGACAGTTGCGTGCTGCTGTCGGTCATCTGCGCCGGATAGACCAGCGTACGGGTGAGCTCCTCGCCGGTGGTCAGGTTGCGGAACTTCACCTGGCTGTTCATGGTGACCACATCATGCGGCATGGTCTCAGGCGTACACATCTGCGCCCGGTCTAGCTCTTCGTTCAGCGCATCGGCTACCGGCAGCGAGGCGAATTCTGGTTTCTCCAACAGTCGGTCAATACGTTCTGCGTCGAGTTCATTGATGATAATCGTAGGTCTGGACATTTTTACTCCATGTCGTTAATGCTGCGTGTAACGCAGAAACCAATCCAAAAGAAAACCCTCGCCGTCTGGCAGCGAGGGTTTAACTTAGCTGATGATACTGTCTGAAACCGTAAGTTTGAAGTGATGAAGGTCACAATCATGCGCCATATGAATTTTTGGCAATAAACCCGGCGTCCCGATTCACGCTGAACGGAAATTTCGTTACGCTGGAAAGACTGAACCCGGGCAATGCGCGTTGCAGCCCCAGCGTAGAGAGAGCGATATGTACTTTTACCAACCTTCTCAGGGGCACGGCCTGCCGCACGACCCGCTGAACGCCATTATCGGTCCACGTCCAATTGGCTGGATCTCATCCTGTGATAAGGCCGGTCAACTGAACCTTGCCCCGTACAGCTTCTTTAACTGTTTTAACTATCGCCCACCGATCATTGGTTTTTCCAGCAATGGCTGGAAGGATAGCGTGCGGAATATTACCGAAACGGGGGAGTTTGTCTGGAACCTCGCAACGCGCGATCTGGCCGAGGCGATGAATGAAACCTCCGCCACGCTCCCTCATGGCGAGGATGAATTTACCTTTGCCGGCCTGACGCCCGTAGCCAGCCAGCTTGTGAGCTCGCCGCGCGTGGCGGAAAGCCCGGTGAATTTCGAGTGTCGATTGTCACAGTGCATTCAGCTTACCGGCGCGGATGGGACACCGATTGATACCTGGCTGGTGCTCGGCGAAGTCGTGGGCGTCCATATCGCCGAGAGTTTGCTGGAAGAGGGGATTTACCAGACCGCGAAAGCGCAGCCCATTCTGCGTGCGGGTGGACCGACGGCCTACTATGCCATCAGTGATAGCCATCGCTTCGACCTGGTACGCCCGGATGCGCGCAGGGGGTAATATGCGCGCAACCCTGTTGCCCGCCGATCAGCAGTTTTTTGCCGATCTGTTGAGCGGCCTGGTGCTCAACCCACAGCAGTTGGGGCGAGTCTGGTTTGCTCATCGTGGCGCGTCTGACGCTGTCGGAAGCGTGAGCCGCGACTGGCCACGGCTTGACGTCGTTCTTCGCGGGGAATATGGCAACAGACTGGTTGCCGGGCAGCAGCCCCTCCACCAGGGGGAAATGCTGTTTCTTCCCGCCCAGGCCGCCAGCGTCCCGGTGTTTGAACGACCGGTCATGCTGCTGAGCATTCTTTTCGCGCCGTCGTGGCTGGGGCTGGTGTTTCATGATACCCGGCACG
Organism: Enterobacter cloacae complex sp. IR5402; assembly: GCF_049238125.1. NCBI lineage: Bacteria > Pseudomonadati > Pseudomonadota > Gammaproteobacteria > Enterobacterales > Enterobacteriaceae > Enterobacter > Enterobacter cloacae complex sp. IR5402. Next base: position 307,334 of record NZ_JBMKHO010000003.1, read on the forward strand.
GGCGATCCGTGCCTGCGCAGCGACACGTGGAGCTTCCTCACCCTGAACGAGGTGAGTGTGCCGCGATGCTGATGGCCCTGACGCACCTGAGCGCTTCCCCGCAGGACCAGGCTATTATTCAACCACTGGTGCTGAGTCTGCTGCACTGGTGCCGTAAAGTGGTGTCGTCGCTGCCTGAACCGGGAGTGTCGCGCGGGGATTTCCTCTATCAGAGCATTTGTAACTGGGTGCAGGAAAACTATGCTGAATCCTTGTCGCGGGACAGCGTCGCTTCGCTGTTTAATATTTCGGCTAACCATCTGTCACGCCTGTTCTCTCAACAGGGGACGATGAGTTTTGTGGATTACGTTCGTTGGGTGCGTATGGCGAAGGCGAGAACCATCCTGCAAAAATACCACCTGCCGGTGGGGGAAGTGGCGAAGCGCTGTGGCTATGCCGATAGCGACTATTTTAGCCGTCTTTTCCGGCGCCAGTTTGGCCTGACGCCGGGGGAGTATCGCGCACGCTTTCAGTGACAGTCAGAACGTGATTTCAGCGTTCAACAGATCCAGGATACTTTGCGGCGTCGTTGCTGCAAACAGCGACTCGCGAAATGTTTTATTGACCAGCTTCCGCGCCAGCTGGGAAAAGACCTTCACGTGATTAATCCCTTCCTGAGCGCCGAGCGTCAGCATGATCACCAGCTCGACGTCGCCCAAATCCGACTCCCAGTCAATCGCCTTGTCCAGACGGGCAATGCTGATGCTGGAATGGCGTATCCATTGCGATTTGGTGTGAGGGATCGCCACGCCAAACCCGACGGCGGTAGTGACAATCTCTTCGCGCTGCCAGAGATCTTCTTCAAGCTCGAGCGGGTTTTCGGTCCTGCCATGAATCGCAAGATTTCCGCATAAGAATTGAAGCACCTGCTCTTTTGAGGTCAGCGGCTCATTGACCACGATAGTCTCCAGCGCCAGCAATGGACGCGGCGGCGCTTCCGGTGTGAAATCCGCCAGCAGGACTTCAATCTCCTCTGCGCTGCGGCTGTCACAGGCCTTATCTGCCAGCGCCCGGCAGGTCGCCATGTCCAGCTGACGCAACTGGGTTTTTACCGCAGGGATGCGCGGCCCGCTCATGCTGAACTCATCTAAGCCCAGCCCAAGCAGAAGAGGGAGGTAGCGCTGCTCTCCGCCAAGTTCCCCGCAAATGCCGACCCATTTCCCGTGACGATGCGCTGCGGTGACGATCTGGCGAACCATGCGTAAAAAAGACGGTGTGATGGGGTTATACAGCCCCGAAACGCGCGGGTTGTTGCGATCGACAGCGTAGAGATACTGAGTCATATCGTTCGAGCCGATACTGAAGAAATCCACCTCTTCGCAGAAGTGATCGATGATAAAGCAGACTGAAGGCACTTCAACCATGATCCCCAGCGGCAGGTGCGCGGTGTGACGTAACCCCTGTGAGGCCAGGGCGTCACGAACGTTTTGCAGCTCCTGTTTGATCCATAAAATCTGATCGAGGCTGTGCACCATCGGGATCATCAACAGCGCATTGCCGCTTGCGCCTGCGCGTAAGATCGCGCGCAGTTGGGTGCGGAAGAGATCGGCAAATTCGGGATAAATGCGAACGGCGCGATAGCCGAGGAACGGGTTTTCTTCCTGGGGAATGTTCAGGTAAGGGATCTGCTTATCGCCACCGATGTCCATTGTGCGAAAGATGACCGGCTTGCCCTGCGCGGAGAGCAGCACCTGCTGATAGGCTTCGAATTGCTCCTGCTCGTCCGGCGCGGTGTCTCTGTCCATATAGAGCATTTCAGTGCGAAACAGCCCGATACCCTGCGCGCCGCAGGTAAACGCCCCGGGCGCTTCCAGCGCGCTGCCGATGTTGGCGGCAATCTCTACCGGTACGTTGTCGCGGGTGAGCGCTGGAAGACCCGCATCTTTGATCTGCTGCTGGTGGCGTCGGTCGGCAAGGCGCTGCGCCACGCTGTAGTAATCATTCACCGCGTCGTTGGGTTCAACGACCAGCACGCTACAGATGCCGTCCAGAATGACCTCTTTTCCCATCAACGGCGCCAGTGAGGCGACCGTTAAACCACTCAGCACAGGCACGGAGGCCGCGCGTGCCAGGATCAGCGTATGCGACGTCCGGCCTGTTTTTTCAAGCACCATGCCTTTCAGGTACTGCGTGTCGAGGCTGAGAAACTGGCTGGGCGTCAGATCTTCCGCCACCAGAATAGTGGGGGCGCTGAGGGTGAATGCGGAGGTTTGCTGCAACTCCGGCCAGGTAATGTTAAGAAGCTGCTCGCTGATGTCGCGAATATCGCTGACGCGTTCACGCAGGTAATCGCTGGCGGAGAGTGACAGCTTTTCGCAGATCAGCTCCATATTACGAATGATCGCCTCCGCAAGGCTTAGCCGCTCCTCGGCGATCAGTCGGCGTATGGTGCCGCCAAACTCCTCATCCTGGATCAGCGAAAGATGCGCGCTAAGAATGGTTTTACTCTCGCCGTCGAGCCCGCGCAGGCGGTGGTTGAGCCGTTCGGCCAGCGTCGCCAGGCTGTGTTCCAGGCGGGTAATATCTTCCGGCGAGGCGGGGATCTGACAATAACGTTTGAGGTTATCGCTCTGCCAGCCTCGCAGAGTGCCAGCCCCGATGCCACTGGCGAGCGTAATGCCGTGCTGAAGATGGGGAGCAAGCCTTACAAGCGAGCGGGGCAGGGGATGCGCAACGTGCGGCGCGTCGCCGGAGGGAATACTGTCGCTGTCGATAAACGCGCCGGTGAGATACGCCTCCAGCACGCGTCGGGCCTGCTCCTCGTCGCTGCCGTTAATTTCCAGCACGCAGCTGTCATTAAACAGCGTACCGGTACTGATCAGCGCCAGCGAGCTTTTGGCATCCGCGTGAGTGTGAAGCCGTCTGTTGATAAAACGGATGTCGCTGCGCCATGCGCTGCACTGCTCTTTTAACGCCCAGGCCGGACGCGCATGCAGGCCGTTGGGCAGTGGGCAGAAAAATTCAATTGAAAGCATACTTCCTCCTGGCCGCGTGAGATCAGCATCTGAAGTCCGTCAGATGATCCACGGTCTCACGGTTCATGCCTGCCACAAGCGCGACAAGCAGTTGTTGGGTGTGATGAATGTCTTTTTCGTCGGCAATGGATGCCGCGCAGTGCCCGTGTCGGGTAGGGGGACCAAGCACAAGAGTCGGCACGCCAGTGCCGGAGAGATGGATCGCCCCGCCGTCCGTTCCGCCGTTGCTGAACATGTCTTTTTGCAGCAGGATCCCCTGCGAGCGCGCGATTGTCTCAGCCAGCGCAATCAGTTTGGCTGGGGCGATGAGCGTTTTGTCGTACAGCACCAGCATCGGGCCCGCACCGATCTGGCGATGGTTGGCGCTGCCATAATCGAAATTTTTTGACCAGCAGGCGGTATCCAGCACCAGCGCGATATCAGGATGAATGGCGCGCGTGGCGGTCTGGCCGCCGCGCAGGCCGACCTCTTCACTTGAGCTGGCCACCAGCCAAAGCTCGCAGTCGAGCGGCGTCTGGTGCAGCTCGCGCAGCAGCGCGATCAGCAGGTAACAGCCGAGACGATCGTCGAAGGCTTTACCCATCACCCGATTGTGGGGAAGGATTTGAAAGGGTGTATCGAACGTCACGCGGTCGCCTGCGTCGATACCGGCGGCGAACACCTCCTCCGCCGACGTCGCGCCAATGTCGACACGCAAATTGTCAACGTTTTCTCCTTTCAGATCCCCATCCAGCAGTCCCGGTATTTTTTTCCCGTTACGCGTGGTGATGCGCACCGGCTGAAGGGTACGGGCCATCATGCGCACGTTGCCGATGGGCAGGACATCAATGGCCCCTTCGCGCGAGACGCTACGCACCATAAAACCGACTTCATCCATATGGGCGCAGACCATCACCTTCGGGCCCCGGCTCTGGTTGACGCGGATAAGCACGGAACCCAGCCCATCAAACTGAACCTCTTTATGGTATTTTTGCGCCTCACTGAGCAGGATGTCGCGCACCTCTTGCTCTGAGGCCGCAATGGCGTCTGCTTCGCTCAGGGCGCGCAGTAAATCTCTGTCCACTCTTGTTCTCCCGTCAGCAATAGCCGTTTGTCGAGGGTATAAAGCACCTCGGCGCCCGTTTCCGTCACCAGCACCACATCTTCAATTCGTACCCCGCCCAGGTGTTCAAGGTAGATCCCCGGCTCAACGGTCAGCACCATGCCGGGCTGCAACGGGGTGCGGTCGGTAGGGGAAAAACGTGGATTTTCATGAACATCAATACCAATGGCATGGCCGGTGTTATGCCCGAACTGCGGACCGTAACCTGCACGTTCAATCACGGAACGTGCGGCGCTATCGATCTGATGACAGGAAACGCCGGGGCGGATGGCATCAATAGCTGCCTGTTGTGCCGCCAGAACGATCTGGTACACCGCATAGAGAGGGTGTTCCTCCGGCGGCGTGTTTTGCCCGGCGACAAGAAAGGTCCTTGTCATATCCGAGCAATACCCCTGGTGTTGGGCGCCGAAATCAAGGGTGATCATCTCGCCAGGCATAATCACTTTGTCAGAGGCTTTGCCGTGGGGCAGCGCACCGCGCGGCCCGCTGGCGACAATGGTGTCGAAAGAGGGCTTGTCCGCACCCTCCTGCTTCATAAACCACTCCAGCTCGGCAGCGACTTCACGTTCGCGCATACCGGGCTGAATGAAACGCCGGATGTGCTGTGCGGCGCGGTCGGCAATGCCGCATGCTGCACGGATACGGTCGATTTCGTCAGCGGTTTTTATCTGCCGCTGCGCGTCGAGCGAGGTGCTGCAAAGGGTGGCATTCAGCGTATCGCGCCACAGCACGCCTGTTTGCCAGCTCACGTATTCACCCTCAAAGCCAATACGGGCGAGATTGTCCTTCGCAATAATCTGGTTCACCGCCTGCGCAAGCGGGTTCTCCGTGTTAAGCAGATGCATCTCATAGCCCGCCGCTCGTGAAGCGATATCGCTGTAGTAACGGAAATCCACCAGGATATGTGCCGCGGTTTGTGTCACCAGTACATAGCCCGAACCGGTTGAAATGCCCAGGTGCGGCTGTTTATTCTGGCGCGAAGAGATGAGCACGCCGTCCAGTTTTTCCGCAGCCAGCCAGGCACGAAGCCTTCTCAGTAATTCCATGTTTCACCCCGTTACAGCGTGTTGATAGCGAGTTTCCCGCGCTTGTGCAGACTGTTACGAATAATCACTACCAACAGCGCGGTGATCGCCGCCCCGACCACAATACTGAGCATGTACGCCCCCAGATTGGTGACCAGTGGCCACGCCCAGATCGCCGATTCAGGGAACCACTGCACGGCACCGAGCGCGGTGGCGGTCATTGCACCGGCGATCGCGCCCGCCATATACGCCGGCAGCGTCGCAAGCGGATTTTCCAGCAGGAACGGGATGGCCCCTTCACTGATGCCCATAAAGGCGAGGAACATGGCCGTTTTGCCTTGCGGATAAAGCTGCGGACTAAACAGGCGTTTGCCGGTCAGACGATGGTCAATCAGCGTGGCCAGCCCCAGACCAATGGGCGGAATAACAATCGCCACGGCGCGGGAGGTGATGGGCAGGACATGATCGGTTGTCAGCCCCAGGCCAACAAATCCCGCCGCTTTGTTAATGGGGCCGCCAAGATCAATCGCCGTGGCCGCCGCCATCCCGATGGCGTACATCATGGAGCCCGCCTGACCCGCCGCCAGCAGTACGGTCCGCATACCTGCATTCAGCCAGCCGCCAATCGGCGTGATGATGTAATACATCGCCAGCATCACAAACAGCGCCGAGAGGATTGGGATCAGAAAGGTGCTTTTAAAGGCCAGCAGATACTGTGGAACGTTAATGCGGCTATTCAGCCATTTGACCAGATAGCCTGCGGCTATGGCGATAATCAGCGCGCCAATAAACGTGGAGGGCACGGGTTTGGTGGCAAGCCAGGTCAGTTTTTCCGCATCAAAGTTCAGCACCAGCGTCGGCTGCGTGGCGACAAGACCACCGATAAACCCGGCCGGGAAGGCCAGTTTTCCGCCGATAGAGTTGGCGACAAAGGCGGCAAACATTGGGATGGCGAAGCTGAACAGCAGCCCGCCGAACGATTCAGTCAGATAGCCAAATTTCAATAGCGAGAGATTGAAACCGGTGAATTTGCCTGAGTTAAGCGCGTCGAGAATACCGGTGTCAGGCGGGATCTCCAGCCAGACGTAGGCGATGAGCTGTGAAATGGCGAGGATAACCCCGCCCATGATAAGTGTTGGCACCATGCGGGATATCCCCGACATAATGTGCTGTGGAAGCTCTTTCCAGAAAGACGCACCGGCGGCAACCGGTGCGGATTTGATGGCAAGTGTGTCACCCTCGTGACTGTCCGGGCGAACCGCGCTGCGTTTTTTAATAGCCATGACGAAAACCCCTGGATGTGAAGATTATTATTGTTCTGCTGCAATCATCTCTTCGATCTCTTTCAGGGTGCCTGCCGCGTTTTTAATGGCGTCCTGAAGCGTAATCTCATACACGTCGCGCGTTTCGAAGCGTTCATTGTCTTCCGGGGTGATCGCGATGGCGTGGATGATAATGTCAGCGTCGGCAATATCCTGCGGGGTCAGGCGATTCTGGATCCCGTCCGCGCCCTGGGTTTCAATTTTTACCTCATAACCGGCTTCCGTCGCCGCGTCTTCCAGCGCCTGGGCTGCCATGAAGGTATGTGCCAGGCCCATCGGGCAGGCGCACAGTGCAATCAGTTTTTTAGCCATGTGAAATTCCTCTTGTAGATAACGCCACGATTATGACGGGGAGGTTTCAGTGATGTTTACCGGATTAATAATGCTTTTGCTGGAAAAATGATGCGTGTGAGCGGAAGTGTGAGGTTAATCGTCATATCACGGAAACCAATGAAAACCGGGCAAAAAGTTGCCCGGCGCAGCATCAGTAACCGGCTTTATCAATGACAAACTGTTTGCCGCAGTTGCCCGGATGCGGCTGTGGCGCAAAGGAGCCGGCAGAGAGTGGGTTGTTGATGGTGCTGGCGTTCAGCGAGATCTGCATTTCGGTCAGATAAGCCGGATTGCCGTGGCAGGTAAGCTTGAACGCTTTTACGCTCTGTTTTCCCCAGCTTTTGGCCACGGCTGCATCGAAGTCGCTGCGGCGGACGCTTTTGCCATAGTTTTCCGCCAGAAATTTTCCTGCCGCGCTGTGCTTCACTTCCTGGTTCATGCGCACCATGGTGCCGAAGTAAGCGTCGGGATCAAAACCAAAGCAGACGCCGTGTTTCGCGTATTCATAACGTTCAAGGCAGGAGTTGCCGCCCGCGCCGGGCATCACGCTGTTCAGCTTCGCCGCGCCCGTTAGCGATAGTCCGGTCTCTGCGGCGTCACATTTGCGGCTGGCTTTTGCTTCCGGCATATTCGGAACCGGACGAGTGGCGCAGCCGAAGCGCATCCAGCGGCGTTCATCCACTCCGCGAGCGGCAATCGATTTCGGCAATGCTGGCCATAAGCCGTGGACGGTCAGAAAATCGGTTTTGTTGCTGCTCTCTTTTTGCAGGCGACACTCTTCCGGTTCGTCACGGTTACGTTCGACCATGCTCTGGCAAAATCCGGTTTGCCAGGAAAGGGCCAGAACGTAGCGATCGAAATCGCCGTACTGGGTTGGCTTAAGCGGATCTGCCTGAATTGAGAAGACACAGAGTGCAAGCGCTACTGCGCCAGACGGGATAACGATATCCTTCCTGAACATTTGCTTTCCTGATTGGTTGGGCGCGATTAATTTCTGGGGGTTATTAAAGCACAAAAAGCGCCCGCAGGCGCTTTTTGGAAATCAGGAATTTCGCTTAGGCAGCGCCGGGAACCAGTACTTCGGTGGCGATAATAACGATAATCAGGCCAACCAGCACCGGCACTGACGTGCGTTTTACCACTTCAAACGGAGAGATTTTCGCCATCCCCGCAACCGCAACCACCACGCCCGATACCGGAGAAATGGTACGACCCAGGTTGGAGGCCTGAAGCATTGGAATGGACAGGTAAGCCGGGTTGATGCCGGAGGAGTGTGCCAGCTTAGGGATCATCTCAACAAAGGCGTAGAACGGCGCGTTACCGGAGCCGGTGGTCATCGCCGCCAGCATGGTCAGCACCACCAGCACCAGCATCAGGATAATGCTGGCCGAGCCGAACGAGGTGGCGATAGAGATCAGGCTCTGAATAAAGCCGATGGTGCTCAGCCCCTGGGCAAACACCCCCGCGGCAACCAGCAGCATCACCACGCCCGCGAAGGCATCCGCCATACCGCGGAAGGCTACTTCCAGACCCGTGAACACTTTCTGGGTGTTAAAACCACGAACGAACTCCAGGATGGCCGCCAGCAGCATACAGATCACCAGGATAGTGATGATGTGCAGCTGCGGGCCCCATTTGCCGTCGAAAATAAGCACGCCAATAATCGGCGTGAAGGGCAGGATGGAATAAAACGCCGGGGCGGTAGTGGTGATTTCGCTGACGTCCATCATTTCGTGGCTGACGTTCTCTTTCTTATCGAGATAGCGCTGCCAGAAGAAATGCGCCACGCCCATGCCGAGAATAGCGGTGATGGAGATCGGCAGTGTGGTTTTGAAGGCGAAGTCAATTAGCGACATTTCCGCGGCTTTCGCGGCCAGCACTACGTCACCGGAAGTAGGGGAGAGAATAATCGCCGCCGGAGAGGCGCAAATAGCCGCCGCTGCACCACGGCTGATCCCGACGTTAACCATTACCGGGAACAACGTTGCCATTAACAGCACGCCAAGGCCCGTTGCTGAGGAAACGGCTAATGACATCAGACAGGCCAGGAAATAGGCCGCGACCATCAGCAGATAGGGGGAGTTAATATATTGCAGCGGCTTAGAAGCCAGCTTTACCACCATATCATTCGCGCCGATATGGGTCATATAGGCAGCAAATCCGCAGAGCATCATGATCATCATGCCCAGATCGCCGCCGCGGCTCATCAGCAGAATTTTTATATATTCCACAATATCGGTAGCGGTATATCCGGTACTGGCTTCGCTGGCGGGTAAAACCTGATGACCCATTAGCGCGCTAATGATCAGCAGCGTCAGGCCGCCGACAAATAGCACGCCGGTGGCTGAGTAACCTTTAATGATGTAGCGTGCTACACCGACAATGACCACGACTCCAATGAGGAGTTCGAGAAAAGTAAGCATGATTTCCCCTGTTTCCTTGCTGCCCGAGAGACAAATAATCAATAAAAAAGAAGCTGAAATGTGCCGAATAAATGTCCAGTCCTTGCTGATTAAAATCAAGAAAGAGACTACTAAAGGCACTGATGACGATATTTTTGCTAACCCTGCGTCATTTATATTAAGACGTTATTGACCTGATGAATAGATATTATATGTCATTAAATTGATGGTGAAGTGTTAAGGTTTTGAGTATTACTTGCCGACAATCGATTTAAAACGTAAATCTCTTTAAAACCACTTCTCTTTCATTCTTTTGCCTGCTTATACTCGGTTCACTTTCTCCTGTCCGACGATCTGAATATGCACGCCAGCTGGACATATCGCCTGCGCTTTATCAAAAAACATCTGCTGATGTTTTTGCTGGCGTTTGGCTGGCTGTTGATCCAGACTCAGGTGGCCGTCGCCTCCCATCAATGTTCAATGGATTTGCGCGGTGAGGTGGCCACTATCCAGCACATGGAGATGATGGCGCAACCGGGGCCGCATTATGCTGCCGGTGCTTCACCGCTGTGTGAAAAACATTGTGTGCCGGATCAGGTACAAAAAGATCCTGCCCAGCCGCATCTGGTGGCGCTGCCTGCCGCCATGACCCTGACCTTAACGACCCCAGAGTGCTCGTCTGCAAGCCATTCTGCGTGGTCCGTTACCCCTCCTGCTGTGGGGCCGCCGGCAACGATCCGCTATTGCCGGTTTCGGGAGTAAAAACCTGTTAATTCGTTGATTTTATTTACTTAACGTTTAACAGGAGTTTTATCATGCGTACCGTATTCCTTTCCGCGCTGGTTGGCGCGTCCGTCTCTTTCGCTTCTTATACCGCCCAGGCAAACCAGACCTGGCAGGGCCGCGGCGTGGTTCAGTCGATCTCTGACAGCGCCGTCATGCTCCGGCACGAGGCCATACCGGAACTAAAATGGCCAGCAATGACCATGCCGTTTACTTTATCTGCCGGCGCCACGCTGAATGGCGCCAAACCGGGGGATTAAGTGACCTTTACGCTTGAGCGTGCGGGTGACGGTTTCCAGATTATCTCGCTGACGCCAGCACGCTAAGCGAGGTCACCATGAAACAACACACACTGAGCCTGTGGCTCGGTGGGGTGTTGTTCGGCCTGTTAACCTCCGCCGCGCAGGCGGAGCCGTGGACGCTCGAACACACCCTGACCGAAGCCCAGCGCTACTCAGCAGAACTCTCCGCCAGCCGTAACGAAGCGCAGGCGCTGGATGCAATGGCGGTTTCCGCCACGCAATTACCTGACCCAAAACTGAAATTCGGCATCGAAAACGTGCCGGTACAGGGCAGCAACGATCGGCGGCTGACGCGCGAAGGGATGACCATGCAGAAGGTTGGCATCATGCAAAGCTACGTCAGCTCAGAGAAGCGGGAACGTAAAGCGCAGACCTTGCAGGCGCAGGCGCGAAGCGTGCTGGCAAAATCCGAAGCCGTCCGCGCCGCGCTTCAGCGTGATACCGCCCAGGCCTGGCTGGATCTGGCGCTGGCCCAGCAGGCACTGAACACGGCCAGAACGCTGGTCCGTGAAACGGAACGTCAGCGCGGCGTGCAGAAGGCGAGCGTCGGGGCGGGAAGCGCAATGCCGGACAGCGTACTGGCCCTGCAAATGATCCTCAGCGCCATGCGCGACAAAGAGACGCTGGCGCAGCGGGATGTGCAGCTGGCGCAAAGCCGCCTGCTGGAGCTAACGGGGCACGCTATAACGGAGGTTCGCGGTCCGCTGCCGCGTTATCAGCGTCTTCCTGCCAATGAAAAAACGTTGCAGGAGGGGATCGTCAGGCACCCGGAAGTGGAGGCCGCGCGACGTGAAGCAGAGACCGCGAAAGCACGTTCAGCGCAATCTGCCGTGGCGGCGATACCCGATGTGGATGTGGAGGTCTATTACGCCCACCGCGCTGAAGGCTATGACGATATGGCTGGCGTGATGTTCAGCGTGGATCTGCCTCTGTTCCAGTCAAAACGTCAGGACAAGGATTACGCCGCCGATGTTTCCCGCTCTATGCAGGCGGCGGATCAACTGACGCTGCTCAAGCGCGAACACATTGCCCAGGTGCAAACGCTGGTGGCGCAGTATCAGGCTGCGCAAACGGTGTGGCAGCGACAGCGGGACGAGGTACTACCGTTGCAGCGTCAACGGCTGGCGGTACTGACGGCGCAATATCGCTCTGGACAGTCGGCGCTTCCGGCCCTGCTGGAGGCGCGTCGTGGCGTACTGGATACGGAACTGGCGGTGAACCAGGCGGAGCGCGAAATGGCGCGAACCTGGGCTGCCGTGAACTGGCTGATCCCGCAGGAGCTGGCGCAATGAAAAAAACAACGTTAATGGCGATTGCCATCGCGATAGCTGCCGCTGGCGGCTATTTTGTCGGAAAGAAGCAGACGCATCAGCCGGCTGCGGCTGCACAACCCTCTGAACGTAAGGTGCTTTACTGGTACGACCCTATGGTGCCCGGTCAGCGCTTCGATAAGCCGGGTAAATCCCCCTTTATGGATATGGATCTGGTCCCGCGCTACGCCGATGAAGCACAGGCGGCGTCAGGCGTGGCCATCAGCACTCAACAGCAGCAAAACCTGGGGATGAAAACCGCCAACGTTGAGATGCGCCAGCTGGTTTCGCCGTTCTCGGCCTTTGCCACGGTTGCAACGGATGAACGTAACGTCTCGGTGGTGTCAGCTCCGGCCAATGGCGTGGTGTCAAAATTGTTTGTTAATGCACCGCAGCAGCAGGTGAAAGCCGGAGAGGCGCTGGCGCAACTGTGGATCCCGCAATGGACCACCGCCCAGCAGGAGTATCTCGCAGTTCGTCAGCTTGGCGATGCCGCATTGACCCGCGCCGCACGCGAGCGGCTGGCGTTGCAGTTTATGCCGGAAGAGGTCATTCGTTTGCTGGAGCGTAGCGGCAAGCCGCAGACCACGCTCATCCTGCGCGCTGACCGGGCCGGCTATGTGGTGAAGCTGGACGTGCGGGAAGGGGCGCAAATCACCGCAACGGCGCCGCTGTTTGAGATCGCCAGGCTCGATCCGGTCTGGCTGGTGGTCGATTACCCGCAAACGCAGGCGCAGTCTCTGGCAGTGGGCAGCAACGTGGTCGCAACGTCAGAAAGCTGGCCGGGGGAGCAATTCCACGGCACGGTCAGCGAATTGCTGCCGCAGATGGAGACGACCACGCGAACCCTGAAAGCCCGTATCGTGCTGGAAAATTCCGCACATAAGCTGAAGCCAGGTATGTACCTCTCCGTCAGGCGTGCGGAAGAGATGAAAGGCCCGCCGGTGCTGGCGGTGCCGGAAGAGGCGGTGATTAACAGCGGAGAGTCTGCGCGTCTGCTGCTGGCTACCGGGGACGGTTATTTCCGGCCTGTGACGGTGACAACCGGCCTGACGGCGCAGGGCTGGACGGCGATCCTGTCCGGGGTCAAACAGGGCGATAAGGTGGTGACGTCCGGGCAATTCCTCATTGATTCCGAAGCCAGCCTGCGTAGCGTGATGCCGGAGGTGACGCCATGATTGCCGCTGTGATTCGCGCCTCGTTGCGTAACCGCCTGCTGGTGATCCTGGCCGCACTGATGATGGCCAGCTGGGGCTGGTGGGCGGTGCAGCGCGCGCCGCTGGACGCGTTGCCCGATCTGTCTGATGTGCAGGTCATTATCAAAGCGAGTTACCCCGGGAAAGCGCCGCAGGTGATTGAAGATCAGGTGACCTGGCCGCTGACAACCTCCATGTTGTCTGTGCCGGGCGCCAAAACCGTGCGCGGTTTTTCAATGTTTGGTGACGCTTATGTGTATGTGCTGTTTGAGGATGGCACCGATCTCTACTGGGCGCGATCCCGGGTGCTGGAATATTTAAGCCAGGTACAGGCGCAGTTTCCGCCGGGCGTGAAGGTGTCGCTGGGGCCGGATGCGACGGGCGTCGGCTGGATCTACGAATATGCACTGATCGACCGTAGTGGAAAACACAGCCTGGCAGATCTGCGGGCCCTACAGGACTGGACGCTTAAGTTCGAGCTTAAGACGGTACCGAATGTATCTGAGGTGGCAAGTATTGGCGGAATGGTGCGTCAGTATCAGATCGTGGCGGACCCGGCGAAAATGCGCGCGCTGAATATTACCCACAGCCAGCTATCCGGCGCGGTGCAGGCCGCCAATAAGGAGAGCGGCGGCGCCCTGCTGGAGATGGGCGAAGCGGAGTATATGGTGCGGACAACGGGCTATTTGCGCTCGCTGGAGGATTTTCGCAATGTGGTGATCGCCACCCGCGATGGCGTACCTGTCCTGCTGAAAGATGTCGCCACCATTGGCATTGGCCCGGAGATCCGCCGGGGTGTGGCGGAGCTTAACGGTGAAGGGGAGGTTGCTGGCGGCGTAATCGTGATGCGCTACGGGCAGAACGCGCTGGAAACCCTTCGCGCGGTAAAAGCGAAACTGAGCGAGCTGCAAAAAACGCTGCCGCAGGGCGTCGAGATTGTTCCGGTCTACGATCGTTCCACGCTGATTGAGGACTCGGTCAAAACGCTGACGCACAAGCTGCTCGAAGAGTTTGCCGTGGTGGTACTGGTGTGTGCGCTGTTCCTGTTCCACCTGCGCTCCGCGCTGGTGGCGATGGTCTCTCTGCCGCTGGGGATCCTCGGGGCTTTTGTGGTGATGCACTATCAGGGCATTAACGCGAATATGATGTCGCTCGGCGGGATCGCCATTGCCATCGGGGCGATGGTGGATGCCGCAATTGTGATGATTGAAAACATGCACAAGGTGCTGGAGCAGTGGCGGCATGATAATCCGGGCAAGGAGCCCGCGCCGGGGGAATACTGGCGTCTGGCGGAAAAGGCGGCGGTTGAAGTGGGACCGGCGCTGTTTTGCAGCCTGTTAATCATCACGCTGTCATTTATACCGGTTTTTTCGCTGGAAGCGCAGGAGGGGAGAATGTTCTCGCCGCTGGCGTTCACCAAAACCTGGTCGATGGCCGTGGCCGCCGGGCTTGGGATCACCCTGGTGCCGGTGCTAATGGGCTTTTTCATTCGCGGGAAAATCCCGGATGAGAAGGCAAACCCGATCAACCGCCTCCTGATCCGCCTGTATGAGCCGCTGCTGGACAAGGTACTGACCTTCCCGAAAACGACGCTGGCACTGGCATGTCTGCTGCTGATCGCCACGCTCTGGCCGCTGAGCCGCCTGGGAAGCGAATTTATGCCGCCGCTGGATGAAGGAGATTTACTCTATATGCCCTCCACGCTGCCGGGGATCTCTGCTCGCGAGGCATCACGGCTGCTTCAGCAGACGGACCGCTTGATCAAAAGCGTCCCGGAGGTGGCGAGCGTGTTTGGCAAAGCCGGTCGGGCAGAGTCGGCAACCGATCCCGCGCCATTAACCATGCTGGAAACAACCATCCACTTTAAGCCCCGCGAGCAGTGGCGGCCAGGAATGACGCCGCAAAAGCTGGTGGAGGAGCTCGATAAAACCGTGTCGCTGCCGGGCATTGCCAATGTGTGGGTGCCGCCTGTCCGTAACCGTCTGGACATGCTGGCAACCGGGATCAAAAGCCCGGTCGGCATTAAGGTGAACGGCAATAATATTGCCGACATTGAGCGTGTGGCCCGGCAGATTGAGCAGGTGGTGAAGGACGTTCCTGGCGTCTCCTCTGCGCTGGCGGAGCGTCTGGAAGGCGGACGCTACGTGGATATTCGTATCGATCGGCAAAAAGCCGCGCGCTACGGCGTTTCCGTCGATGAACTGCAAAGCCTGGTCTCCACGCTGGTCGGGGGCGATAACATTGGCGAGGTGATCCAGGGACGCGAGCGGTATCCCATCAACCTGCGTTATCCCCGCGATTTGCGTGATAACGTCGACGCGTTGCGGGTGTTGCCGGTAGTGACCGCCAGCGGTAGCCAGGTGGCGCTGGGGGAATTGGCCGATATCGTCGTGACGGAAGGCCCACCGATGCTAAAAAGTGAAAACGCGCGCCTTTCCAGCTGGATCTATGTTGACTTGCGCGGGCGCGATCTGAAGTCCGCCGTGGATGAAATGCAAAAACGGGTGGAGGAGAAGGTGGTATTGCCGCAGGGCGTGTCTCTCTCCTGGTCCGGGCAGTTTGAATATCTGGAACGGGCGACCGCGAGGCTCAAAATAGTTTTACCTGTCACGCTGATGATTATATTCGTCCTTTTATGGTTAACCTTCAGGCGGATATCAAATGTCCTGATAATAATGGGGGTATTGCCGTTCGCGCTTATTGGGGGCGTGTGGTTATTGTGGCTGCTTGAATATAATTTGTCAGTGGCGGGGGCCGTTGGCTTTATCGCCCTTTCCGGAGTGGCGGCAGAATTCGGCGTAATTATGGTTCTTTATTTGAATCATGCGATCGATAAATATCACAGGCTGGAGCCAGAAGGGGGAAATACGGTGCTGATGCGAGCGATCCACGAAGGTGCCGTGCTGCGCGTGCGTCCGAAGGTGATGACGGTCGCCACTATTATGGCAGGACTGCTGCCCATCATGTGGGGGAGTGGGAGTGGCTCGGAGGTGATGCAACGTATTGCCGCGCCGATGATTGGTGGCATGGTAACGGCACCGTTATTGTCGATGTTAGTTATTCCCGCACTCTACAAATTGTTACATCAACGTTAAATATGTCAACTGCATGTGCTTATTCAGGCATGCAGTTTATGTATCCTCAGATTATTCCCAGGAACGGGATGGTAATTAGGAATAACACCCATGCTGTTAAGCGTTCATTCAAGTATTCTGTGTTAAGGTCTGCACCGAATACTAAATATGGTAATGGCATTGTGATTGTACGAATTAAATTCCCCCTGATTTTGTTGTTTATTATTGGGCAGTTATCGTGTGCGTCTGCTGTTAATGCAGACAGCAATACAGCGGATAAAGGCTGGTTCACCACCTTCACGGATAACGTCGCGCAAACATGGAATGAACCTGAGCATTACGATCTCTATATTCCGGCCATTACGTGGCATGCACGTTTCGCCTACGATAAAGAAAAAACAGACCGTTATAACGAACGTCCGTGGGGGGCCGGCTTCGGTCAGTCTCGCTGGGATGAAAAAGGTAACTGGCATGGCCTGTACCTGATGGCGTTTAAGGACTCCTACAATAAATGGGAGCCTATTGGCGGTTACGGCTGGGAAAAAACCTGGCGTCCGTTATCAGACGACAACTTCCGTCTCGGGCTGGGCTATACGGCAGGGTTTACGGCGCGTGATAACTGGAAATACATTCCTGTTCCGGTACTGCTGCCGCTTGCCTCCATTGGTTACGGTCCGGCGACGTTTCAGATGACCTACATACCGGGTACCTATAACAACGGTAACGTTTACTTTGCCTGGATGCGGTTTCAGTTTTAACTGAGTTTTTCTGCTAAATCGGCCAAAAAATGCACAGACATGGAAATGTAAAGAATAAAAATCGGACAGCGAAAATTAACGCGACTTTTGTCACTTTTTATCAAAGATCCGCTGGACAAAACGCCTCACAATTGTTGTACTGATACCCGACACAGCATTTGTGTCGTTTTTTAATGTAAAGGTAATTTTGATGTCTAAGATTAAAGGTAACGTTAAGTGGTTTAATGAGTCCAAAGGATTCGGTTTCATTACTCCTGAAGATGGCAGCAAAGACGTGTTCGTACACTTCTCTGCAATCCAGTCTAATGGTTTCAAAACTCTGGCTGAAGGTCAGCGCGTAGAGTTCGAAATCACTAACGGTGCCAAAGGCCCTTCTGCTGCTAACGTAATCGCTCTGTAATTCAGACGCGTCAGCAAGAATTTCAAAACCCGCTCAATGAGCGGGTTTTTTTCGTTCTGAATCAACCGATAAGATAGATCTTCAGGAAGCTGGCGACGATCGCGACGCTTAGCAATACCATACCCACGCCTAAGAGATTTTCTTTCATGCTATCACCCTCGTTCAATATTGAGCCAAGAGTGACAGAGAAAAATTAAGCCAACATTAAGGTTGCCGTGCTTAATGTCCGCTGGCGGAGGAAAATAACCAGAATGCGATCGCAGTCATCGCAAACGAGCCAAGCATGTTAACGGCAATGTTCGTCAGCGCCCAGCCCATCCGGCCTTCCTGAAACAGAAACACCACCTCCGCAGAGAAGGTAGAAAACGTTGTTAAGCCGCCGCAGAAACCGGTTGTAATCAGAACCTTCCACATAGGGTCGATGTTGGTCATGCGATTAAACCAGGCCAGCCCCATCCCAATAATAAACGCCCCGATCAGATTTGCCGCCAGTGTCCCCATCGGAATGGCCTGATGCAGAGGGTTAAACCGCATGCTTAAGAGCCACCGCGCAACGCTACCCGTGCCTCCACCAATAAAAACGGCTATAAGTAGTTGTAACACTGTCAATACCTGCTATTTGCTGTGTAAGTGCGTCGAGTGTAACGCTGTTTTTGACCGGGAGACAATTATGTATGTTGCAGTAGGGCAGTTCGCGGTGACGCCGGACTGGAATGAAAACGCGGAAAAATGCGTCTCCCTGATGCATGCGGCGAAGCAAAAGGGGGCGTCGTTGCTGGTACTTCCCGAGGCGTTACTGGCCCGTGATGATGGCGATCCGGACCTGTCGGTAAAGTCTGCGCAAACGCTGGAAGGGGCGTTTCTGAAACGACTGCTGGCCGAAAGCGTTGGCAACACGCTCACCACCATATTGACGGTCCATATTCCGTCCTCGCCGGGGCGCGCGGTGAACACGCTGGTGGCGATACGTGAGGGTGCCATTGTCGCGAGCTACGCCAAACTTCATCTGTATGATGCGTTCAGCGTTCAGGAGTCGCGCCTGGTCGATCCGGGGAGTGTAATTCCGCCGCTGATTGAGGTGGAGGGTTTTAAGGTTGGCCTGATGACCTGCTACGATATCCGTTTTCCCGAGCTGGCGCTGAACCTGGCATTGCAGGGGGCGGAGGTGCTGGTTCTGCCCGCCGCGTGGGTCAAAGGACCGCTTAAGGAGCATCACTGGGCGACGCTGCTGGCAGCACGCGCGCTGGATACCACCTGTTACGTGGTAGCCGCGGGTGAATGTGGTAACAAAAATATTGGGCAGAGCAGGGTTGTCGATCCGCTGGGGGTGACGGTTGTTGCGGCAGCGGAGACGCCTGCGTTATTGCTGACGGAGATAATTTCAGCCCGAATAGCGCTTGCGCGGCAGCAATTACCTGTTCTGCGCAACCGCAGGTTTGCGCCACCGCAATTAATGTGATGTTTTTTTCAACAATGCTTGATTCACCTTGTTACAGATTGCTATTGTGTGCACGCGCCAAATGACCGTTAATACGTTCAGGTTTTTTGGCGGAATGCAGCCTGTTTCATGTAAAGAAGGTATTTATGGGTGAGATTAGTATTACCAAACTGCTGGTGGTTGCCGCACTGGTCGTCCTGCTGTTCGGTACCAAGAAGTTACGCACGCTGGGTGGAGACCTGGGTGCTGCCATTAAGGGCTTTAAGAAAGCAATGAACGATGACGACGCGGCAGCGAAGAAAAGTGCCGAAGATGACATCACTGCACAGAAGCTTTCACACAAAGAGTAATGGCAATGCTGCAAGGCTTGCATAAAAAAACCGGCTCACGAGGCCGGTTTTTTGTTTTACTGTAAATAAATTTTACAGCTTTATTTCACTTCTTCGCCCTTCGCCTGCATATCGGCGTGATAAGAGGAGCGAACAAACGGACCGCACGCGGCATGGGTAAAGCCCATCGCCATCGCTTCGGCTTTCATTTCATCGAACTCATCCGGGCTTACGTAACGCTGTACAGGCAGGTGGTGACGGCTTGGCTGGAGGTACTGGCCCAGCGTCAGCATGGTGACGCCGTGGCGGCGCAGATCGCGCATCACTTCAATGATCTCAGCGTTGGTTTCACCCAGGCCGACCATCAGACCAGACTTGGTTGGAATATGCGGATGGGCTTCTTTAAAGCGTTCCAGCAGCTTCAGCGACCAGTTGTAGTCTGCACCGGGACGTACCTGACGGTAGATACGCGGTACGTTCTCCAGGTTGTGGTTGAACACGTCTGGCGGCGTCGCGGTCAGGATATCGAGCGCGCGATCCATACGGCCACGGAAATCCGGCACCAGCGTCTCAATCTTAATGTTCGGGCTTTTTTCGCGGATGGCGGTAATACAGTCAGCAAAATGCTGAGCACCGCCATCGCGCAGATCGTCACGGTCAACGGAGGTAATAACAACATAACGCAGCGCCATATCGGCAATCGTCTGCGCCAGTTTTTGCGGTTCGTTAGCGTCTGGCGCAACAGGACGGCCATGGGCAACGTCACAGAACGGACAGCGGCGGGTGCAGATGGCACCCAGAATCATAAATGTCGCGGTACCGTGATTGAAACATTCAGCAAGGTTAGGGCACGAGGCCTCTTCACAGACAGAGTGAAGACCATTTTTGCGCATCGCCGCTTTGATCCCCTGGATACGCGAAGAGTCGGCCGGAAGTTTGATTTTCATCCATTCCGGTTTTCTTAACAGCGCCTCGCGCTCTGTAGCCACGTTTTTAACCGGGATAAGGGCCATTTTATCGGCATCGCGGTATTTAACACCGCGTTCCATCACAATGGGTTTACTCATAGCGTGCGTGTTCCAGTTGCGAATATCGAAGGAAAGCGTTTCAATTCAAGGGAATGTTGTAATTATCAACTATTTTTGAACGAACGACAGGCAGTATATCATTTAAAGGGGCGATAAAGCAGCCTGCCAGGTCGCCAATTTGTAAAATAGTTGTTGTTTTGTGCCTTTTGCCCCGCTTGCGGCAGGGGCTTGCGCTGAAAGGCGGGATCAGAAAGCCTGGCGGATCACGTTAATGACGTTTTCCAGCACCGGATCGCGCAGGCTTAGCTTGTTGTAATGCAGTGAGATTTCAACAGATTCCGTCGTAAGTTGACTCAATGGAATGCTCTCCAGCGGCCAGCATTTTTGAAGCAAAGCGAAGAGACGCACAGGCATAATACAGAGCAAATCGCTGCTGCCAATCAGGGCCGCGAGGGTAAACATATTGTAACTGCTGAAGCTGATCAGACGGTCCGGGAACAGTTCGTCAATACGCTGGCGCAGCGGATCCGGGCCCTGCCCCTCGGACATAAAGGTTGCATGTTCGTAATGACGCAAATTTTCAGGCGTTAAAGGTGCGCTCAATACAGGATGATTCTGACGACAAACGAGCGCCAGAGAGTCGGTATAGAGAACGTTATGCCCTAATGCTCTGGCCGCGAAGCTGTTGCTGTCGATGATCAGGTCCGTCTGGAATTGCGCCAGCTGAGTTTCCGGATCGTTAACGGGCACATTGCGGATCAGCAGCTGTGGCGCATGCTGTTTAACAGCCTGGTAAATAGCGGGCATGACCAGAACGCCCACAGAGGGAGAAGTGCCTATGGTGATGGTTCGTTGCTTATCGTAACTGCCGGTTAGATCCAGCGCGCCCAGAATCGATTCCAGACCCTGGCTGATGTACTCATGCAGATGGGTTGCGTACGCGGTGGGGGTTACGCCCTGGCCTTTACGAATAAATAAGGGATCGGGAAATATCGCGCGCAATTTTTGAATTGACTGGCTAATAGCAGAGGGTGTGAGATTAAGAATTTTCGCAGCATTAACGATACCTTTGTGGACATATACCGCCTCAAAAATAGTCAATAAATTGAGATCAATATTACGTAAAGTCCGGAA
Source organism: Enterobacter cloacae complex sp. IR5402 (assembly GCF_049238125.1). Classification (NCBI taxonomy): domain Bacteria; kingdom Pseudomonadati; phylum Pseudomonadota; class Gammaproteobacteria; order Enterobacterales; family Enterobacteriaceae; genus Enterobacter; species Enterobacter cloacae complex sp. IR5402. The sequence goes on from NZ_JBMKHO010000003.1 coordinate 328,284, forward strand.
AATTTGCGGCTTATCTTCGCCGCTGGTTTCATTCAGGCGTTTGGCTGGTAAATTAGTAGGCTCCACGCTCTTACTCCGTATCCATTCACAATATGAATGATAGTTGAATTTATTTATTATGCTTGCAGAGATTCGTAAAGTGTTTCGTAAGTTTCCCTTGTTTATCGAAAACAAGCAGTTGGGTGATTATCACGCACGTTACACGATACCCGGTGATGGTACTATTAAGGTTCTAATTAATATGGGACGCTAATATATGGGCGACTCGAAAATATAGAATATGCGGTTTATTGTAAAGCGTAAATGCGGCAATTAAGCAGTGGCTGGTCAAATAACCGAACCACTGCCGGAAGTGTGTTAAGCAGCAATATATTCGTAGTCAGGATTGTTAAGCAGCGCTAAAAACTTCTTCAAAAGCACGGGGCGGATATTCTCAGGCGTGGCGGTAGCGACCCACTGGCGCATTTGCGTCATTTCCATACCCGCATACCCGCATGGGTTGATGCGCTGGAAAGGGGTCAGATCCATATTGATATTCAGCGCCAGCCCGTGGAACGAGCAGCCTTTACGGATACGCAGCCCCAGCGAACAGATTTTCTTCTCTCCCACGTAGACGCCCGGGGCATCGGCGCGAGGATGAGCGTCGATACCGTACTCAGCGAGCGTGTTCACCACGGTCTGTTCCAGTAAGGTCACGAGCTCACGTACGCCCAGCTTTCTGCGTTTCAGGTTAAGCAGGACATACATTACCTGCTGGCCCGGGCCGTGGTAGGTTACCTGTCCACCGCGATCGCTCTGGATCACCGGGATATCACCCGTCATCAATAAATGTTCGGCTTTTCCTGCCTGGCCCTGAGTAAACACCGGCATGTGTTCAACCAGCCAGATTTCATCAGGGGTGGTGTCATCGCGCATATCGGTAAAGTCATGCATAGCCTGAGAGACTGGCTCGTAAGGCTGTATCCCAAGATGGCGAACAAGAATTTTATCCTGGTACAAAAGGACGTCTCCGAAGACAAGGGAGAATAGGTAACGCGGAGTATATCACAGCGGGGAAGTGGGTTACCCGGCAAACCGGGTAACCGCAGAGGGACTACAGCACCATACGAACAATTTCGATATTGCCGAGCTCTTCGTACAGCGTCTCAACCTGCTCAATGTGTGTCGCAGTGATGGTGATTGAGACCGAGTGGTAATTACCTTTGCTGCTCGGTTTGACTGATGGAGAGTAGTCGCCCGGCGCATGGCGCTGTACCACTTCAACCACCTGATCAACCAGCTCAGGTTTCGCCAGACCCATTACTTTGTAAGTAAAAGGGGTAGGGAATTCAAGCAGTTCGTTAAGTTTGGTTTTCATGTCAGCTCCGGCGTGTGTGTAAAAAATAATAACTCCCGCCACGGGGCGGGAGTTTTACTGATACGTAGTATATGGGGATCAAAATCACACTTTCAAGTGTTCAATTTTTAACCAAACCAGTGATGGAACATCAGCTTAATGTAATCAATGATTTTGCCGAAGAAATTGCCTTCAGGAATCTCCTCCAGCACCACCAGCGGGCGTTGATCGATGGTTTTGCCATCCAGCTGGAAGTTGATAGTACCCACGACCTGATTCTTTTGCAGCGGGGCGTGCAGCTCGGTGGTATTCAGCACATAGCTGGCTTTCAGATCTTTCATACGACCGCGTGGGATAGTCAGATAGAGATCTTTGTCCACGCCCAGGGAAGCGCGGTCGTTATCGCCAAACCAGACAGGTTCAGAGGCAAATTCTTTACCGGCTTTCAGCGGGTTCACGGTTTCGAAGAAGCGGAAGCCCCAGGTCAGCAGTTTTTTGCTTTCCGTTTCGCGTCCTTTAAACGTACGCCCCCCCATCACGGCAGAGATCAGACGCATCTGGCCTTCAGTGGCGGAGGCCACCAGGTTATAGCCAGCTTTGTCGGTGTGGCCGGTTTTGATACCGTCGACGTTCAGGCTGTTGTCCCACAGCAGGCCGTTACGGTTGGTCTGACGAATGCCGTTGAAGGTGAACTCTTTCTCTTTGTAGATAGAGTACTCGTTTGGCACGTCGCGGATCAGCGCCTGACCGATCAGCGCCATGTCACGTGCGGAGCTGTACTGACCCTCGGCGTCCAGGCCGTGAACGGTCTGGAAGTGGCTGTTTTTCAGACCCAGCGCGGAGACGTAGCTGTTCATCAGGCCCACAAACGCGTCCTGGCTGCCCGCGGCAAAATCAGCCATGGCCACGCAGGCGTCGTTACCGGACTGCAAGTTGATGCCACGGATAAGCTGAGAGACCGGAACCTGCATGCCAGGTTTCAGGAACATCAGCGATGAACCTTTGAACACGGGGTTGCCGGTTGCCCACGCATCGTTACCGATAGTCACCAGGTCGGTTTCTTTGAATTTGCCTGCTTTCATAGCCTGGCCGATAACATAGCTGGTCATCATTTTGGTCAGGCTGGCCGGATCGCGGCGGGCATCGGCGTTCTGTTCTGCCAGAACTTTGCCGGAGTTGTAATCAATCAGGATGTAGGATTCCGCGTCGATCTGCGGAACGCCAGGGATCATGGTCTTGATGTTCAGGTCATCCGCGTGAGCTGCGGAGAACGCAGCAGCGCAAAGGGCCGTGGTCAGCGCCATGCGCTGCACAAAACGAGCAGAAAAAGTGGTCTTCATGGTCAGAACTACGACATCCGTGATGGAATTAAAAAAGTGCCTTACTATAGCAAATGCTATACGGGCAGGCATCCGACTTTCATCATGAGAGTGTTAACGTGGTTTACACAAACTGACATTTCGGATACCACCGAATAATTATTTTGCAACAGCGATAAACGACTGGAGCTGCGCCTCGCTCTGCAAACGCTGTTGCAGGGATGCTGCCTGCGATTTGCTGGCAAACGGACCCATCTGGATACGCCATACCGCACCGTTTTGCTCAACGCGGCCTGGCACGCCAAACTGTTTGCTTAAACGCTGCTGATATTGCTCTGCACGGGTCCGATCGCTGACAGCGCCAACCTGAACCACGTAGCTGCCGCTCGCCGTCGCAGGCGCCGCAGTCTGCGTAGCAGCAGGCGCGGTCACCGGGGCGGGTTGTGCAGCGGGTGCAGCAACGACGGGCGCAGGCGCTGGGGCAGGTTCATTTGATTCAATCACGCCCGGCGCTAACGTGGTGGGTGCGCCAAGGAAACCACTGCTTTTCACCGGGGCGCCTGTCGCGTCTTCACTTTGCAGCGTATCGTTGCTGATGGCGCGCACTTCACCCTGCGGCTGCGCGGGCACTGCCGGCGTTGAAGCGCCCCCCATACCACCGCTCAGATCCGGGCGAGCGGGCAGGGCATAGGTCTGTTTCGCGACCGTGGTACAGGCCGTGCCCGGGCCAGACAGCGAACCATCCTGCGCCACGATAATTGGGTCGATACGCACTTTAGTATTGTTTGAGGTGTTCAGACGGTCGGCCGCCGCGCGGGACAGGGAGATCACGCGATCGGTGCCGTAAGGACCGCGATCGTTGATACGCACCACGATCATTCGGCCATTCGCCAGGTTAGTGATGCGTGCATAGCTCGGGACAGGCAGCGTCGGGTGTGCCGCCGTGATCTGCATCGGATCGAAGGTTTCACCCGACGCGGTCAGGTTGCTACCGGGCTCAGCGTCATAGATGGCAGCAAAGCCAGCCTGGCTGAAACGGGAAGGATCCTGAACGATTTTATAGCTTTTACCGTCGCGCTGATAATCCTGATTCACGCTGGCGTTCAGCGGTTCATAAACGGGATCGGCACCGCTAATCTCGACAATCGGGCCATTACAGACCGCAGGCTGCGGCGGCGCGACGGTTGCCTGTTGCTGACCATCATCACTTGTACAGGCGGCAAGTAAACTTGCTGCGATGCAGATCCCCAGCCACTGCTTACGCATTGCGATCCCCTTATTTTTATACGCTTTTGGACAACATTTTCCTGTGGGTATGGATCGACATGACGATACCAAACCCGGCCATCAACACGATCAGTGCCGAGCCCCCGTAACTCACCAGCGGCAGCGGTACGCCGACAACCGGCAGAATCCCACTCACCATACCAATATTTACGAAGACATAAACGAACAAAATCAACATTAATCCGCCTGCCATCACGCGACCAAAGGTGGTTTGGGCGCGTGCGGCAATCCACAAACCTCGCATGATCAGCAGCACGTAGAGTGCAAGCAGAACCAGGATGCCAACCAGCCCTAACTCCTCAGCCAGAACGGCAAAGATAAAGTCGGTGTGGCGTTCCGGTAAAAATTCGAGCTGCGACTGCGTACCGTGCAGCCAGCCTTTGCCGCGCAGGCCGCCGGAGCCAATCGCAATCTTCGACTGAATAATATGATAGCCTGCGCCCAGCGGATCGGTCTCGGGATCGAGCAGCATCATAACGCGCTGACGCTGGTAATCATGCATCAGGAAGAACCAGAGGATAGGGATAAACGCGGCAACCAGCACCACGGCGATACCAATCAGACGCCAGCTCAGGCCGGACAGGAACAGGACGAACAGGCCGGAGAGGGCGATAAGAATCGAGGTGCCGAGGTCCGGCTGTGCGGCCACGAGCAGCGTCGGCAGGAAAATCAGCACCAGCGCAATGGCGGTATTTTTCAACGACGGCGGGCAGACGTCGCGGTTAATAAAGCGCGCCACCATCAGCGGGACGGCGATTTTGGCGATTTCCGACGGCTGGAAGCGGACAATCCCCAGATCCAGCCAGCGCTGTGCCCCCTTCGAGATGGCGCCGAAAGCATCTACTGCCACCAACAAAATGATACAGAAAATATAGAGATAGGGCGCCCAGCCCTCGTACACGCGCGGCGGTATTTGCGCCATCACCACCATAATAACCAGACCCATGGCGATCTGGCCGATTTTACGCTCCATCATGCCGATATCCTGGCCGCTGGCGCTCCAGATAACGAGGGCGCTATAGACCAGCAGAGCCAGCAGAATCAGCAGCATGGCTGGGTCAATGTGGATCTTGTCCCACAGCGATTTTTTATTCGGATTATCCGTCATGATTATTGGTCCTCCGCCGCAGCGGCTGCCGGGTTTTCAGCTGGGAGTTCGGTGTTGTTGTCACCCAGCATGATGTGGTCGAGGATTTGACGCATGATGGTACCCACCGCCGGGCCTGCGCCGCCGTTCTCCAGAATCATCGCCACCGCAACCTGCGGGTTATCATAAGGGGCAAACGCCGTCATGAGCTTGTGGTCACGCAGACGTTCGGCAATTTTATGTGCGTTGTAAGTTTCATTCGCTTTAAGACCGAAGACCTGAGCCGTACCTGATTTCGCGGCTACCTTATACGGTGCGCCAGCGAAATATTTGTGCGCCGTCCCGTTAGGGCGGTTGGCTACACCGTACATGCCGTCTTTCGCGATTTCCCAGTATCCGGAATGAATGTCACCCACCGGCGGCTCGTGCGGCTGTATCCATGGCACTTTTTTGCCGTCTTCAACGGTGCTTTGCAGCAGGTGCGGCACTTTCACGACGCCATCGTTGATGAGGATCATCATCGCCTTGTTCATTTGCAGCGGCGTTGCCGTCCAGTAGCCCTGGCCGATCCCCACCGGAATGGTGTCACCCTGATACCAGGGTTTTTTAAAGCGCTTCAGCTTCCATTCGCGGGTTGGCATGTTGCCGGAACGCTCTTCCGCCAAATCTATACCGGTGTAATGCCCGTAGCCGAACTTGCTCATCCATTCAGACAGACGGTCAATACCCATGTCGTAGGCGACCTGATAGAAGAAGGTATCCGCCGACTCCTCCAGTGATTTGGTCACGTTCAGATGGCCGTGGCCCCATTTTTTCCAGTCGCGGTAGCGTTTCTCAGAGCCAGGCAACTGCCACCAGCCGGGGTCAAACAGACTGGTATTACGGGTGATGACGCCCGCGCTCAGCGCAGACACGGCCACATACGGTTTAACCGTTGAAGCTGGAGGATAAACCCCCTGCGTCGCGCGGTTTACCAGCGGCGTGTTTGGATCGTTGAGCAGGCCGGAGTAATCCTTGCTGGAGATGCCATCCACGAAGAGGTTCGGATCGTAGCTTGGCATCGAAACCATCGCCAGAATGCCGCCGGTACGCGGGTCGGTCACAATAACCGCAGCACGGCTACCCGCCAGCAGCGTCTCGATATACTGCTGTAGCTTCAGGTCGAGCGTCAGATAGACGTCATGCCCCGCCTGCGGGGGCACCTCTTTCAGTTGTCGGATCACACGGCCACGGTTGTTAACTTCAACCTCTTCATACCCGGTCTGACCGTGCAGCACATCTTCGTAATAACGTTCGATCCCCAGCTTGCCAATATCATGGGTTGCGGCGTAGTTAGCCAGCTTGCCATCTTTATCAAGGCGTTCGACGTCTTTATCGTTGATTTTGGAGACGTAACCAATGACGTGCGTCAGCGCGGAGCCGTAAGGATAGTAGCGGCGTTTATAGCCTTTGACTTCCACACCGGGGAAACGGTACTGGTTAACGGCAAAACGGGCGACCTGCACTTCCGTCAGGTTGGTTTTTACCGGAATGGAGGTGAAGCGGTGAGAACGTGCGCGCTCTTTTTTGAACGCAGCGATATCGTCATCAGTCAGGTCGACAACGCTTCTCAGCGCGTTCAGGGTATCCTGCACGTTATCCACTTTCTCGGGCATCATCTCTATCTGGTAGATGGTGCGATTAAGCGCCAGCGGCGTGCCGTTACGATCGTAGATAATGCCGCGGCTGGGCGCGATGGGCACCAGCTTGATACGGTTTTCGTTTGAGCGGGTCTGGTAATCGGTATAGCGGACAATTTGCAGATTATAGAGGTTGGCGATCAGCACGCCGGTAAGCAGCAAAATCCCCGTAAAGGCGACCAGCGCCCGGCGCACAAACAGCGCGGACTCAGCCGTATAGTCGCGAAAAGAATTCTGTAGTTTCATCCGCTGCTTAAATTACCCTGGTCAGTCATTACTCGCGGTGATAAGGGTGGTTGGTAGTGATGCTCCATGCGCGATACAAACTTTCTGCCACGAGAACCCGTACAAGCGGGTGGGGCAGCGTCAGCGCCGAGAGTGACCAACTTTGTTCTGCTGCCGCTTTGCAGGCGGGAGATAACCCCTCTGGTCCGCCAATCAACAGACTGACGTCCCGACCATCCTGCTTCCAGCGCTCCAGTTCGTGCGCCAGCTGCGGCGTATCCCAGGGTTTGCCCGGGATATCGAGGGTCACGATGCGGTTTTTGCCTGCGGCAGCCAGCATCAGCTCTCCCTCTTTATCGAGAATACGTTTGATATCTGCGTTCTTGCCGCGCTTTCCTGCTGGGATCTCCACCAGTTCGAACGGCATATCTTTTGGGAAACGACGCAGATACTCAATAAAACCGGTTTGTACCCAGTCCGGCATTTTGGTGCCGACGGCGACCAGTTGCAACTTCACGCATTAACCCCAGAGTTTTTCCAGCTCATACAGGCGACGACTCTCTTCCTGCATGACGTGGACAATCACATCGCCGAGATCGACAACCACCCAGTCAGCGGTCGCTTCACCTTCAACGCCCAGCGGAAGAAGCCCTGCCGCGCGCGATTCCTGAACAACATGGTCAGCAATCGAAACAACGTGACGAGTTGAGGTGCCGGTGCAGATGATCATGCAGTCGGTGATGCTGGATTTACCCTTAACGTCGATAGCGATGATGTCCTGACCTTTCAGGTCATCAATTTTGTCGATAACAAAATCCTGGAGTGCTTTACCCTGCAAGTTTTCCCCCTGGGTGAATGAGATTGTACAACTATGAATTCGTGGCCAGTCAGTATACCTGAACTGACGCCAGTCGCGGGACAAATGTCACCGCCCGGCTTTTGAAGGCGGGTATCATCCCACCCTCCGCCTGAGATTGCATCGCCATTTTTGTAAAACAATTTCTGTAAAGCAGCGATCGGCGGGAAAGTCTGGCAGCGGAGGATATCAGTATGGCTTAGCCTGTCAAGGCAGGATAATCATTAACGGACAATTTCGCCGGCGATGCTCAGACATCTGTACTTTTCTGATACAGACCGTGCGCATGGATATAGGCCAGCACGGGCGAGGGGAGGAGATCGTCACAGTCTAAACCCTGCTGGAGACGCTCGCGGATGAGGGTCGCGGAAATATCAAACCACGGCGTTTCAGCGAGGTAAATTTTCCCAGCGGGGAGACTGTGCAGGTCTTCTATATTGTCCGTCAGATGTGCGTCAAGCCACTGCTGATGCTGCGCGTCGCGCATGGTCAGCGGGTAGCCCGGACGGCGGCAGACCAGCAGATGACTGTTTTCCAGAATGGTTTCGTACTGGTACCAGCTGGGAAAGTTGAGCAAGGAATCCTGGCCGATGATAAACGCCAGCGGTTTCATGGGCCCCTGCTCAGCGCGCCACTCCCGCAGGGTTTGCGATGTCCAGGAAGGGGTATCCCTGCGCAGTTCACACTCATCCAGCGTGAAGAGAGGCTTATCGGCGATAGCCAGCGCGAGCATCGCTTTACGCTGCTCGCTGGTTGCTTCTGGCTGAGGACGGTGCGGCGGAACATTGTTGGGCATGATGATTACCCGCTGCAACCCAATCAAATTCGCGAGGATTTCTACCGGCTTAAGATGCCCATAGTGCACCGGGTCGAAGGTCCCGCCATACATTGCCTGTAAAGAATGCATATCACCCATCGATAAATACGTCTGCCAGCGCCTTATGGCAGAGCAGCAAAGAGAGACTCTCCAGCTCCGCCCAGACAGACTGACCGTAATCCTGTTTTAACGTCAGTTCGGCGCGCATCAGAAGTTGCACTGCCTGACGCAACTGCTCCTGGCTCAGGCGATTTATCGCCTCCGTGGTCATCGCCCGACGGTTTTGCCAGACGCGATGTTTGTCGAATAAGGCGCGCAGGGGCGTGTGTGCTGACTGGCGTTTAAGGTTGTTCAGCAGCAGTAATTCGCGCTGGAGCGTACGGAGCAGGATGACCGGCTCACTCCCTTCCAGGCGCAGCTGTTGCAGGATGTGCAGTGCACGTTTACTTTTCGCCGACAGCAGCGCATCAACCCAGTGGAAGGGGGTAAAGTGCGCGGCATCATTCACCGCCTGTTCCACGCGCGGCAGCGTCAGCTTGCCATCGGGCCACAGCAGGGCGAGCCTGTCCAGCGCCTGCGCCAGTGCCAGAAGGTTGCCTTCGTAGCAGTAGCACAGGAGCTGACTGGCGGCCTCATCCAGCTGCAAATTGTGCTGCTTTGCTCGCGCGGCAACCCATTTTGGCAGATGCGCCTGCTCTGGAGTCTGGCAGGAGACAAGCACCGCACTGGGGGTTAGCCGGGTAAACCAGGCAGCGTTTTCCTGCGCTTTTGTGAGTTTGTTGCCGCGTACGATAAGCAGCAGATCGCCGTGTAACAAACTCACCAGCATAGCCAGCTGTTCATTGATGGCAGCGTTAGGACCATTCTCAGGCAGCAGGATCTGGATTGTCTGACGAGAGGCAAACAGGCTCATGGCCTGACAAAGCGAGAAGATAGCGTTCCAGTCGGTACTGTTATCGATCTGGAACGTATGATGCTCATCGAAACCCTGCGCGGCTGCCGCATGGCGAACCGCATCAAGGCTTTCCTGTAGTAACAGGGGGTCGTTGCCGAGTAGCAGATAGGCCGCGCGCAGCCCTTCGTTGAGCTGCGCGCGGAGTTGTTCAGGATACAACCTGATCATCAGTTACCCAGAGACGTTGGCATATCCGGCGTGCTGGCATCCGGTGTTTCGATAACGTCAGCGCCTTTTTTCGTCGACGCGGCAATGGCAGGCAGCCTGCGGATCAGCTGTTCCGCGGCCTTATCATACATTTCCTTGATGATAATCTGCTGTTCGGCGTCTTTTGCCAGCGCCGTCTGCGGGTTATCGAAGAACGAGCGGTAGACTTTGGTATTGATAGGGTAAATATCTTTACCTGGCATCAAGACGGCCGCATCAACGGTTAGCACCATCTGATATTCCGCCGTCCGCCCATCCTGGAAGATCGAGGCCGTATCTTGTGACAGCGTTGATTTCAGGACACGGAGCGAAGGAACATCCTGACGTAGGGTTCCCTTCTCGATCAGCTTAACATCGTTCAAACGCAGCTGGTTACGAATGGCCCGGCTCAGCGGTCCGTTCGGATCGGATGAGTCGAAGATCATCGTTTTCATCTGCGCAGGCACTGCCGTGGTGTTGCGCAGGTGCCAGCCGCAGCCAGCGGTGACAAGCACCGCCAGAGATAAGAGTATTGTTGCCAGTTGTCGCACGTTTCCTCCCGCGCTTAGCCAACGACCAGATTCAGCAGTTTACCAGGTACGTAGATCACTTTACGTACGGTAACGCCCTCAAGGTATTTAGCGACCAGATGCTCCTGGCCTGCGCGCTCGCGAACCTGTTCTTCGGTTGCGTCGACCGCGACGGTAATTTTACCGCGCACTTTACCGTTAACCTGCACCACCACCAGCGTGGTGTTTTCCACCATAGCGGATTCATCCGCCACTGGCCACGGCGCATTGTCGATATCGCCTTCGCCTTTCAGTTCCTGCCACAGGGTAAAGCTAACGTGCGGCGTGAACGGGTTCAGCATGCGAACGACCGCCAGCAGCGCTTCACGCATTAACGCGCGATCCTGCTCGCCATCCTGCGGGGCTTTCGCCAGCTTGTTCATCAGTTCCATAATAGCCGCAATTGCGGTATTGAAGGTCTGACGACGACCAATATCATCGGTGACTTTCGCAATAGTTTTATGAACATCACGACGCAGCGCCTGTTGATCTTCAGTCAGTGCAGCTACGTTCAGCGCTGGCGCATCGCCCTGAGAGGTGTGCTCGTAAACCAGTTTCCAGACGCGCTTCAGGAAGCGGTTGGCCCCTTCAACGCCGGATTCCTGCCACTCAAGGGTCATATCTGCCGGGGAGGCGAACATCATGAACAGACGCACGGTATCCGCACCATAACGCTCAACCATCACCTGCGGGTCGATGCCGTTATTTTTAGACTTGGACATCTTGCTCATGCCGGTATAAACCAGTTCATGACCTTCAGCGTCTTTCGCCTTCACGATACGGCCTTTCTCGTCGCGCTCGACAATCGCATCAACCGGAGAAACCCAGTTACGCTCGTCGTTCGCGCCAACGTAGTAGAACGCATCTGCCAGCACCATACCCTGACACAGCAGCTGTTTTGCCGGCTCGTCGGAGTTGACCAGGCCTGCGTCACGCATCAGTTTGTGGAAGAAGCGGAAGTAGAGCAGGTGCATGATGGCGTGTTCAATGCCACCGATGTAAATGTCTACCGGCAGCCAGTAGTTTGCTGCATCAGAATCCAGCATGCCTTCTTTGTACTGCGGGCAGGTGTAGCGCGCATAGTACCAGGAGGATTCCATAAAGGTGTCAAAGGTGTCGGTTTCACGCAGCGCTGGCTGACCGTTGACGGTGGTTTTCGCCCACTCAGGATCGGCTTTGATCGGGCTGGTGATGCCGTCCATGACCACGTCTTCCGGCAGGATCACCGGCAGCTGATCTTCTGGCGTTGGCATCACGGTACCATCTTCCAGCGTCACCATTGGGATTGGCGCACCCCAGTAACGCTGACGGGAAACGCCCCAGTCGCGCAGACGGTAGTTCACTTTACGCTCGCCCACGCCCAGGGAGGCCAGCTTGTCGGCGATGGCGTTGAAGCCCTCTTCAAAGCTCAGGCCGCTGAACTCACCGGAGTTAAACAGGGTGCCTTTTTCAGTCAGCGCTTGCTCAGAGAGATCGGGTTCAGAGCCGTCAGCAGCAAGAATAACAGGCTTGATGGTCAGGCCGTATTTGGTGGCAAATTCGTAGTCGCGCTGGTCGTGACCCGGCACGGCCATCACGGCGCCTGTGCCGTATTCCATCAGTACGAAGTTGGCGGCCCAGACAGGGATCGCTTCGCCCGTCAGCGGGTGGATCGCTTTGAAGCCGGTATCAACGCCTTTTTTCTCCATCGTCGCCATGTCGGCTTCGGCCACTTTCGTGTTGCGGCATTCGTCGATAAAGGTCGCCAGTTCTGGATTGTTTTCTGCCGCTTTCTGCGCCAGCGGGTGACCTGCGGCCACGGCCAGGTAGGTCGCGCCCATGAAGGTGTCCGGGCGGGTGGTGTAGACGGTCAGGGTCTGATCGTAGTTCTCAACGTTGAAGGTAATTTCCACACCTTCGGAACGGCCGATCCAGTTGCGCTGCATGGTCTTAACGGTATCTGGCCAGTGGTCCAGATTGTCCAGATCGTTCAGCAGTTCGTCAGCGTAGGCGGTGATTTTGATAAACCACTGCGGGATCTCTTTACGCTCTACTTTGGTGTCGCAGCGCCAGCAGCAGCCATCGATAACCTGTTCGTTCGCGAGAACGGTCTGGTCATTTGGGCACCAGTTAACGGCAGAGGTCTTCTTGTACACCAGGCCTTTTTTATACAGCTCGGTGAAGAACTTCTGCTCCCAGCGGTAGTATTCCGGGGTACAGGTTGCCAGCTCGCGGCTCCAGTCATAGCCGAAGCCCAGCATTTTCAGCTGGTTTTTCATGTACGCGATGTTGTCGTACGTCCACGGAGCCGGTGCCGTGTTGTTTTTCACCGCCGCGCCTTCAGCAGGCAGGCCGAACGCATCCCAGCCGATAGGCTGAAGAACGTTTTTGCCCAGCATGCGCTGGTAGCGTGCAATCACGTCACCGATGGTGTAGTTACGCACGTGGCCCATGTGTAGTCGACCAGAAGGATAGGGAAGCATCGACAGGCAGTAATACTTCTCTTTGCTCTCGTCTTCGGTTACTTCAAAGGTGCGCTTCTCGTCCCAGTGTTGCTGGACTTTTGATTCTATCTCTTCCGGGCGGTATTGCTCTTGCATGGCAGCCAGTGGTCCTGTGTTCAATACAGCTACAAATGTAGCCAATGGATGTGGTAATTCAGATCCGCATAGCATAGCCCAAACGCCCGCGTCAAAACAGCCTTTCACGCAAATGCACTTTGCAGGAATTTACCGGGTCTGTGCTTCACCTGACAAAGCGGCGACGAAATAAGGTCTATTATTAGAGACAGTTACTTACCCGGGAGGCAAAATGATGAACAAGGTTGCTCAATTTTACCGTGAACTGGTAGCGACTCTGACGGAACGGCTGCGTAACGGCGAGCGTGATATCGACGCGCTGGTCGAACAGGCACGCGCACGCGTGACGCAAACGGGTGAGTTAACGCGAACCGAAGTGGAAGAGGTAACGCGCGCCGTGCGCCGCGACCTGGAGGAGTTCGCGCGAAGCTATGAAGAGAGCCAGGACGAGATCGCCGACAGTGTTTTTATGCGGGTAATTAAAGAGAGCCTGTGGCAGGAGCTGGCGGATATTACCGATAAAACTCAGCTGGAGTGGCGCGAGGTGTTCCAGGATTTAAACCACCACGGTGTCTATCACAGCGGCGAAGTAGTGGGGCTGGGGAACCTGGTGTGTGAGAAGTGCCACCACCATATCGCCGTTTATACGCCGGAGGTGTTGTCGCTGTGTCCGAAGTGCGGGCACGACCAGTTCCAGCGTCGGCCGTTTGAGCCGTAGGTAAAAGCAAAACTGTTTGCACCCTCTCCCTGTGGGAGAGGGTCGGGGTGAGGGCATCAGGCCGCAGAATAATAAGCCAGCCGCTCCGCCAGTAAATATCCAAACGTTTCCCGAAAGATTTCCACCCTCTTTAGGCTGTGACCCTTTCATTCCACGAGTCTTTGTACATTATGTTTCCTTCAGTGTACTTCCGTTCTATAGACTCATAGCGAATTTCAACTTCTTCCATATGCTTACTTGCAATACCTACTGGAAATAGAACGGGGGAGATTTGAGTTATCTTTACATTTTCCAGCTTTATATTGAAATATTCCAGTTCTATTCCTGCATCATTAATTTTATACATTTTTATTAAAGCTTCTTTCAGTATTCTTCCTTCGCATACGGCTCTGAATAGATAGGGTGTGAGCCGGTCTATCTCTTTTTTAAATCTAATCGGTACATGAAGACGTGTTCCAGTCAGTTTCCCTGTATTATGGTCTGTAGGAATCCATACCGAATGATTAAAGGACTTAAGCTCAGTGGAACCCAATCGTGATGGCATTAAACACTCTCCTATCAAAGGTGAGCCATTGTCATCGATGAGCCAAATATGTGCCGGGATAGTCATTTCATTCTTTTCCGTTGTAAAAAAATATTAGTGAAAATGTCAGTGTTACTATCAAGGCGATAATTCCAAATGCAATTTTGTTATTATCGACAAAAATAGAAACCAAAATGGAGATTATGGCTATAAGGAAAATTATTGCACAGCCTATAATATTGTTGATGCAATCATCTTTGATACTATTATAAAAACGCCTGATACATCTTCTTAATAGATTATTCATCAAATTAAGCATTTTCACATCATTCTCTTAAGTGCTCTGACAATTTCTTCATCAGATGCTGTGCTAATATTTAGATAGCAAGACTTCATGATCATGGGTTCGATCAAGAAATACATCATTTCTAACCCCTCTCTATATAAGGCGTTATAAAATATTGGGCAGAAATTTTTTAGATTATCTGCGCTATCAGCAGCACGTTGTACAATCCCATAAATATTCAGTCCTCCTATGACCCACCCAACTCTGCTTCCTATTTTTTCATTAATGCATTCTGAACAGATAAATTCATTTTGTTTCCGTAGCATATATATGATGTTATAAAGTAAATCAAACCATTTTTGAAATGTATTTAATGGGATAGTTTTTGGCGAATGGCGTTAAGTTTTCAAGGATTGTTTTCTTTTCTACATCGCTTTTATTTTTTAAGAGGGTTTCTATATATATATTCAACATTCGAAATATAACATTTCTATGTTTGACTAGTTCATATAGAGCGCAAATAAATCTGACATCTTCAGAACCAAGTTTTTTACAAACATCTTGATAATTTTCTGTAAGACAGTATGTATAATAAAGTAAGCGTGTTGTGGCATCGCCAAGACCATTTACATAATATTGTACACCTTCTTTAACGCCTATTAACGCTTTATCTAACCGCACAGCTAGCTCTTTGTCAGTTCCAGGTTGCTTAATAATTTCTTCGCTGTAATACATAACGTGCTCCCTTGCTATGTTCATTCGATCATCGAACATGTCCTTGCCAAGCAAAGTGATGTTTATCTCACTTTTGAAAGTATCCATAAAAGAATTCATTGTTTTTATTTGAGGAGTGAATCAGTAGCAAGTAATAATAATTGTGACAAATGGGTGGGGCTAATGGTTTAGCTATTATCAAATAAAAGCGTTCTGTTTTTTCTTGCTTGTTTTATTTAATGAAGTTTTTAGTATGAGGGAGGCATGATAAGGGCATTAGGCAGCAGAACCGCCTAAAATGCCCAATAATGTACTGTTTTTTCGGACTACATATAATAAGCCAGCCGCTCCGCCAGCAAATCCACAAACGCTTCCCGATCGATATCCACCATCACCGTGGTATTCGGCTTGTTTCCCGTTAGCGAGTAATAGTCCACCACCGTCATTCCCTGGGTATATTTCCCCTGTGTTTCCACACCAACCCAACGCTCGACCGTGGTAAACATTTCCGGCTTCAGTAGCCAGGCGATGGTGCATGGGTCATGCAGCGGGGCGCCGTGGAAGCCCCACTTCTCGGCTTTGTGATACTCCATAAAGAAATCGAGCAGCTCTGCCACGGTCGTTGCAACCGGGTTACCCACAGTACGAAATCGTTCGATGTCCTGCACCATAATTTGTGCGCGGTGGGTAACGTCCAGCCCCGCCATCACAATCGGCAGGCCCGACTGGAAGACGATTTCCGCGGCTTCCGGGTCAACGAAGATGTTGAACTCTGCTGCTGGCGTCCAGTTCCCCAGCCCCATTGCCCCGCCCATGATGACGATACGGGCGATGTTGCTGTGCAGTTCAGGATGGCTGTTCAGCAGCAGCGCAACGTTGGTCTGCGGGCCGGTCGCCACCAGCGTCACGGGCTCTGCGCTCTCACGCAGCACCTTCGCCATGAGCTCGACGGCAGTGCAGTTTTGCGGTGCGAAATCCGGCTCCGGCAGCGCCGGACCATCCAGCCCACTTTCACCGTGAACGTTATCCGCAATGATCAGCTCGCGCATCAGCGGCTTAACGGCACCACCTGCGACAGGAATATCGGTGCGTTTCAGCAGCGTCAACATGCGCAACACGTTTCGCAAGGTTTTATCCGGCGTCTGGTTTCCGGCGGAGGAGGTGACAGCTTTTACGTCCAGTTCAGGGGAAGCAAGAGCAAGGACGAGTGCGATCGCGTCATCATGACCCGGATCGCAGTCGAGAATAATTGGCTGTGCCATAGCGTTCTCCATTCTCAGCATTATTTGTGACAAGGTTAACGCTGCGATGTGACGCCGAATAGAAAAAGAGATCTAAAGCGTGAAGCAGTGCGCAATCCGCAGATTGCGCACTAAAAAGATTAATGCAGGATTTTGGCGAGGAAGTCTTTTGCACGTTCAGATTTAGGATTTGCGAAGAACTCTTCTTTTGGTGAGTCTTCAACAATTTTCCCTTCGTCCATGAAGATCACGCGGTTGGCCACTTTACGGGCGAAGCCCATTTCGTGCGTCACCACCATCATGGTCATCCCTTCGTGCGCCAGCTCCACCATGACGTCCAGCACTTCGTTGATCATCTCAGGATCGAGCGCGGACGTCGGCTCATCAAACAGCATAGCCACCGGATCCATGCACAGCGCACGCGCGATTGCCACACGCTGCTGTTGGCCGCCCGAAAGCTGCGCCGGGAACTTATCCGCATGTGCAGACAGCCCGACGCGTTCCAGCAACTTCAGCCCCTTTTCGCGCGCCGCTTTTTTGTCGCGCTTCAGCACTTTCACCTGCGCCAGCGTCAGGTTCTCAATGATGGAGAGGTGAGGGAACAGCTCAAAATGCTGGAACACCATCCCTACGTGGGAGCGAAGCTGGGCAAGGTTGGTTTTGCGGTCATTCACTTTGGTGCCGTTAACGACAATCTCGCCCTGCTGGACAGGTTCCAGCCCATTAACGGTTTTGATAAGCGTGGACTTACCGGAACCGGACGGGCCGCAGACCACCACCACATCGCCTTTTTTCACTTCTGTTGAGCAGTCGGTCAGCACCTGAAAGTGCCCATACCATTTAGAAACATTTTTCAGGGAAATCATTATACCGTCCTTTTCTTCAGCCAGCTGACCAACAGCGATGCGCTTAAACTAATCACAAAATAGACCCCGCCCGCGAAGAGGATCATCTCAACCTGCGTTCCGTCACGTTCGCCAATGGTGGAGGCGGTACGGAAGAAGTCTGCCAGGCTCAGCACGTAGACCAGGGAGGTATCCTGGAACAGGACGATGCCCTGCGTCAGCAGCAGCGGAACCATAGCGCGAAACGCCTGCGGCAGAATAATGAGCTTCATAGACTGCCAGTGCGTCATACCGAGCGCCAGCGCAGCGCTGGACTGCCCGCGCGAGATACTCTGAATACCGGCGCGGATGATCTCTGAGTAGTAGGCGGCTTCAAACATGGAAAACGCCACCATGGCAGAGATCAGGCGGATATCGGTCTTTGGCGACAGTCCCAGTACGTTCTGTAAAAAGCCGGGAACAATCAGATAAAACCACAGCAGCACCATGACCAGTGGAATGGAGCGGAACACGTTAACGTAAGCCGTGGCAAACCAGGCGAGCGGCTTAAAGCTCGACAGGCGCATCACAGCCAGCAGGGTGCCCCAGACAATACCGACGATAATGGCGATAACGGTGATCTTTAAGGTGATTGCCAGTCCATCCAGCAGATAGGGCATGGAGGGAACAATGGAACTCCAGTCAAAATCGTACATTTATTTGCCCCCCAGATTGCCCGGCAGGCGTACTTTGCGTTCAACCAGGTTCATCACCAGCATGATGAATGCGTTAATCAGAACATAGGCGAGCGTGATCGCCGTGAAGGATTCCCATGCGTGAGCGGAATAATCCAGCAGTTTGCCCGCCTGCGCCGCCATATCTACCAGACCAATGGTTGAGGCGATAGCCGAGTTTTTTACCAGGTTCATCATCTCGGACGTCATCGGCGGAACGATGACGCGGTAAGCGTTCGGCAGCAGTACGTAACGGTAGGCCTGAGGCAGAGTCAGGCCCATCGCCAGTGCCGCATTCTTTTGCCCGCGCGGCAGTGACTGTATGGCGGCACGTACCTGCTCGCAGACGCGCGCAGCGGTGAACAGCCCCAGACACAGCATAGAGGAGACAAAAAATTGTACGTTAGGATCCAGCTCGGCCTTAAACCACATGCCGAGATCTTCCGGCAGCAGTTCCGGGATCACCAGATACCAGGTAAAGAACTGCACGATCAGCGGAACGTTACGGAACAGTTCCACATAGAGCGTGCCAATTGAAGAGAGAAAACGGTTAGGGACGGTACGCAGAATACCGAACAGCGAACCGACAAGAAACGCGATAATCCACGCCGTTATCGATAACGCAACGGTAACCTGAAAGCCGCTCCACAGCCAGCCGAGATAGGTGGTGTTGCCGAACGGGGCTTGTTGCAGAAAGATGCCCCAGTTCCAGTCAATTGACATAGTAAACTCCAGAAAAAAAAGGGTAGCAGCGCTACCCTCGAAGATTGGTGAGAAGCTCAATTTTTGCGCTGAGTGGGGAACGACCACTCAACGTATAGTCTGTCCATGCTTCCCGACAATCGAGAGGGCAGGAGATCCCGCCCCTGTCGTTCTAATTAGTTAAGAGCTTTGTCGTTTGGTGATTTGAACAGCGCTTTCATGTCGTCAGACAGTTCAAAGTTCATGTTCAGGTTTTTTGGTGGAATTGGGTTCTTGAACCATTTGTCGAACCATTTTGCCGCTTCGCCGGAGGTTTGCGCCTGAGCGATGGTGTCATCGATCAGTTTCTTGAAGTCCTCGTCACCTTTACGCAGCATACAGCCGTAGGCTTCTTTCGACTGGGCGGTACCGACGATTTCCCAGTTGTCTGGTTTCTTAGCCTTGGCGCGCTCGCCTGCCAGCAGAGCGTCATCCATCATAAACGCGACGGCACGGCCGCTTTCCAGGGTACGGAAGGAGTCGCCATGGTCTTTCGCGCTGATGATGCGCATGTCCATTTTCTTTTCGTCGTTCAGCTTGTGCAGCAGCACTTCGGACGTGGTACCGGAGGTCACGACAACCGCTTTGCCTTTCAGGTCAGCAAAATCTTTGATGTCGCCGCCTTTCTTTGTCAGCAGGCGGGTGCCCACAACGAAGATGGTGTCCGAGAAAGCGGCCTGTTTCTGACGCTCAAGGTTGTTGGTGGTTGAGCCACATTCAAAATCAAATGTGCCGTTTTGCAGCAGAGGAATACGGTTCTGTGAAGTGATGGGGATCAGCTTCACTTGCAGGTCAGGTTTGTTCAGCTTTTTCTTCACGGCTTCAACGATGGCGTTGGAGTAATCCTGTGAATAGCCCACGACTTTTTGCGTGTTGTCGTAGTAAGAGAACGGGACAGAAGATTCACGGTGGCCGACCACGATCACGCCGTTTTTGGCAATCTTGTCGAGAGTGCTTCCTGCTGCCGGAGCGTCTTCAGCGTGGACAACCCCCGCAGACATTCCCATAACCAGCATTGCTGTGGCCAGTTTACGTAATTGCATACCCAACTCCTTTCTTATCAGCGCCAGTGACGCATAGATACCCATTGTGATGTTGTTATATCTCGCGCAATGCGAGTGCAGTGTTATGCAAGCTTGTTAACATTTAGTCTGGCTTAATGTAAAGATTTTGCTGCGTTATTGTTTATTTTTGCGAAGCGCGCCGCACCATTCAGAGGCAATAATCCCTCGTTGCACCATTTCGGTGCTACCGATGATCTACGCTGGTGCGACAAGGTTGCACGTTAAGCCAGACAGCGTTGATGTAATTAAACAAAGCAACAGGCGTGCCAGAATTGAAGTTTGGGAGGAAATTGTCGGGTGGCGCCGGCGCCGGAGAGCAGGCCGGGTAAGGCGTAGCCGCCACCCGGCAACAGAAGGTAAGGTTATTTACGACGCTGACGCAGGCTCATCAGCACTGCGCCAAAGCCGAACAGCACGGTCAAAATCCACAGCGGCCAGTTCCCGGTGCGCGCGTAAGGGGTGAGCCCGGTAGTTGGCGTGACGTTAGTAGTCAGCACCTCACGGGTAAATTGCGGGATCATGGCCTGGATTTCACCCTGCGGACCAATCACGGCGGTAATGCCGTTATTGGTGCTGCGCAGCAACGGACGCGCCAGCTCCAGAGAACGCATTCGCGCCATCTGGAAGTGCTGCCACGGACCAATCGATTTACCGAACCACGCATCGTTTGAGATGGTCAGCAGATAGTCGGTGTCCGGGCGGAAATTATCGCGCACCTGCTCGCCGAGGATAATCTCGTAGCAAATGGCGGCCGTCAGGGCAAAACCGTGCGCATGCAGCTGCGGCTGAACGTAAGGGCCCCGGCTGAATGAGGACATCGGCAAATCAAAGAACGGTGCCAGTGGGCGCAGAATAGACTCCAGCGGAACAAATTCGCCAAACGGTACAAGGTGGTTTTTGTTGTAACGATTGGTGGAGGTATAGCTGTATTCGCTGCCCTTACCGAGCGTAATGATCGTGTTGTACGTGTCATAGCGGTTCTGCTGATTGAGACGCGCATCCACAATTCCGGTGATCAGCGTACTGCCGCGTGCGCGCAGCAGATCGTCCATCATCTTCAGGAAGGGCTGCTGATTGATCTCCAGGTCTGGGATCGCAGACTCAGGCCAGATGATGAGCTGCGATTTGCCCATCACCTTTTCAGTGGCGTTGGCGTAGATTTTCAGCGTGTTCAGCAGCTGATTCTCATCCCATTTCAGGGACTGCGGGATATCGCCCTGGACCAGAGAAACCTGCGTGGCGCGCGCGGGCTCCAGCGTAAACCACTGGATATAACGCAGCGGGAAGGGCAGGGCAAACAGGATTAACGCGGCAACCAGCGGCTTCCAGTTACGTGTCACCAGGGCCAGCACCAGCAGGCCGCTGACGATCATCAACAGGAAGTTGATGGCTTCCACGCCCATGACCGGGGCCAGGCCTTTCAGCGGGCCGTCTACCTGGCTATAGCCGAACTGCAACCACGGGAAGCCGGTCAGTACCCAGCCGCGCAGAAATTCGGTGATTTGCCAGACAACGGGTGCCGCTATCGCCACGCGCAGCCAGGTCGTTTTTGGCCACAGGCGAGACAGGATGCCCGCGAACAGGCCAGTGTAGAGCGAAAGATAGGCGGCGAGCAGCACAACCAGGAAGACGTTAACCGGCCCCGGCATTCCGCCAAATTGCGCGATACTGACGTAGACCCAGTTGATACCAGAGCCAAACAGTCCCAGCCCCCAGAAGTAGCCGATGGCCGCGGCCTGTACCGGACGACGGTTCAGGGTAAGCCCCTGTAGCCCCATCAGGGAGAGAATAGCGGCTGGCCAGATATCGTAAGGAGAAAAAGCCAGCGTACCGCTGGCTCCGAGTAACAGCGCCAGCAGCAAACGGACGCGCTGGCGTTCAAAGAGTGGGGCAAATGCCATTTACATTAATCTTCCAGTTTTGGCACCGGTGAGTCGTCCGGCATTCTGACGTGAACCTGAATAATACGTCGGCTGTCAGCCATTGCGACCTTGAACTGGTAACCATCGATGTCAACGGTTTCACCGCGGGCCGGAAGATGGCCGAAGGCCTGCATCACCAGACCACCAATGGTGTCCACTTCTTCATCGCTGAAGCTGGTGCCAAAGGTATCGTTGAAGTCTTCAATGGAGGCCAGCGCGCGCACGGTCCAGGTGTGGCGGCTCAGCTGACGGAAGTCGATATCCTCTTCTTCGTCATACTCGTCTTCGATTTCGCCCACGATCAGCTCAAGGATGTCTTCGATTGTGACCAGACCGGAAACGCCACCAAATTCATCAATAACAATCGCCATGTGATAGCGCTGGGAGCGAAACTCCTTCAGCATCCGATCCACACGCTTACTTTCCGGCACAACCACGGCCGGGCGTAACACCTTTTCCATACTGAAGGCTTCGGCATCGCTGCGCATAAACGGCAGCAGATCTTTCGCCATCAAAATCCCTTCAATGTGATCTTTATCTTCGCTGATGACCGGGAAACGTGAGTGAGCCGATTCGATAATCACATCGAGGCACTCGTCCAGCGTCTGGTTGCGTTTCAGGGTAATCATCTGCGAGCGGGGGATCATGATGTCGCGGACGCGCTGGTCGGCGATGTCCATCACCCCTTCGAGCATTTCGCGCGTATCTTCGTCGATAAGGTCGTTCTGCCCGGAATCACGAATCAGCTCCAGCAGTTCATCACGGTTTTTCGGTTCGCCGTGGAAAAGCTGGTTCAGAATGAGGGAGAAAAATCCCTTTTTAGTGGTTGTCGTGTCGCTACTGTGTGAATTGTCGTCGCTCATGGCGTTTGTTAAGGGTTCTCTTGTTAGTTCAACGTTAACCGCCGCGCTATGTCCCTGCGCGGCGGCATGGTAGTCAGTGACTGACTATTCTTTCTCGGCAATGTACGGATCCTCATAGCCCAGAGCAAGCATTATCTCTGTCTCGAGGGATTCCATCTCTTCCGCTTCGTCATCTTCAATATGGTCGTAACCCAGAAGATGCAGGCTACCGTGCACCACCATGTGTGCCCAGTGCGCTTCCAGCGGCTTTTGCTGCTCTTTGGCTTCCTGCTCAACCACCTGACGGCAGATGATCAGATCGCCCAGCAGCGGCATCTCAATGCCCGGAGGGGCTTCGAACGGGAAAGAGAGCACGTTGGTCGGCTTATCTTTCCCGCGGTAGGTCAGGTTGAGCTCATGGCTTTCTGCTTCATCCACCAGGCGAATCGTGACCTCTGATTCTTCCTGAAACTGGGGGATAACGGCATCCAGCCATTTCTGAAACTGTGCCTCTTCTGGCATGCCGGAATTATCTTCACAGGCCAGCTGTAAATCGAGGATCACCTGACTCATTTCTGTTCATGCTCCTGCGCTTCGCGCTTACGTTCTGCGGCCAGTTCGGCCCTGCGCTTCTGATCTGCCTCTTCCCAGGCCTCATAAGCGTTAACGATACGCGCGACCACCGGATGGCGTACCACGTCTTCACTGTGGAAGAAGTTGAAGCTGATTTCCTCTACCTCGGCCAGGACTTCGATGGCGTGACGCAGACCCGATTTGGTGTTACGCGGCAGGTCAATCTGGGTGACGTCACCGGTGATAACCGCTTTCGAGTTAAAGCCAATACGCGTCAGGAACATCTTCATCTGTTCGATAGTGGTGTTCTGGCTCTCATCCAGAATGATGAACGCGTCGTTAAGCGTACGGCCACGCATGTAGGCCAGCGGGGCCACTTCAATCACGTTACGCTCGATGAGCTTTTCAACTTTCTCGAAGCCGAGCATTTCGAACAGCGCGTCATACAGCGGGCGCAGATACGGGTCGACCTTCTGGCTCAGATCGCCCGGCAGGAAGCCCAGTTTTTCACCGGCTTCAACAGCAGGGCGGGTCAGCAGGATACGGCGGATCTCCTGACGCTCAAGCGCATCGACCGCAGCAGCAACGGCCAGATAGGTTTTACCCGTACCCGCCGGGCCCACGCCGAAGGTGATGTCATGGTCGAGAATATTGGCGATGTACTGCGCCTGGTTCGGGGTACGAGGCTTAATCACGCCGCGTTTAGTTTTGATGTTGATGGCTTTGCCATAGTCCGGCACGCTCTCCGCGCTCTGCTCAAGCACGCGCGCCTCTTTGATGGCCAGGTGGATCTGTTCAGGTTCAATGTCCTGGATCTCACCGCGCATCGGGGCGGTATCAACATATAGGCTGCGGAGAATATCTGCCGCGGCGTTGACGCAGATTGGGCGTCCGGTGAGTTTGAAATGGTTATCGCGACGATTGATTTCGATACCCAGACGTCGCTCCAGTTGTTTGATGTTGTCATCAAACGGCCCGCACAGGCTCAGCAGGCGAGCGTTGTCTGCGGGCTCAAGGCTAATTTCACGCGTATCTATGTTCAAACTGTTCCTCTTTAATTGGTTAACTGACCTGTGGCCACACGGCGTAATAAAACGGTCATTACCGAAATTATTCACGCCACAGAATAAAGGCGCAAGCGTTGCGGTAGATATTGGGGGTGATGAGAGGAAATACAAGGCCTGCCGGACAGGCAGGCCAGGAGGATCACGGCTGGTAAATACCTACGCCAGAGTCGTTGACCTTGCGGGTGCGAGAGATAACGGATTCCGGAGTCTGTGCAATTCGCAGACCCATTTCATCCTCAGTGCGTACCACCTTCCCGCGCAGCGAGTTCGTGAGCACTTCGACAATCTCGACGTCCACAAACTTACCGATCATGTCCGGGGTGCCTTCAAAATTCACCACGCGGTTATTTTCGGTTCGACCAGACAGTTCCATGATGCTCTTACGGGAGGTGCCTTCCACCAGAATACGCTGGACAGTGCCGAGCATGCGACGACTCCAGGCGTTGGCCTGCTGGTTGATACGCTCCTGTAGAATATACAGACGCTGCTTTTTCTCTTCTTCCGGTACATCATCAACCATATCGGCCGCAGGGGTGCCCGGGCGCGCAGAGAAGATAAAGCTGTAGCTGACGTCGAAATTCACCTCGCCGATGAGCTTCATGGTGCGCTCGAAGTCATCAGCGGTTTCGCCAGGGAAGCCGACGATAAAGTCGGAGCTAATCTGGATATCCGGGCGCGCTTCACGCAGCTTGCGGATGGTGGACTTATACTCCAGCACCGTATGTGGACGACCCATCAGGTTCAGCACGCGGTCAGAGCCGCACTGGATAGGCAGGTGCAGGAAGCTCACCAGCTCTGGCGTATCGCGATAGACGTCAATAATGTCGTCGGTAAATTCCATCGGATGGCTGGTGGTAAAACGAATGCGGTCGATGCCGTCAATCGCCGCCACCAGACGCAGCAGTTCAGCAAAGCTGCCGGTGGTACCGTCGTAGTTTTCCCCGCGCCAGGCGTTCACGTTCTGCCCCAGCAGGTTCACTTCGCGAACGCCCTGCGCGGCAAGCTGCGCGATTTCAAACAGGATATCGTCTGCCGGGCGGCTCACTTCTTCACCGCGGGTGTAAGGCACCACGCAGTAAGTACAGTATTTGTTGCAGCCTTCCATGATGGAGACGAAGGCGGTCGGGCCATCAGCGCGCGGCTCTGGCAGACGGTCAAATTTCTCGATCTCCGGGAAGCTCACGTCAACCACCGGGCTACGGCTGCCGCGAACCTGATTAATCATCTCTGGCAGGCGGTGCAGGGTCTGAGGGCCAAAAACGATATCCACATAGGGGGCTCTCTGGCGGATCAGCTTACCTTCCTGCGATGCGACGCAGCCACCCACGCCAATGATCAGGTCCGGATTTTTCCGTTTGAGAAGCTTCCAGCGGCCTAACACATGAAAGACTTTTTCCTGTGCTTTTTCACGAATTGAACAGGTGTTCAGCAGCAGCACATCGGCTTCTTTCGCATTTTCAGTCAGCTGGTATCCGTGGGTGGTATCCAGCAGATCGGCCATCTTCGATGAATCGTATTCGTTCATCTGACAGCCCCAGGTTTTTATATGGAGTTTTTTAGTCATCGACTTGCTCAGCTCAGGATTGCAAGCCGCGTATTGTAATGCTTTGGTGCGGTTGTGACCAGTATGAAGGTTGTCAACCTCAGGGCCGCAAAAATCCGGTAAACTTAAGGCATTCTTCAATAAGGAATAGTGACCATGACACTCCTGAACACCGAAGTTGCCGTTGTTGGCGGCGGTATGGTCGGCGGCGCACTGGCGCTGGGGCTGGCGCAGCAGGGATTTGACGTAACCGTTATTGAACAGGCGGCTCCGCCGGCATTCGATCCTGCCAGCCAACCGGACGTGCGTATTTCCGCCATCAGCGCGGCCTCTGTTGATCTGCTTCGCGGGCTGGGCGTCTGGGAGGCGGTGCTGGCGATGCGCGCGCATCCTTACAGCCGTCTCGAAACCTGGGAGTGGGAAAATGCTCACGTGTCGTTTGATGCCGCCGAGCTGAAACTGCCGCGCCTGGGCTATATGGTGGAAAACAACGTGCTCCAGCAGGCACTCTGGCAGGCGCTGGAGGCGCACCCGAAGGTGACGCTGCGCGTGCCGGACTCGCTGAAAGGCCTGCATCGTCATGAGGGCGGGTATCTCCTGACGCTGGACAACGACGATGAGCTGGCCGTAAAGCTGGTGGTGGGAGCGGATGGCGCGAACTCGCAGGTCAGGCAGATGGCAGGCATTGGGATCCATGCCTGGCAGTACCAGCAGTCCTGCATGCTGATCACCGTTCAGTCAGAAAACGCGCCGGGCGAAAGCACCTGGCAGCATTTTACGCCGAACGGCCCGCATGCATTCTTACCGCTGTTTGATAACTGGGCTTCGCTGGTGTGGTACGACAAACCGGCGCGCATTCGACAGTTGCAGGGGCTGTCCATGGATCAGTTGCAGCGCGAAATCCGCCAGCACTTCCCGAGCCGTCTGGGCAACGTGACCCCGGTTGCCGCCGGCGCATTCCCGCTGATGCGACGCCATGCGTTGCAGTATGCCCGTGAAGGACTGGTGCTTGTGGGGGACGCGGCGCACACCATTCATCCGCTGGCGGGGCAGGGGGTGAATCTGGGATACCGTGACGTCGATGCGTTACTGGATGTGCTGGGTAACGCTCGCGCCCACGCGGAAGCCTGGGCCAGCCATCAGGTTCTGAAGCGCTACCAGACGCGCCGTATGGCGGATAACTTCATTATGCAGTCGGGGATGGATCTGTTCTATGCCGGGTTCAGCAATGATGTTGGTCCGGTGCGTATAGTGCGCAATATTGGATTGATGGCAGCGGAACGTGCCGGTGGTCTGAAGCGTCAGGCCCTGAAGTACGCCCTCGGACTCTGATCTTTATTCCCTCTCCCCGTGGGAGAGGGTTAGGGTGAAGGCATCAGGCCGCACTATTCTGAACAACAAAAACAAAAAAGCCCGCAGAGCGGGCTTGTTTGTTTAAAGTGGCTGGGGTGCAGGGATTCGAACCCCGGAATGCTGGTATCAGAAACCAGAGCCTTACCGCTTGGCGACACCCCAATTGCGTTAAACAAACTGCTTAACGACTTTAAAGTGGCTGGGGTACGAGGATTCGAACCTCGGAATGCCGGAATCAGAATCCGGTGCCTTACCGCTTGGCGATACCCCAACAATGTTCAGTTTACCGAATCGTATTCGATAACGTAAATATGGTGGCTACGACGGGATTCGAACCTGTGACCCCATCATTATGAGTGATGTGCTCTAACCAACTGAGCTACGTAGCCAGTACTGCAATCTTCGATGGCTGGGGTACCTGGATTCGAACCAGGGAATGCCGGTATCAAAAACCGGTGCCTTACCGCTTGGCGATACCCCAATACCGCGGAGAACCGCATGATCGAAGAAATATGGCTGGGGTACCTGGATTCGAA
Source organism: Enterobacter cloacae complex sp. IR5402 (assembly GCF_049238125.1). Lineage (NCBI taxonomy): Bacteria > Pseudomonadati > Pseudomonadota > Gammaproteobacteria > Enterobacterales > Enterobacteriaceae > Enterobacter > Enterobacter cloacae complex sp. IR5402. The sequence continues at coordinate 355,839 of NZ_JBMKHO010000003.1, forward strand.
CCAGGGAATGCCGGTATCAAAAACCGGTGCCTTACCGCTTGGCGATACCCCATCCGTGCAACGCTTACCTGGGAATGGTGCGGGAGGCGAGACTTGAACTCGCACACCTTGCGGCGCCAGAACCTAAATCTGGTGCGTCTACCAATTTCGCCACTCCCGCAAAAAAGATGGTGGCTACGACGGGATTCGAACCTGTGACCCCATCATTATGAGTGATGTGCTCTAACCAACTGAGCTACGTAGCCATCTTTTTTTCGCGTTACCTTATCGGCGTTGCGGGGCGCATTATGCGTATAGACCCTTGCAGCGTCAACACCTTTTTCAATGAAAATAGCCGGAATGTGACTGTTTGGTTAGGTTGCGAACAGCGAGGCCGAATATTCGACAATTATTGGTTATTAATCGATTTTATGCAGGGAAAAGAGAGGCAAAAAAATCAGGCCCCGGAGGGCCTGATTATAGTCTGGACATTATTTATAAGCAGACTGGTGAACGCCCACCGCGCGTCCTGACGGATCGTTCATCGCTTTGAAGGATTCATCCCATTCAATGGCTTTAGCAGAAGAGCAGGCGACCGAAGGACCACCCGGTACGCACTCGGCTGCGCTTGGAACCGGGAACAGCTCCTCAAAGATCTCACGGTACAAATACGCCTCTTTCGAGGCTGGCGTGTTGTACGGGAAACGGAAGCTCGCAGTTTCCAGTTGTTGATCAGAAACCTGTTTCGCCGCCACCTCTTTCAGGGTGTCGATCCAGCTGTAGCCTACGCCATCGGAGAACTGCTCTTTCTGACGCCACGCCACGCTCGCCGGCAGGTAGGATTCAAAACATTCACGCAGGATATATTTCTCCATTTTGCCGTTGCCGCACATTTTGTCCTGTGGGTTGATGCGCATCGCCACATCGAGGAATTTCTTATCGAGGAACGGCACGCGGGCTTCTACACCCCAGGCTGACATCGCTTTGTTGGCGCGCGCGCAGTCAAACATGTGCAGCGCCTGTAGCTTACGCACCGTTTCTTCATGCAGCTCTTTGGCGTTCGGTGCTTTGTGGAAATAGAGGTAACCGCCAAACACTTCGTCAGAACCCTCGCCGGAGAGCACCATCTTGATGCCCATCGCTTTGATCTTCCGCGACATCAAATACATCGGCGTGGAGGCGCGAATGGTGGTCACATCATAGGTTTCAATGTGATAGATCACATCGCGGATCGCATCCAGACCTTCCTGTACGGTGAAGTGAATTTCATGGTGCACCGTGCCAAGATGGTTCGCCACTTCCTGGGCGGCTTTCAGGTCAGGTGCCCCTTCCAGACCCACGGCAAAGGAGTGCAGCTGTGGCCACCAGGCTTCAGAGCGCTCCTGATCTTCCACGCGACGTGCGGCGAATTTCTTGGTGATCGCGGAGATCACGGAGGAGTCCAGACCGCCGGAGAGCAGTACACCGTAGGGGACATCTGACATCAGGTGGCTTTTCACTGACTCTTCCAGCGCCTGACGCAGTTCCGCTTTGTCCGTCACGTTGTCTTTCACCGCTTCATAATCAAACCAGTCGCGCTGGTAGTACGGGCGGATCTCGCCGTCCTGGCTCCACAGGTAGCTACCTGCCGGGAACTCTTTGATGGTGCGGCATACCGGTACCAGGGCTTTCATCTCTGAGGCAACGTAGAAGTTACCGTGTTCATCGTGTCCCATGTACAGCGGGATAATACCAATATGGTCGCGGCCAATCAGGTAAGCGTCTTTTTCGCTGTCGTACAGGGCGAAGGCGAACATACCTTGCAGGTCGTCGAGGAACTCCGGGCCTTTCTCCTGATACAGCGCCAGGATCACTTCGCAGTCTGAGCCGGTCTGAAACGCGTAGCGATCGCCGTACTCAGCGCGCAGCGCCTGATGGTTGTAAATTTCACCGTTAACAGCCAGCGCGTGCGTTTTTTTCTCGTTATACAGCGGCTGTGCGCCAGCGTTGACATCAACAATGGAGAGACGTTCGTGAGCCAGAATCGCTTTATCGCTGGCGTAAACGCCTGACCAGTCCGGACCGCGATGGCGCATCAGGCGGGACAATTCGAGTGCTTTTTTACGCAGTTCGCCCGCGTCAGTTTTAATATCCAGTACGCCAAAAATAGAACACATAACCTTCTCCGTTAACCCTGTTGCGTTGTGATGTTGCTTGCTTATGAAAATGCCGCAAAAAGGGGAGGGGGCGCAAGCGTTTTACCGATGAAAACGTAAAAAGTGCAATAGCAATTGCCGAATCTTAAAAAAAGAGTATGCCTTAAGCGATTCTATTGATGATTTCTCAATGAAGCGCTGATTTCGTTAGATGAAGTGATGTTTTCAGACAGCAGAAATGAAAAACCACGCCCTGAGGCGTGGTTCTGAATCAAATAACGTCGATTTCGTCGACAGAGGGGTAAATCCAGCTTGGCCGGAACGGCATCGTATCAATGTCATCAAGCTGTGAAACGCCAGAAAGCACCAGGATGGTTTCAAGCCCCGCCTGGAAGCCAGCAAGAATATCGGTACGCAGGTTGTCGCCCACAATGACGGTTTCTTCTGAGTGTGCCTGCATCGTATTCAGTGCGGCGCGGATAATCCACGGGCTCGGTTTACCGACAACAAACGGCTTACGGCCCGAGATTTTTTCGATACCGGCACACAGCGCACCGCAGGCGGGATAAAAACCGCGACCGTGCGTGTCCGGGTTGGTGGCGATAAAACGCGCACCGTTGGCGACAAAGTAGGCTGCCTTATGCATCATCTCCCAGTTAAAGGAGCGCGTTTCGCCCACGATGACAAAGTCCGGGTTCACGTCGGTGATGGTGAAGCCCGCTTTATACAGCTCGTGGATCAGCGCACCTTCGCCAACGACATAGGCTTTTTTGCCTTCCTGACGCTTCAGGAAATCCGCGGTCGCCATCGCAGAGGTATAAAACACGCTGTCCGGGACGTTGACGCCCGCAGTAGCAAAGCGGTTTGCCAGATCCTGACCAGTCTGTGAAGGGTAGTTCGTGAGAAGAACCAGTGGCATTCCTTTGTCGATGATGCGGTGAAGAAACTCCGCAGCACCCGGCACGGCAACGTTGTCGTGCATCAGCACGCCGTCGATATCACAAATTACATTCTTAATGGTCATGGACAATCCGACATCAAAAAAAGAAGGCGTTACTATAAGATCCGATCAGGATTCCAGCAAATGTTGCAGCAGGATCCCGTTCAGCATGGCACGTTTTACCAGGGCGAATGCGCCAATTGCCGAGCGGTGATCGAGCGTAGATCGCACCACCGGCAAATTCTGGCGAAATGCCTTCAGCGCCTGGGTATTGATGCAGCCTTCAATGGCGGGCAGTAACACTTTTTCGGCTTCAACGATCTCGCCGGCAATCACCACCTTTTGCGGATTAAACAGGTTGATGGCAATGGCGATGGTCTTACCCAGGTGGCGTCCTACCTGTTCGATCACTTCGCAAGCCAGCGCATCGCCTTTGTTTGCCGCTTTGCAGATGGTGCCGATCTTACAATCGTCCAGCGTGACGCGGCTCTGGTAACCCTGCTCCAGCAGATGGCGAACGCGATGTTCAATGGCGGCGTTGGCGGCAACGGTTTCAAGACAGCCAAAATTACCGCAGTGGCAACGCTCGCCAAGCGGTTCCACCTGGATATGACCAATCTCGCCTACGTTACCGTTACGACCAATAAAAATGCGGCCATTCGAGATGATGCCCGCACCTGTACCACGGTGAACGCGCACCAGAATAGAGTCTTCGCAGTCCTGGCTCGCACCAAAGTAGTGCTCCGCCAGCGCCAGCGAGCGAATATCGTGACCAACAAAGCAGGTCAGCTTGAAGCGCTTTTCCAGCGCCTCAACCAGCCCCCAGTTCTCTACCTTAATATGCGGCATGTAGCGAATAACGCCGCTTTCCGGGTCAACCAGGCCGGGCAAAATGACCGAGATGGCGATGAGTTCACGGATCTTGCGCTGACAGCTTTCGATAAACTGCGCAATGGTATTCAGTAACGCATGTTCAAGCGTCTCCTGCGTGCGCTCAGGAAGGGGGTAATGCTCTTCGGCAATGGCCTTGCTGCTCAGGTCGTAGAGCGTAAGAGTGGTGTCATGACGTCCTAAGCGAACGCCAATGGCCTGAAAATTGCGGGTTTCCGTGACGATGGAAATCGCGCGGCGGCCCCCGGTGGAGGCCTGCTGATCGACTTCTTTGATCAGGCCGCGCTCAATAAGCTGACGTGTAATTTTTGTCACGCTGGCGGGAGCAAGCTGGCTTTGTTCGGCTATCTGAATGCGTGAGATTGGCCCGTGCTGGTCAATCAGGCGATAAACTGCCGCGCTGTTAAGTTGTTTAACGAGATCGACATTACCGATTTGAGCTTGTCCGCCTGGTGTCATACTTTTACTTACTCAGTGACGACCTCGTTACCATTAACGATGGTCTTAATAATTTTATAATCGTGTGTGAACGCCGTCAGGTTTGCAACCATACCTGGCGCAATACCACCGAGCTGTTTATCGACGCCAATGGCGCGCGCCGGATAAAGCGTGGCCATGCGCAGCACTTCCTCAAGCGCGATGCCGCAATGTTCAACGAGATTACGTACCCCTTCGATCATCGTCAGAGAAGAACCGCTCAGCGTGCCGTTCTCATCCACACACAGTCCATTCCGGTAGTATATTGTTTTACCAGCAAAAATGAACTGGTCAATATTCGCTCCTGCCGGAGCGGTAGCATCCGTCACCAGGCAGAGCTTGTCGCCTTTCAGGCGTTTGGCGTTGCGGATGTTGGTGTAATCGACATGCAAGCCGTCGGCGATAATGCCGCAGTAGACGTCTGGTTCATCCAGAATTGCGCCAACCAGTCCCGGTTCGCGGCCAGTAATATAGGGCATCGCGTTATAAAGGTGTGTGGCAAATGTAATGCCTGCGCGGAAACCGGCCTTCGCCTCTTTCAGCGTCGCGTTCGAATGGCCCGCAGATACCACAATCCCGGCGGCGGCCAGTTTGCTGATAACGTCCGTGCCGGTCATTTCCGGGGCCAGCGTCACTTTGGTGATCACATCGGCATTGGCGCACATGTAATCCACCAGCTCGGCATCCGGTTTGCGCACGTAGTTTGGGTTATGGGTGCCTTTCTTGACCATATTCAGCCAGGGCCCTTCCAGGTGCAGGCCCAGCGCCTGATTCGGATGTTTTGCCAGGTATTCGCGCATGACGCGGATACCCTGTTTCATCAGGTCATCGCTGCTGGTGATCAGCGTTGGCAGATAGCTGGTGCAGCCCGATTTCTCGTTGGCTTTCTGCATAATTTCCAGCGTTTCAACCGTCACCGCTTCTGGGGTATCGTTAAACTGGACACCGCCGCAGCCGTTAAGCTGTACGTCGATGAAACCGGGGGAGATTACAGCTCCATTGAGTGAACGCTGTTCGATCTCCGGCGGCAGTTCCGCCAGCGGGCAAACACGTTCAATCAGGCCATTGGCGATTACAATCGCATGGTCATCCAGAATTTCATGGCCGGTATAAATCCGACCGTGGGTTAAAGCGTACATATCGACCCCCGGTTAAAAAAAGCGACCGCCCCGGATAAAAGAGGCGGTTATTCAATTACAGACCTTTGATGTTCTCAGCTTCCAGCTCGTTGAAGTATTTCAGCGTTTTCACTTTCAGCTCCATGGTGGACGGTTCGTCACACACGACAACCGCTTTTGGATGCAGCTGTAAGCAGCTGATCGTCCACATATGGTTCACGTTGCCTTCAACGGCAGCCTGAAGCGCTTGCGCTTTCACCGCGCCCAGCACCAGAATCATCACTTCTTCGGCATCCAGCAGCGTGCCCACGCCCACGGTCAGCGCGTATTTAGGCACCTGATTGACGTCTCCGTCAAAGAAGCGGGAGTTAGCCACGCGCGTATCATGGGTCAGCGTTTTAATACGGGTACGGGAAGCCAGTGAAGATGCCGGTTCGTTGAACGCGATATGACCATCGTTGCCTACGCCGCCCATAAACAGGTGGATTTTACCGTAGGAACGGATTTTTTCTTCATACTGACGGCATTCTGCGTCAATATCAGGCGCGTTTCCATTCAGCAGGTTAATGTTTTCAGCCGGAATATCAACGTGATCGAAGAAATTACGGTGCATAAAGCTGTGGTAACTTTCCGGATGTTCCTTTGGCAGGCCGACATATTCGTCCATGTTGAAGGTCACAACGTGTTTAAAGCTAACCTGGCCCGCTTTGTGCATTTCAACCAGAGCTTTATAAGCGGTCAGGGGCGTGCCGCCGGTTGGAAGACCGAGAACGAAAGGACGATCGGCTGTTGGTTTGAACGCGTTGATACGATTAACGATATGACGAGCAGCCCATTTTCCGACTTGTTCAGCTGTTGCCAGGGGAATCAGTCTCATTATTCACCTCTAAAGTTTAAGTAAAAGTGGGCGGATGATTAGTGCAACCTGAACTAAGCGTAACCTGGAACCTTTCAGGCCGGATCAATCCGTCTTGATTTTTTGAATGATAAAATAAGTTTTCGTCGTTAGCCAGTGACAGGGAGGGTTTAATACGATATTTGGTGACAATAATCACAAAAAATAGGTGTTTAATTTGCGATACGAATTAATTTTTCACACACTCACACTGCCAGTGAATCATCAACTGTATCTATCGTTCGTGACACAATAAAAACATAGTTTATGCGCGAGTCTTAACAAAGGGTCTCGTAGGGGGAATAGGATGAATATTTTAGGTTTTTTCCAGCGCCTCGGTAGGGCTTTGCAGCTCCCTATCGCCGTGCTACCGGTTGCAGCATTGCTGCTGCGATTCGGGCAACCCGATCTTCTTAACGTGCCGTTTATTGCCCAGGCAGGCGGCGCAATTTTTGACAACCTGGCGCTGATTTTCGCCATCGGTGTGGCGTCAAGCTGGTCAAAAGACAGCGCGGGTGCCGCGGCACTGGCAGGGGCTGTCGGTTACTTCATCCTCACGAAAGCGATGGTAACCATCAATCCTGAAATCAACATGGGTGTGCTGGCAGGTATCATTACTGGCCTGGTGGGTGGCGCCGTGTACAACCGTTGGGCAGGTATCAAACTTCCTGACTTCCTGAGCTTCTTCGGCGGTAAACGTTTTGTGCCGATTGCGACGGGCTTTTTCTGTCTGATCCTCGCCGCCATCTTTGGCTACGTTTGGCCACCGGTGCAGCATGCTATCCATGCGGGTGGCGAGTGGATCGTGTCTGCGGGCGCAATGGGCGCGGGCATCTTCGGTTTCATTAACCGTCTGCTGATCCCAACCGGTCTGCATCAGGTACTGAACACCATCGCCTGGTTCCAGATTGGTGAGTTCACCAACGCGGCCGGCGCGGTATTCCACGGTGATATCAACCGCTTCTACGCAGGCGACGGCACCGCGGGCATGTTCATGTCTGGCTTCTTCCCAATCATGATGTTTGGTCTGCCTGGCGCGGCGCTGGCAATGTACCTGGCTGCGCCGAAAGCGCGTCGCCCAATGGTTGGCGGGATGCTGCTGTCCGTTGCGATCACCGCCTTCCTGACCGGCGTGACCGAGCCACTGGAATTCCTGTTCATGTTCCTGGCTCCGCTGCTGTATCTGATGCATGCGATCCTGACCGGTATCAGCCTGTTCGTCGCCACCCTTCTGGGTATCCATGCTGGCTTCTCCTTCTCCGCAGGCGCCATCGACTATGTGTTGATGTACAACCTGCCGGCGGCAAGCAGCAACGTCTGGATCCTGATGGTGATGGGCCTGATCTTCTTCGTTATCTACTTCGTTCTGTTCAGCGCGGTTATTCGTATGTTTAACCTGAAGACGCCTGGTCGCGAAGATACGAAAGATGATGTTGTGACCAGTGAAGCCAACAGCAATACCGAAGAGGGTTTAACCCAACTGGCAACCAGCTACATTGCCGCTGTGGGTGGCACCGACAACCTGAAAGCGATCGATGCCTGTATTACCCGTCTGCGTCTGACCGTAGGCGACTCCGCGCGCGTGAGCGATGCGATGTGCAAACGCCTGGGTGCGTCTGGTGTGGTGAAACTGAACAAACAAACCATCCAGGTTATCGTGGGTGCGAAGGCCGAATCTATCGGCGATGAAATGAAAAAAGTGGTTGCCCGTGGGCCGGTCGCTGCCGCCTCAACGGATAACGCGCCAGTGGCTGACGCGCCGGTTGCAAAACCGCAGGCTGTGCCAAACGCGGTGACCATCGCTGCGCTGGTTTCTCCGGTGACAGGTGACGTTGTTGCGCTTGAACAGGTGCCTGACGAAGCGTTCGCCAGCAAAGCGGTCGGTGACGGCGTGGCGGTGAAACCAACGGACAAAACCGTGGTCTCTCCGGCTGCCGGTACTATCGTGAAAATCTTTAACACCAACCATGCGTTCTGCCTGGAAACGGAAAAAGGCGCGGAGATCGTTGTCCATATGGGTATCGATACCGTTGCGCTGAACGGCCAGGGCTTTACTCGCCTGGTGGAAGAGGGTGCTGAAGTGGCGGCAGGCCAGCCGATTCTGGAAATGGATCTGGACTTCCTGAATGCCAACGCGCGCTCCATGATAAGCCCCGTCGTGTGCAGCAACATCGACGACTTCAGCGGTCTGGTGATCCAGGCGCAGGGGCAGGTAGTTGCAGGCCAGACGCCACTGTATGAGATTAAAGGCAAGTAATCGCTCCTGAGTAGAGTTATGCCTTTAGTGGCGGGGGATATCCTCCGCCGCTTTTTTTTGCAGCAATTGCCCCCATTATTTTCTTCCGGGACGTTTTAAGGGTTGTCACTACGTCCGGCTTATAAGATCATATGCCGTTATACGTTGTTTACGCTTTGAGGAATCCACGATGAGTGAGGCAGAAGCCCGCCCGAGTAACTTTATTCGTCAGATCATCGATGAAGATCTGGCCAGTGGTAAGCACACCACAGTCCACACGCGTTTCCCGCCGGAGCCAAATGGCTACCTGCACATTGGTCACGCCAAATCGATCTGCCTGAACTTTGGTATTGCGCAAGATTACCAGGGGCAGTGCAACCTGCGTTTCGATGACACCAACCCAGTAAAAGAAGACATCGAATACGTTGAGTCGATAAAAAACGACGTGCAATGGCTGGGCTTCAACTGGTCTGGCGATATCTGCTACTCCTCAGACTATTTCGATCAGCTGTATGCCTACGCGGTTGAACTGATTAACAAAGGTCTGGCATACGTCGACGAATTGTCAGCTGACGAAATCCGTGAATACCGCGGTACGCTGACTCAGCCTGGTAAAAACAGCCCGTTCCGCGATCGTAGCGTGGAAGAGAACCTGGCGCTGTTTGAAAAAATGCGTGCCGGTGGCTTCGAAGAAGGTAAAGCGTGTCTGCGTGCCAAAATCGATATGGCGTCTCCGTTCATCGTGATGCGCGATCCGGTGCTGTACCGCATTAAGTTCGCTGAACACCACCAGACCGGTAACAAGTGGTGCATCTACCCGATGTACGACTTCACCCACTGCATCAGCGATGCGCTGGAAGGCATTACGCACTCTCTGTGCACGCTGGAATTCCAGGACAACCGTCGTCTGTACGACTGGGTGCTGGATAACATCACCATTCCTGTGCATCCGCGTCAGTACGAGTTCTCTCGTCTGAACCTGGAATACACCGTGATGTCCAAGCGTAAGCTGAACCTGCTGGTCACCGACAAGCACGTTGAAGGCTGGGACGACCCGCGTATGCCGACCATCTCTGGCCTGCGTCGTCGTGGCTACACCTCGGCGTCCATTCGTGAGTTCTGCAAACGTATTGGCGTCACCAAGCAGGACAACACCATCGAAATGGCGTCTCTGGAATCCTGCATTCGTGAAGACCTGAACGAAAACGCGCCGCGCGCGATGGCAGTGATCGATCCAGTGAAACTGGTTATCGAAAACTATCCGCAGGGCGGAAGCGAACAGGTCTCGATGCCTAACCATCCGAACAAACCGGAAATGGGCACCCGCGACGTGCCGTTCAGCGGTGAAATCTGGATCGATCGCGCCGACTTCCGCGAAGAAGCGAACAAGCAGTACAAGCGTCTGGTGCTGGGCAAAGAAGTGCGTCTGCGTAACGCCTATGTGATCAAAGCAGAGCGAGTAGAGAAAGATGCGGAAGGTAACATCACGACCATCTTCTGTACGTACGACGCAGAGACGCTGAGTAAAGATCCGGCGGATGGTCGTAAAGTAAAAGGTGTAATCCACTGGGTGAGCGCGCAGCATGCGCTGCCGGTTGAGATCCGTCTCTACGATCGTCTGTTCAGCGTGCCTAATCCAGGCGCTGCGGAGGACTTCCTGGCGGTCATTAACCCTGAGTCTCTGATTATCAAGCAGGGGTATGCCGAGCCGTCTCTGAAAGCCGCTGAAGCCGGTAAAGCGTTCCAGTTTGAACGTGAGGGTTACTTCTGCCTGGACAGCCGTTACAGCACGGCAGAAAAACCGGTATTTAACCGTACCGTCGGTCTGCGTGATACCTGGACTAAGATCGGCGAATAATAACGCTGCTCTGGTCAATGAGAAACAAACGCCGCGTAATGCGGCGTTTTTTTATTTAACGATCATGTCGTTAAGCATCGGGATAATCATTTAAACCCAACATTCCAGGTCAATGTGGTGCTACTTATTTTATTTAAAAAAAGTTTGTTGTTTTCCAAAAACAGAAACACTGAAAAATATATTCACAATATCAATGTTACTTACTGAAAATTAGCGCATTCCCCCGCCAGTACTCGCTTCCCGGTAAATGTTACAAAGCACTACGAAATATGTGCTCTTCGTCATAATCCTGACTTTTGCCTGATTAAAAGCATTGATAATTCGCGTCGCGAAAAATAACCTAAAGACGGTAGTTAATTCGAGGGTATTTCTGACTACCCCTGACCACTTGGTCTTTTCTGTTTTTCGCCGTTTAAGGCGTTTTAATTCGTCAAAGAGGAATAATCTATGCGTACGTTCAGTGGCAAACGTAGTGCGCTGGCGCTTGCTATCGCCGGTGTGACAGCAATGTCGGGCCTGGTGGTTGCGCCAGAGGCAAAAGCAGCAGGTTTCATCGAAGATTCCACCCTCACGGGCGGTATTTATTACTGGCAGCGTGAGCGTGACCGTAAAGACGTCACTGAAGATAAATACAAAACCAACCTTTCTCACTCGACCTGGAACGCCAACCTTGATTTCCAGTCGGGATATGCCGCCGATATGTTCGGGATCGATATTGCAGCGTTCACCGCAATTGAAATGGCCGAAAATGGCGACAGCGGCCATCCGAACGAAATTGCGTTCTCCTCCAGCAATAAAGCCTACGACGAAGACTGGTCCGGCGATAAAAGCGGAATCAGCCTGTATAAAGCGGCTGCAAAATTCAAATATGGTCCGGTCTGGGCGCGCGGAGGTTATATCCAGCCAACCGGTCAGACGCTGTTAGCGCCGCACTGGAGCTTTATGCCAGGCACCTATCAGGGGGCGGAAGCCGGTGCTAATTTTGACTACGGCGATGCGGGGGCGTTGAGCTTCTCCTATATGTGGACCAACGAGTACAAAGCGCCGTGGCACATTGAGATGGACAAGTTCTATCAGAACGATAAAAAAACCAAAGTTGATTATCTCCACTCGCTGGGAGCGAAGTACGACTTTAAAAACGATCTGGTGCTGGAAGCTGCATTTGGTCAGGCTGAAGGCTATATCGATCAGTACTTTGCTAAAGCCAGCTACAAATTTGATATCGCGGGTAGCCCGCTGAGCACCAGCTATCAGTTCTACGGTACGCGCGACAAGGTCAGTGATGGCAGCGTAAATGATATCTATGACGGCACCGCGTGGTTACAGGCGCTGACCTTCGGCTACAAGGTAGGTCAGGTTGATTTGCGTCTGGAGGGAACATGGGTCAAGGCAGAAGGGCAGCAGGGTTACTTCCTGCAACGTATGACGCCTACCTACGCCTCCTCTAACGGTCGTCTGGATATCTGGTGGGATAACCGCTCTGACTTTAACGCCGACGGCGAAAAGGCGGTCTTCTTCGGGGCAATGTATGACCTGAAAAACTGGAACCTGCCCGGCTGGGCAGTGGGAGCATCCTACGCGTACGCCTGGGATGCGAAGCCCGGGGATATGGCAACGCCAGACGCGTACTACGATCCGAACTACCGTCTGAAAGAGTCTTCATACAGTCTGGATGCGATTTATACCCTTCAGGAGGGCCGTGCGAAAGGCACGATGTTCAAACTGCACTTCACCCAGTATGACAACCACTCCGATATCCCGAGCTACGCGGGCGGCTACGGCAACATCTTCCAGGATGAACGTGACGTGAAATTCATGGTCATTGCGCCATTTACCATCTTCTGATGAATGCTGCGGCGGGCGGTGTCCCGCCGTTATGGAGACTGAACATGATGAATAAAAGGGTAATCGTTGCGTTGCTGACCTTCGGGCTGGTGGCATGCGCGCAGGATCAGGTGCCGAAAGAGGACTCCCGTCTGAAAGAGGCCTACAGCGCGTGCATCAATACCGCACAGGGTTCACCTGAGAAGATTGAGGCCTGTCAAAGCGTGCTGAACGTGCTGAAAAAAGACAAAGCCCATGAGCAATTCGCCACGCAGGAAAACGTTCGCGTAATGGATTACCAGGCCTGTATTCAGGCGCGTAAAACCGGTAACGATCAGGAAGTGGCGAAGCGTTGCGATAAGATCTGGAACGAGATACGCAATAACAATAAATAAGTTGCTTTACACCCGGTGGCGCAGCGCTTACCGGACCTACAACGGTGTCACAGCCCGTAGGCCCGGTAAGCGCAGCGCCACTGGGCTTTTTCCAGGCAAAAAAAAGCCAACCTCACGGCTGGCTCAGAGTATGAACACTCACTTATTTTGCGTCGTGCGCATGTTCATTTTCGCGGCAATCACCTTCAGCGCAGTGACCGTACAGGTACAGGCTGTGGTTGGTCAGGCGGATGCCATGACGGGCGGCGATTTCACGCTGGCGCGATTCAATGGAATCATCGCTAAATTCAATGACCTTGCCACAGTCGAGGCAGATCAGGTGATCGTGGTGGTGCTGCTGAGTCAGCTCGAACACGGATTTACCGCCTTCGAAATTATGACGAGTAACAATGCCCGCGTCATCAAACTGGTTCAGCACACGATAGACGGTTGCCAGCCCAATCTCTTCACCCATATCGATAAGACGCTTATAAAGGTCTTCCGCACTGACATGGTGATTGTCTGGCCCCTGAAGCACTTCAAGGATTTTTAACCGAGGAAGCGTTACTTTCAGGCCAGCTTTCTTTAATGCGGTATTGTTGTCAGTCATGCGGAATCTGTCCTGTTGCTAAACGATTCACTTCAAAAGAAGAAGTGACAGAAAATGCACTTGGGATAATGCGTCTCATTATAGAACTGCCATGGCTAAATGAAAACTGCAAGTCTCAAGCAAAGTATGCTTATAAAAACGTGGTATCACCAACAAACTTGTTCGATGGCACCCACTTTTTACCAGGGGGATATTGTACAGGTCTGGGCGAAAAAGTTAAAAGTTTGTAGCAATTAATTTAATCGGTTTTACCTGGAAAACGGGCGCAACCGGAGTTGCGCCGCAGGGATATCAGGCGTTAAGGATATCGTCCAGGTTCAGCTCTTCACGAACCTGCTTAACCCATTTTTCTACACGCTCAGCGGTCAGCTCTGGCTGACGGTCTTCATCAATGGCCAGGCCAACGAAGTGATCGTCATCTGCCAGACCTTTGGAAGCTTCGAAATGGTAACCCGCCGTTGGCCAGTGACCGACGATCGCCGCACCGCGTGGCTCAATGATGTCGCGAATAGTGCCCAGCGCATCACAGAAATACTCAGCATAGTCTTCCTGATCGCCACAGCCAAACAGGGCAACCAGCTTGCCGTTGAAGTCTACTTCTTCCAGCGTCGGGAAGAAATCGTCCCAGTCACACTGTGCTTCACCGTAGTACCAGGTGGGGATGCCCAGCAGCAGGATGTCATAGCCCTCGAGATCTTCTTTGCTGCTCTTGGCGATGTCATGCACATCAGCAACGTCTTTACCGAGCTGTTTTTGAATGTTTTTTGCGATATTTTCAGTATTGCCGGTATCACTGCCAAAGAAAATGCCGATGATTGCCATGAGTAAAATAACCTCTTGAAACTTAATGGTATGGTGGCGCAAATTGACCACGGATAAGGGCAATAATAGCAGAACAGGCAACCCTGCGGAAACAGCTATCACGCAGGACTGCACTCTGTGCTACATGAAAAAGGTAATATTGGGGATTTTCTGACTCACGCCTTGCCGCGTAACGTCTCAAGCTGGGCGATCAGCATCTCTTCGATCAGTTCGCTGCGGCTGATGTTGCGCGCGTCAGCTAACTCGTTAAGCGCATCGACGGCATCGGCATTCAGCTTCAGTTCGACACGCTTAAGCCCACGATTTTTATCGCGTTTAAGCTGGTTGCGTTTATTGATACGCAGCTGTTCATCGCGCGAAAGCGGATTCGTTTTCGGTCGTCCCGGTCGACGCTCATTCGCGAACAGATCTAGTGTCGTACGGTCCGTTTGTTCTTTGGCCATGATTCTGAGACTTCGGGGGAAACACGCCGCCCTGCTAATGCCCGGGCGATAAGCGCGCCATCATACATCACCCAAATCCACACGCCAACGACTGGAAGCCCGTCGTCTTCCGGTCGCTGGCTTTTTAATCAATTCGCTGTATCAGTAAGATAGCGGCGAATGGCGCGCAGGACGGCATCCGGTTTTTCCGCGTGTACCCAGTGCCCGGCACCCGCAATGACGTGAGCGCGAGCCTGCGGGAATTGCGCCAGCAGCGCGTCACGGTACGCGTCAGTGACGTAAGGGGAGTTGCCGCCGCGAATAAAAAGGGTAGGGTGCGGCCAGGCGGGGACGGCTTCCCAGCCCACAATATGCGAATACTGATCCCACAGCACCGGGACGTTAAAGCGCCATTGCCCGTCAACAAACGATTTCAGCAGGAACTGGACCACGCCTTCTTCATCAAGATGCTCGCGCATAACGGCAGCCGCCTGTTGGCGGGTTGCGACACCCGCTTCGGTGACCGCATTGATGGCGGCAAAAATCTCATCGTGACGGCGAACGTCGTAATTGACGGGCGCAACGTCGATGACCACCAGCCCGGAAATTCGCTCAGGTGCCAGCGCAGTGAGCGCCATCACCGCTTTACCGCCCATTGAATGCCCGATAAGCGTCGCTTTCTGAATATTATTCGCATCGAGGGTGTCCCGCAGATCCTGCGCCATGGCTGCGTATGTCATCTCCTCCGAGCGCCCTGAAAGACCGTGATTGCGCATATCAACCTGGAGGATCTCGTGATCGGTCACTAAATCGCGCGCCAGCACACCCAGATTATCCAGGCTACCAAACAGGCCGTGAACCAGTACGATGGGAGAATTATTGTTCGGCGATTGTGCAGTTTGCGCTCGGGTATTCAATTTCATGGCAAAGTTCTTTTTTTAGGTTTGTCAGGTTAGGGTATCATGTTGACCATTCTGCCGCCCGGGGGCAAGGATCCAGTTTAATCTGACTTTTGCCGCCAACCTGGTTTGACGCTATCCGCTGTTGGGATTTGACCTTATAATCTCAACGACTTGTATTCAGATAAGATATCGCACTGGATTAAGATGAAAACAATCGAAGTTGATGACGAACTCTATCAGTATATTGCCAGCCAGACGCGGCATATTGGGGAGAGCGCGTCCGACATTTTACGGCGCATGCTTAAAATTTCCGCCGCCTCACAGCCCACTCCTGTCACTAAAGATGTCGTGTCTCAGCCGAGCGTTGTTGCACAAGTAAAACCTGCCGTCATGCCGGCAAAGGACAAAGTGCGCGCGATGCGCGAGCTGCTGCTGTCCGATGAATATGCCGAGCAGAAAAAGGCCGTTAACCGCTTTATGCTGGTGCTGTCTACACTTTACTCACTGGATAACAACGCATTTGCAGAAGCGACAGAGTCGCTGCACGGTCGCACGCGCGTTTATTTCGCAGGCGACGAGCAGACCTTGCTGCAAAATGGCAACCAAACCAAACCCAAACACGTTCCCGGTACGCCATACTGGGTGATCACCAATACCAATACGGGCCGCAAGTGCAGCATGATCGAACATATCATGCAGTCCATGCAGTTCCCGGCGGAATTGATCGAAAAGGTTTGCGGTACAATTTAACCCTTGCATCAGAAGGACCAGGCAATGGCAAATCACAGCCGTGCAGGACAACCTGCGCAACAACGCGATTTGATTAACGTCGCTCAACTGACCGCGCAGTACTACGTGCTGAAACCGGTGGTGGGCAACGCAGAACACGCAGTGAAGTTTGGTACATCTGGCCACCGCGGCAGCGCGGCGCGCCACAGCTTTAACGAACCGCACATTCTGGCCATTGCTCAGGCCATCGCGGAAGAGCGCGCCAAAAATGGCGTCACCGGTCCGTGCTATGTAGGGAAAGATACCCACGCCCTGTCTGAACCTGCTTTTATCTCCGTGCTGGAAGTGCTGGCGGCGAACGGCGTAGACGTGATTGTTCAGGAGAACAACGGTTTCACGCCAACGCCTGCGGTGTCTAACGCTATTCTGGTACACAACAAAAAAGGTGGCGCGCAGGCTGACGGCATTGTGATCACCCCGTCCCACAACCCACCGGAAGATGGCGGCATCAAGTACAACCCACCAAACGGTGGCCCGGCGGATACCAACGTCACGAAAGTGGTGGAAGATCGCGCCAACGCGTTACTGGCTAACGGTCTGAACGGCGTGAAGCGTATCTCACTGGATGAAGCCATGGCCTCCGGCCACGTGAAAGAGCAGGATCTGGTTCAGCCGTTCGTGGAAGGGCTGGCGGATATCGTCGATATGGCCGCTATCCAGAAAGCCGGTCTGAAGCTGGGCGTGGATCCACTGGGCGGCTCCGGTATTGAATACTGGAAACGCATTGCCGAGCACTACAAGCTGGATCTGACCATCGTGAACGATCACGTCGATCAGACCTTCCGCTTTATGCACCTGGACAAAGACGGCGCGATCCGTATGGACTGCTCCTCCGAATGCGCAATGGCTGGCCTGCTGGCGCTGCGCGACAAGTTCGATCTGGCGTTTGCTAACGACCCGGACTACGACCGTCACGGTATCGTCACCCCGGCTGGGCTGATGAACCCGAACCACTACCTGGCTGTGGCCATTAATTATCTTTTCCAGCACCGTCCGCAGTGGGGCAAAGAGGTCGCGGTGGGTAAAACGCTGGTCTCTTCCGCCATGATTGACCGTGTGGTCGATGCGCTGGGCCGCAAGCTGGTGGAAGTGCCGGTGGGCTTCAAGTGGTTTGTTGACGGTCTGCACGACGGCAGCTTCGGCTTTGGCGGTGAAGAGAGCGCGGGGGCATCCTTCCTGCGCTTCGACGGCACCCCATGGTCAACCGATAAAGACGGCATCATCATGTGCCTGCTGGCGGCGGAAATCACCGCGGTCACCGGTAAGAACCCGCAGGAACATTACAACGAGCTGGCGGAACGTTTTGGTGCGCCAAGCTATAACCGTATCCAGGCTGGCGCCACGTCTGCGCAAAAAGCAGCTCTGTCAAAACTCTCTCCGGAGATGGTCAGCGCCAGCACCCTGGCAGGTGACCCGATCACCGCGCGTCTGACGGCGGCACCGGGTAACGGCGCATCCATCGGCGGCCTGAAGGTGATGACCGAAAACGGCTGGTTCGCCGCGCGTCCATCCGGTACGGAAGATGCGTACAAAATCTATTGCGAAAGCTTCCTCGGCGCTGAGCATCGTCAGCAGATTGAGAAAGAAGCGGTAGAGATTGTCAGCGAAGTGCTGAAAAACGCGTAAGTGGTGTTTGGTGCGGGCTGATGCCCTCACCCCGGCCCTCTCCCACGGGGAGAGGGAGAAAACACTAAAAACGGCAACCTCAGGGTTGCCGTTTTGCTTTTACCTAACTGTGCTTGTTCTTCAATTCAAATCTCGGCGACACCAGACCGTACAGCGTCCAGCCCATAAAGGTCACCATCGCACCATACAGCATCGCTTCCTGGCCGGAGGAATAGAGCGCATAGAAGCTGTAAATTGCACCAATCAGCGCCACAATATTGGCCGCACGGGCTTTGCGCGGATCAACCTTCGCCACCTTCTGAATAATCACCAGCGCCGCCATCGACAAAATGTACGGAATGATGTTCGTCACCACCGCCAGGTTGACCAGCACGTTAAACTGGCTGTTCAGTGACGGGCTGATGGTCATCAGCGACAAACCACTCTGGAAGATGACAATCGCCAGCATCCCTTGCACTGGCGCATCCGCTTTGGTCACGCGGGAGAAGATTTTCGGGAAATAACCTTCGTCAG
Organism: Enterobacter cloacae complex sp. IR5402; assembly: GCF_049238125.1. Classification (NCBI taxonomy): domain Bacteria; kingdom Pseudomonadati; phylum Pseudomonadota; class Gammaproteobacteria; order Enterobacterales; family Enterobacteriaceae; genus Enterobacter; species Enterobacter cloacae complex sp. IR5402. The sequence goes on from NZ_JBMKHO010000003.1 coordinate 374,250, forward strand.
CCGAGGATTTAAACACCTGAGCGATGGTGAACTGCCAGCCCAGCAGCGAGCCGCAGCAGGACATCACCATCAGTCCCATGATCACTTTCCCTACCTCCGGCGTAAACATCTGCGCAAACGCCAGCCCGAACGGCGCCGTGGAGTTGGCCAGATCCATGTTGGGCACAATTCCCGCAATCACGTTGGTCGAGACGATATAGATCACCGCCGCCCCCAGCGTCCCGCCGAGTACCGCGATCGGCACATTTTTCTCCGGGTTTTCCACCACTTCCGCATTCGCACAGGCTGACTCCAGCCCGAGGAAGGCCCACAGCGTCATGGCGATGGACGATCCCACGGCAGTGAAGAACGGTACGTGATGCGGATTCCAGGAGTTGGCGTACAGGGTCGGGCTGAACCAGAACCAGCCGATGATGCACAGGCCGACAACCGGGATGATCACGCCCCAGACGGTAATGCTGCTAAGTTGTCCGGTGATGCGCGCGCCGCCAAAGTTGGCGACGGTACAGATCCACAGCACGCCGATGGTTGCCAGCCCAATCTGCACCGGGGTCAGCGTCGCCCCAAACAGCTCCGTACTGTAACCGACAGCGGAAATGGCAATCGCCACGTTGGCGATCAGCAGCGACACGCCGTAGGTATAGTTCGCCATAAAGTTACCGGACTTACCGAACGCATATTCGGCATAGCCACCCATCCCGCCGGACTTGCGGCTGAACATTCCGCACTTGGCAAAGGCCCATGCCAGCGCCATCGAACCCACGGCGGTAACAAGCCAGGAGATAATCGAAATCGTCCCCACTTCAGCGAGCTTGGTGGGCAGCATGATGATCCCCGAACCCATCATATTCACCATGGTGAGAATAGTGAGTTGCACCACGCCCATCTTGTTGGCCTTACTCATAATTTTTCTCCTTTCAGCAGCGATGGCTGAGCGGCAGGTTGTTTGATGACGTAGCAGCGCACCTGTTTGCGACCGTCACACTCCTCGACGTAAACCCCCTGTAACTCCGGCGCAAAGCCCGGCAGCAGATTGATCCCGTCTTCCAGCGCGGCGAAGTAGCGCAGCACGGAACCGCCCCAGACTTCCCCCGGAACCACGCACAACACCCCCGGTGGGTAAGGCAGCGCGCCTTCCGCGGCGATACGGCCTTCCGCGTCGCGCAGGGACACCAGCTCGACCTCACCGCGCAGATAGGCATAGTTCGCCTCCTGCGGGTTCATCATGACGCGCGGGAAGTGAGACCTGCGGAACATCTCTTTTTGCAGCTGCTTCACGTTATGGCGGGCATAGAGGTCGTGCATCTCCTGACAAATCTGACGCAGGGTATAATCCGCATAACGTTCCGGATGTTGCTTATAAAGAGAGGGCAGAACCTCTTTCAGCGGCACATCGCTCTGGAGCAGTTTTTCGAAGCGCACCAGCTGGGCGACGAGCTGCTGCAATTTGCCCATGTCCTCCGCCGGGGTGAGCAGGAACAGAATGGAATTGAGGTCGCATTTTTCCGGCACGATGCCGTTTTCACGCAGGAAGTTGGCGAGGATGGTGGCGGGCACGCCGAAATCATCGTACTCGCCGGTGCGGGCGTTGATGCCTGGCGTGGTCAGCAGCAGTTTGCAGGGATCGATAAAATACTGATGCTCGGCATATCCCTCAAAGGCGTGCCAGCGTTCGCCCGGAACAAAATGGAAGAAGCGCAGATCGGTAGCAATCTCTGCCGTATCCCAGCTTTCCCATGGACGGCCATCCACCGTCTCTGGCACGAACGGACGAATAAACTGACAGTTCTGAAGGATCAGTTTCCGTGCTTCGATACCGGTTACCACGCAGTCCATCCACATGTTGCGCCCACTTTGCCCCTCGTGCATGCGGGCGTTGATATCCAGGGCGGCAAACAGCGGATAGAACGGGCTGGTGGAGGCGTGCATCATAAAGGCGTTGTTGAGGCGCTTATGCGGGACATAGCGCGCCTGGCCTTTTATATGGCTGTCCTTCTTATGGATTTGCGAGGTTTGCGAGAAGCCCGCCTGCTGCTTATGCACCGACTGGGTAACCAGAATGCCCGGATCGTTTTCGTTCAGCTCCAGCAGCAGCGGCGAGCAGTCGGCCATCATCGGGATAAACTGCTCGTAACCCACCCAGGCGGAGTCAAACAGAATGTAATCGCACAGGTGACCAATCTTATCCACCACCTGACGGGCGTTATAAATGGTACCGTCGTAGGTGCCCAGCTGGATCACCGCCAGACGGAAGGGACGTTCATCCCGCGCGCGACCAGGCGCGACCTCTGACACCAGTTCCCGCAGGTAACTCTCGTCGAAACAGTGTGCGTCAATACCGCCGATAAACCCGTACGGGTTGCGCGCCGTTTCCAGATACACCGGCGTCGCGCCTGCCTGTAACAGTGCTCCGTGGTGATTAGATTTATGGTTATTGCGATCGAACAGCACCAGATCGCCTGGCGTGAGGAGGGCATTGAGCACCACTTTGTTGGAAGAGGAGGTGCCGTTCAGCACGAAGTAGGTTTTATCCGCATTATAGACTTTTGCCGCATGCTGTTGGGCGATGCATGGCGCGCCTTCATGGATCAGCAGATCGCCCATTGCCACGTCGGCATTGCACAGATCGGCGCGGAAAAGCGTTTCGCCAAAGAAATCGACAAACTGGTTTCCGGCCGGATGGCGGCGGAAGAACTGGCCTCCCTGATGTCCGGGGCAGTCAAACGCACTGTTCCCCTGCTGGACGTAATCGACCAGCGCGCGGAAGAACGGCGGGCGGAGCTGGGTTTCGTACTTCTGCGCAGCCGCTTCAAGCTGGCGTCCGTAGTACGCATTGCTGGTGTCGGAGTACTCAAAAACGCCGTGAATACGCGACAGAAATTCAGCCGGAACCCTTTCTTCTTTATGCGTGGCAATAAACACCGGAATACCGAATCCCGTGGCTTCTATTTCTTCTATGGCGCCATTGAAAATATCGCTCACGGCCAGAACCACGGCTGCCACATCAATATAATCCGATGCGGTGATATCCACAATGTCGCGCGAAGTGGTAAAGCATTCAGGGCAGGCACGGCTGACGGCAATTTTTAACGTTTTCATCTTTATCTCTTTATTTCAGGCAATATGGGGCCCTCGACTTCTTGCGGTAAAGAAATCGATTATTTCCGGAAAAAAAAGCAAAGCGTGTCCGCTGATACGAAATCAGTTAATTGCTTTTTTGCTGAGTAGAATTCAGTCCGCCCGGTTGCGGAGAATCTGAATCACAAGGAATGAGCGCAGGTGTTCACAGGCAACAGCCTGTAAAATAGCGTTTTTCAGGATGACCTGTAAGCAGATGCGCCAGAAGTCGAAGGACTACCGGGCGTTAAAGAGATGAAAGTCAAAACAGTTTCGGTGGGCAAACATCATGATATGTGTTGTCCGCCTTATATGGGGCATTAAACGATTATTGTTTTCCATGTTCAGTTTCCTTTCAGTAATTGAAAGCATGGTCATTTTATCCAGGGAAAAGGGATTAACTGTGAAACAGATCACCAATAACCGATCATTTCAGAAATAATTAGTCGTTTTGAGTGAATAACACAGATCAAAATGCTGTTTTGTTGGTTCGGTGTTAAATCGATGTTTTAATTGTGTTTAAAGAGGGCGAATATAGCCGTGAAAATAATCTCATCGTTATTTTCATGGCTATATTCAGGCTGGTAAGTTTTTATTTAAAATTAAAGTGAATACTTATTCAGATCATAAACCGATATCCGATACCGGTTTCTGTTAATAAATGACGAGGACGCGCGGGATCGGCTTCAAGCTTCTGGCGAAGGTGTCCCATATAAATGCGTAAATAGTGACTATGCTCGACAGCATTCGGCCCCCAGACCTGGCTTAACAGCTGTCGCTGCGTTAACACTTTACCATGGTTATTGAGCAGCACGGCCAGCAGACGAAACTCAATAGGCGTAAGGTGGATCTCTTCTTCTCCTCTTACGATGCGGCGTGCAGCAAGATCGACGCGGATATCGCCAAAGGCGTACACCGGGTCGGAAGGGGAGGTGGCACTGTGTCGACGCAGCGCCACACGAAGCCGGGCCTGTAACTCGCCAATGCCAAACGGTTTGATCAGATAATCATCCGCTCCGGCATCCAGCGCGGCGATTTTATCCGTCTCTTCGGTGCGGGCAGAGAGCACCAGAATAGGCATCTGGCTCCACTGACGCACCTCACGAATAAAATCGATGCCGTCGCCATCCGGAAGTCCCAGATCCAGGATCACCAGATCTGGCTTGCGGGTCGCGGCTTCAATCAACCCTCGTTGAAGCGTTCCGGCTTCATGAACGCGCAAACCGTCGCCTTCCAGCGCGGTACGCAGAAATCGGCTGATAGCGAGCTCATCTTCAACAATCAGAACGTTAATCACAAATCCTCTGGTAATTCATCAAGTTCTGGTGGGCTTTCCAGAGGAAGTGTAACACAAAAGCGTGCCCCACCTTCCGGGCGGTTCTCTGCGGAAATGGTGCCGCCATGCACGTCGACAATCGCCTGGCAGATCGCCAGCCCCAGCCCAACGCCAGGAATGGCGGATTCCTTATTACCGCGCGCAAATTTTTCGAATATGGCGCGCTCCTGACCGGCCGGAATACCCGGCCCGTTATCCCAGACGTCGAGCCGCAGCACACGTTTATCCACCCTGGCAGAAATCCCCAGCCGGGCCTTTGCCCCGGCGTATTTAGCGGCATTTTCCAGAAGATTAATCAGCACGCGCTCAAACAGCGGGCCATCCACATGGATTAACGTCAGGGGTTCCGGCATGTCCAGCTCAATATGGCGCCCGCCGAGACCCGGCTCCAGCATCTTCAGCGCACTGCCGACAACCTCCTCAAGGGTGAGCCACTCTTTTTTGAGGTTAAACCCGCCGGACTGAATGCGCGCCATGTCCAGCAGGTTGTTCACCAGGCGCGTGGTATTCAGCACGTGCTGGCGAATTTCGCTGGCCTGCATCGCGTGCTTTGATCCTTCCGCCGCCAGATCCAGCGTCAGAATTTCGGACTGGCCAAACAGCACGGTAAGCGGCGTGCGCAAATCGTGAGACAGCGCTGCCAGCAGCGAGTTGCGAATACTTTCGCGCTCGCTTGCCAGCCGCGCCTGCTCTTCGCTGGCGGTGAGCGCCAGCCGTTCAAGGGCGCTGGCGACCAGCAGGGTGAAGGTTTCAAGCAGGCGCTGCTGCTCGGGGATCATCAGCTGACGCAGGTTAGACGGCTCGACGATGACCAGCCCGTGATTTTTATCCGCGCTGCGCAGCGGCAGGATCTGGTAAGGCACGCCGGGCAGCGTGTCGGTGCCGGCGCCGGCAGGTAAACCCTTATCGAAACTCCAGCGGGCAATCGCTTCATCCCAGGGCGTCATCCCCGAAGGGGAGGTCAGCGGGCGAAGGCGCCCTTGTTCGTCGGGGAGCAAAATCAGGTTACTGGCATGAAAGGTCGAACGGATAAACTGCTCGCTGGTCTGCACGATATCTCGCTGCGTGCGGCCAACCGCCAGCGATTTTGACATTTCATACAGATGGCGCGTGCGCTGCTCGCGATAGCGGGCAATGCGTGCCTGGTAGCGCACGCCTGCCGTCAGATTCCCGATCACCAGCCCGACGGTAAGCATCACGGCAAAGGTCAGAATGTACTGCACGTCCGAGACAGCAAGCGTCCCGCGCGGAGCAATAAAGAAGAGATCGAAGCTGATGACGTTGATCACCGTCGCCAGCACCGACGGCCAGCGGCCATAAAAGAGCGCGACCACAACGACGCCGAGCAGATAAATCATGACCAGATTGGCGGCGTCGAAGGCGATGAGCCACTGGCTGGCAATCACCGTAATCAGGGCGCAGAGGACCACGGCCACCATGCAGCCCCGGATCTGAATGCGCCATTTATCGCCAAAGGTGCGAGCGTCCGGCGTACGGTTGGGCAGGGGGGCGGGCTTGTCATCCAGCGCGACGATGACTAAATCAAGATCCGGCGCGCGGCGGGCCAGCCTGTCGGCAAAAGATTCGCGGCTAAACCAGCGGCGGTGCTGGCGACGTCCAATGACAATCTTGCCCAGGTTGTGCTCCCGCGCGTAGCGCAGAATGGCTTTATCTTCCTGCGGATCGGAAAGGGTTGCGGTTTCGGCGCCCAGCTCCTGCGCCAGCCGCAGCGCGCTCAAAATGGCGCGGCGCTGATTTTCCGGCAGGCCATGCAGCTGCGGCGTTTCGACGTAGACCGCGTGCCAGACGCTGCCAAACTTCGCTGCAAGCCGGGCGGCGGTGCGAACCAGTTTTTCGTTGCCGCTGCCGTGACCAATGCATAACAGAATGGCGTCCCGCGTGTGCCAGACGCGCTCTTGTCCCTGTAGGTCTCGCCAGGCGCGCATCTGGTCATCAACGCGATCGGCGGTGCGGCGCAGGGCCAGCTCGCGCAGGGCAATCAGGTTTCCTTTGCGGAAAAAATGTTCGATGGCGCGTTCGGCCTGGCCGGCAATATACACTTTGCCTTCATGCAGGCGCTGGCGCAGATCGTCCGGCGGCAGGTCAACCAGTACGACTTCATCGGCAGAATCAAAAAACGGATCGGGGACGGTTTCACGCACCTGGATACCGGTTACACCGCTCACCACGTCGTTCAGGCTTTCCAGATGCTGAACATTCACCGTGGTGAAGACGTCAATGCCTGCCTCAAGCAGCTCCTCAACATCCTGCCAGCGCTTCGGATGGCGGGAGCCTGGCGCATTGCTGTGCGCCAGTTCGTCCATCAGGATCAGGGCAGGGCGGCGGGCGAGGGCGGCATCAAGATCAAACTCCGTGACCAGCCGCCCGCGATGGCTGATACGCTGGGGCGGCTGCGTCGCCAGCCCCGTCAGCAGCGCAGCCGTCTCTTTGCGACCGTGGGTTTCCACCACGCCGATGAGAATATCAAGCCCCTGCGCCCGAAGCCGCTGGGCTTCCATCAGCATGGCGAAGGTTTTCCCGACACCCGCGCAGGCGCCGAAAAAAATTTTCAGCTTGCCACGGTGGGCTTCAGCCGTCTGTTCAAGCAGCCTGTCCGGATCCGGGCGCATGGGCTCGTCGGTCATTTAGTTCTTCCTTAGCGCATCCAGCGCCAGATTCAGCTCAACAATGTTCACTACCGGCATGCCGATGAAGCTGACCAGCGGCTTTTGCGTATGTTCTGCAACCAGCTGGCTCACCTGCTCGACGGTCAGCTGACGGGCGGCGGCCACGCGTGGGATCTGCCAGACCACCGCGTCCGGCGTCAGGCTGTAATCCAGCCCGCTCGCGGAGGCGGTGACCAGCTCAACCGGCACCTTACGGCTGGCCTGCGGATTCGCAGCGCGCAGGGCGGCAACGCGTTCAGCAATGGCTTTGTCCAGGTCAGGGTTACTGCCCGCCAGATTGCTGCCGCCGGAGGCCATTGGATTATACGGGCTTTCCGCAGTGGCGGAAGGGCGTCCCTGGAAGTAGCGTGGGTCCGTAAAGTTCTGCCCAATCAGACGCGAGCCGCGGTTTTCACCGTTCTGGATAATCAGCGAGCCGTTGGCCTGATCCTGAAACCACCACTGGCCCAGCGCGGTAGTCATCAGCGGGTAAAGCCCGCCGGTAATCAGAGACAGCAGAATAAACAACAGTATAGCGGGACGTAACATCGTCATTGGATCCACCTTTTAAACCAGCCCGAACAGCGTTAGCAACATGTCGATAACCTTGATCCCAATAAAGGGCACCACCAGCCCACCCAGACCGTAAATCCACAGGTTACGGCGCAGCATGGCGGCGGCCGTCAGCGGCTTATAGCTCACCCCTTTCAGCGCCAGCGGAATAAGAAAGACAATAATCAGCGCGTTGAAGATCACCGCGCTCAGAATGGCCGAGGCCGGAGAGTGCAGGTGCATCACGTTCAGGGCATTTAGCTGCGGGTAGGTTGCCGCAAACGCCGCCGGAATGATGGCGAAATACTTCGCTACGTCGTTGGCGATACTGAACGTGGTCAGCGAGCCGCGCGTCATCAGCATCTGCTTCCCGATGTGCACCACCTCGATCAGCTTGGTCGGGTTCGAGTCGAGATCCACCATGTTGCCCGCCTCTTTTGCCGCCTGGGTACCGGAGTTCATTGCCACCGCCACGTCGGCCTGCGCCAGCGCCGGGGCGTCGTTGGTGCCGTCGCCGGTCATCGCCACCAGACGACCTTCCGCCTGATACTGGCGAATGAGCGCCAGCTTTGCTTCCGGCGTCGCTTCGGAAAGGAAATCATCCACGCCCGCTTCGGCGGCAATGGCCGCCGCAGTCAGACGGTTATCCCCGGTGATCATCACCGTTTTAATGCCCATCTTACGCATCTGGGCGAAACGCTCTTTTATACCGCCTTTAACGATATCCTTCAGAGCGATCACCCCCAGAACGCTTGCACCTTCCGCCACCACCAGCGGGGTTGCCCCCTGACGCGCCACGCTTTCCACCAGATGGTCGACTTCCGAGGGGAAGTGTCCATTATTGGCTTCAATATGACGGCGAATGGCATCAACGGACCCTTTACGGATCATCCGGTCCTGAATGTTAATGCCGCTCATGCGGGTTTGCGCCGTGAAGGGAACGAACGTGGCGTGCAGGCTTTGTACGTCGCGCTGGCGCAGGTTAAAGCGCTGCTTGGCGAGGATCACGATACTGCGGCCTTCCGGCGTTTCATCAGCCAGCGAGGAAAGCTGCGCCGCGTCAGCCAGCGTTTTTTCATCCACGCCGGGAGCAGGTAAAAAGTCAGAGGCCTGACGATTGCCCAGGGTGATGGTCCCGGTTTTATCCAGCAGCAGAACGTCTACGTCCCCCGCCGCTTCAACGGCGCGTCCGCTGGTGGCGATGACGTTCGCGCCCAGCATCCGGCTCATCCCCGCCACGCCAATCGCGGAAAGCAGGCCACCAATAGTGGTGGGGATCAGACAGACCAGCAGGGCGATCAGTACGGTGATGCTGACCGCTGTACCGCCGTAGGCGGAGAAGGGCCACAGGGTCGCCGTTGCCAGCAGGAAGACAATGGTGAGCGCCACCAGCAGAATGGTCAGGGCGATCTCGTTCGGCGTTTTACGACGCTGTGCGCCTTCCACCATGGCGATCATCCGGTCGAGAAAGGTTTCGCCCGGGTTAACGCTGCACTGGATCACCAGCCAGTCGGAAAGAATGCGCGTTCCGCCGGTAACTGAGGCGAAATCTCCGCCCGACTCACGGATCACCGGTGCGGATTCCCCGGTAATGGCGCTTTCGTCTACCGACGCGCCGCCCTCAATCACTTCCCCGTCGCAGGGGATGATGTCGCCGGCTTCCACCAGCACCACGTCACCTTTACGCAGTTCATCCGCCGGTACGTGGTCCATGTGCGAGCCGTATTTAGGTTCGCGTAATTTGCGCGCAAAGGCGGTTTTTTTGACCCCTTTCAGACTGTTGGCCTGCGCTTTACTGCGGCCTTCCGCCAGCGCTTCGGCGAAGTTGGCGAACAGCACGGTAAACCACAGCCACAGGCTGATGGCGCCGGTAAAGGTTGCATTCCCCAAAAGGTGTCCCGTTCCCATGGCAATCGCCAGTACGGTGGTGAGTAAACTTCCAGTCCAGACAATAAACATCACCGGGTTGTGCCACTGGACGCGCGGGCTCAGTTTTTTTACCGCATCCATGAGGGCCTGACGAACTAAGGTCGGTTCGAGCAGGGCCAGTTGTTTACGACTCATGACAAATTCTCCGCAAAATCAGCGTAAAGAGAGATATTCCGCAACCGGGCCTAACGCGAGGGCGGGGATAAAGGTCAGGGCACCTACCAGCAGAACGGTGCCAATCAGCAGGCCGACGAACAGCGCGCCGTGAGTCGGTAACGTACCGGTGGTGGTCGGCTGGATCTTCTTATTCACCAGTGTTCCGGCGATCGCCATGACGGGAATAATCACGCCGAAACGACCGACGAACATGCAGAACGCCAGCAGACAGTTCCAGAACGGTGAGTTGGCGCTTAACCCTGCAAAGGCGCTGCCGTTGTTGTTTGCGGCAGACGAAACGGCGTAAAGCACTTCGCTAAAGCCGTGAATGCCCGGGTTAAAGATGCCGCTGCGCCCGACGTCGGTCATCAGCGCCAGGGCGGTACCGAGCAGCACAAGGGTGGGGGTGACCAGGATTGCCAGCGCGGTTAATTTCATTTCGCGGACGTCGATTTTTTTGCCGAGATATTCCGGCGTGCGGCCGATCATCAGCCCGGCGATAAACACGGCGAGCAGAACGAACAACAGCATGCCGTACAGCCCCGAACCGACCCCACCGAAGACTACCTCGCCAATCTGCATCAGCCACATCGGGATCATGCCGCCAAGCGCGGTGAAAGAGTCATGCATGGCGTTCACCGCCCCGCAGGAGGCCGCCGTGGTGACCACCGCATAGAGACTGCTGGCAAGAATGCCGAAGCGGCTCTCTTTGCCTTCCAGGTTGATATTGCTGTTAGCCCCCAGCTGCATAAAGTGGCTGTTGCCGTACCATTCGGCCCACATCACCAGTGCTACGCAGACCACGAAGATTAACGACATGGCCCACAGCAGCGTACGGCCCTGGCGGCGATCGTTAACTACATCGCCAAAGGCGAAGCAGAGCGCGGTGGGGATCAGGAAGATTGCCAGCATCTGTACAAAATTGGTTAACGCCGTTGGGTTTTCAAACGGGTGCGATGAATTGGCGTTGAAGAAGCCGCCCCCATTGGTGCCCAGCATCTTGATTGCTTCCTGCGACGCCACCGGCCCCATTGGCAGGAGTTCCCTGGCCCCTTCAAGCGAGGTGAAAGGGGTATAAGGCAGCAGGTTTTGCAGAGTGCCTTGCTGAATAAAGAACAGGGCAATAATCAGCGCAACAGGCACCAGGATCCAAAGGGTGATGCGTGTGACATCAACCCAGGCGTTGCCGAGAGTGCTGACATTCTGACGGGCAAACGCGCGCGTCAGGGCGAAGATCACCGCGATACCGCTGGCCGCAGAAAGAAAGTTCTGCACGGTTAACCCGGCCATCTGGCTGAAGTAGCTGAGCGTGGTTTCACCGGCGTAAGACTGCCAGTTGGTGTTGGTGACAAAGCTGACCGCCGTGTTCAGCGCCAGATGCCAGGATAACCCCGGTAAATGCTGCGGGTTCAACGGCAGACTGCCCTGGAGTATTAGCAGCGTAAAGAGGGCAATAAGCCCCACGATATTCAGAAGCAGTATCGCCATCAGGTATTGGCGCCAGTTCATTTCCCGGTCGCTGATACCTGAAATGCGCCAGAGCACATTTTCAATATTTCGCGTGCCCGGCAATCGCACGTTGTTTATCAGCCGCGCCAGCGCTGTTCCCAGCGGCCTGGCGAGCACAAACAGTACCAGTAAAAAGCTGGCAATAAGCAAAAACGCCTGAGCAGCCATCAGAATGCCTCCGCATTAATCAGGGCATAAATCAGATAACCCAATAACAGGAACACCAGCACGATGCCGGCAATCAGACCTGCACTCACACTCCACCTCCGGGTGACTTTTGTTGTTGTACAAACGGTAGGATTTGTGGCGCAAAGATTTCGCAAAAATCAGAAGGGCAGGTGTAAAAAAAGTATAAAAAAGGGAAAAGCCACAATTTAACTATTGGTAAGTAAATCGTTAACTTTTTTGTAACTTAATTACAGGCATGAATGTAAATATTCACGAAATGGATGAAAATAAGTGGTCGGATGAGTAGTAAAATTACAAACAAAGCGGTATTATTTTAACCAGGTCACAGATTTCACATTTTCCGGAGACGGTTTCCGGCCAACTACAGGGGAGAAAAATATGGATCTTTATAAAGAGTTTCCGGCTCATATCATTTTCATGCGTCGCACTTTCGCCGTTGTGGCTGGCGTGCTGGCCCTGCCGGTGATGCTGTTCTGGAAAGATCGCGCACGTTTCTACAGTTACCTGCATCGCGTCTGGGCGAAAACCAGCGAGAAGCCGGTGTGGATGGATCAGGCCGAGAAAGCAACCTGCGATTTCTACTGATACGGTGTGACATCTTAGCCATAAAAAAACCGCCTACAGCAAAGTGGCGGTTTTTTTGTCCCTCGGGATTCGCGGTCCGTTGGGTAATCTTGCAGCCCCTACCCGGGATTTTTATCATACCCTTCTTTAAAAAGTTCGCAATCCACTTCACCTTTATAAATTCCTAATTTTACTGAAATAACTTACTTTTGGCGTTGGTGTTAATTATGATGCCACGTCCCTTTCCGCCATCTCGCAAATGGGCATCGGTCCTGGGAAAGGTGTATCCATAGCCGTAAAGCGGCCCGCCTACCCGGGCTTGTGTCCACCGATTTATCACCGGTGGTGATAGGTGGAGCGGTTAGCAGCAGGGACCGCATAGTGAAACGCTATTTATGCATTGCGTTCATTGTCGCCAGCGCACTCGTTGTAAAGAGTGATAAACCGGATGTGTTTATTGCCTTTACCCCGATAGTGCAGGACAAGTAGCGTTAAGGCCGCCTCGGGCGGCCTTTTTTATTTCATCCCGTCTACACTTCATGGCAAAGTAGTTCAATGCATGCCTTTTTCCTTTTACGGCATGCCCTTACGGACATAATGGACAATTGCCAGGAGTTTTATGCCCACCCATCTGGTTTGGTTTCGCGCGGATATACGCATTCACGACAACTTCGCTCTCGCGGCGGCCTGCCGCGCTAAAGACGCGAATGTGCTGGCCCTGTTTATCGCCACGCCTGAACAGTGGCGGCAGCATGACATGGCGCCCCGGCAAGCGGCACTGCTCAGCGCGTATCTGAATGACCTGCAACATTCACTGGCCGAAAAAGGCATTCCGCTGATCTATAAAGAGGCCCATGATTTTGCCGCTCAGCGTCAGACGGTGCAGGCAATCTGCCAGCAGTACGCAGTAACGCATCTTTATTACAACTATCAGTATGAATTCAACGAGCAGCAGCGGGATCGTCAGCTGGAGAAATCCCTCGCGGGCGTGGTCTGTGAAGGCTTTGATGACAGCGTGATGCTCGCGCCTGGCAGCGTAATGACCGGCAGTCACGAGATGTATAAAGTTTTCACGCCGTTTAAAAATGCCTTTATCAAACGCCTGAAAGAGGGACTACCTGAGTGCGTTACCGCCCCGTCCGTGAGAGGGGAAACGATAACGGATCTGCCGGCGATCAGGCTGAATTATCCCCAGCAGTCGTTCGATGAAACAGTGTTCCCCGCCAGCGAGAAAGCGGCTATCGCCCGGTTGCGTCAGTTCTGCGCGCAGGGGGCGGTTGAGTACGAGGCGCGTCGGGATTTTCCAGCGATTGAAGGCACCAGCCGCTTGTCGGCCTGTCTAGCGCTGGGCGCGCTCTCTCCGCGCCAGTGTTTACATCGCCTGCTGGCGGAACAGCCTCAGGCGTTAGACGGGGGGGCGGGCGCAGTGTGGCTGAACGAACTGATCTGGCGTGAGTTCTATCGCCATCTGATGACGTATCATCCTGATTTGTGTAAACATCGGCCCTTTATTCGTTGGACCGAACAGGTACAGTGGCAGTCGAATGAGAATCTGCTTAAGGCATGGCAGCATGGGCTTACCGGCTTTCCGATTGTTGATGCGGCTATGCGGCAGCTCAATGAAACCGGGTGGATGCATAACCGTCTGCGTATGATTACCGCCAGCTTCCTGGTGAAGGATCTGCTTATCGACTGGCGAACCGGAGAGCGTTATTTTATCTCTCAGCTGATCGATGGCGATCTGGCGGCGAATAACGGCGGCTGGCAGTGGGCGGCCTCCACCGGAACGGATGCGGCTCCCTATTTTCGGATCTTCAATCCGACCACGCAGGGACAACGATTTGACGCCGACGGCGAGTTTATCCGCCGCTGGCTGCCTGAGCTTAAGGATGTCCCGGCCAAAGCCATTCATGAACCCTGGGTATGGGCGGATAAACAGCGTGTTACCCTGAACTATCCCCGTCCCATTGTCGACCATAAACAGGCGCGCGTCGCCACGCTGGCGGCGTACGAAGCCGCCCGAAAAGTTTGAGAGAATGATGATGAAAAACAGTGAACTGGAACGCCTGATTAACGAAAAACTCAACACGGCTTCGTTTAGCGACTACGGCCCGAATGGCTTGCAGGTGGAGGGGCGCGAGACGGTGCAAAAAATCATCACCGGCGTGACGGCAAGCCAGGCGCTGCTGGATGAGGCGGTGCGTCAGGAAGCCGATGCGGTGATTGTCCACCACGGTTATTTCTGGAAAAACGAATCACCGATTATTCGCGGCATGAAGCGCAACCGACTCAAAACGCTGCTGGCGAATGACATCAACCTGTACGGCTATCACCTGCCGCTCGATGCGCATCCTGAGCTGGGGAACAACGTTCAGCTTGCGCAACTGCTGGGGATTACCGTGATGGGTGAAATTGAACCCCTGGTGCCGTGGGGCGAACTGTCGATGCCGGTTCCGGGTCTGGAGCTGGCCTCGTGGATCGAAGCGCGCCTGGGGCGTCGTCCGCTGTGGTGCGGCGACACCGGGCCGGATACCGTGAAGCGCGTGGCATGGTGCACCGGCGGCGGCCAGGGCTTTATTGACAGCGCGGCGCGTTTTGGTGTCGACGCCTTCATTACCGGCGAAGTCTCCGAGCAGACCATTCACTCAGCCCGTGAACAAGGCCTGCATTTTTACGCGGCGGGCCATCACGCCACCGAGCGTGGCGGCATCCGCGCCCTCAGCGAGTGGCTGACGGAAAATACCGATCTGGATGTGACGTTTATTGATATCCCTAATCCGGCCTGATGAGAGGTAGTTAAGTGCAGCGAGCGCGTTGTTATCTTCTGGGTGAAACCGCAGTGGTTCTGGAACTTGAGCCTCCGGTGACGCTTGCCACGCAAAAGCGTATCTGGCGTCTGGCTCAGCGACTGCCCGAGCTACCCGGCGTGGTTGAAGCTATTCCGGGTATGAATAATATCACCGTGGTGCTGCGTGATCCGCATACGGGGGCGCTGGATGCCATTGAGCGTCTGCAACGCTGGTGGGAGGAGAGCGAGGCGCTGGAGCCGGAATCGCGCACGATTGAGATCCCGGTTGTCTATGGCGGCAAGGGAGGCCCCGACCTTGGCGTGGTGGCCGAGCACTGTGGATTAACGGAGAAGCAGGTTGTGGAGCTGCATAGCTCAGTCGACTATGTTGTCTGGTTTTTGGGATTTCAGCCGGGTTTCCCTTATCTGGGCGGGTTATCGCCCCAGCTGCATACGCCGCGCCGGGCTGAGCCGCGCCTGAGCGTACCGGCGGGCAGCGTGGCGATTGGTGGCGAGCAAACGGGAATTTATCCGCTCGCTTCACCGGGAGGCTGGCAGCTGATTGGGCACACGTCCACGCCGTTATTCGAACCAGGCCAGGACGCGCCCATACTCCTGCGTCCGGGGGATACGCTGCGCTTTATCCCGCAGAAGGAGGGAGTATGTTAACGCTTATTCGCGCAGGGCTTTACACCTCGGTACAGGATGCCGGGCGTTTTGGGCTGCGTCAGTCGGGCGTGAGCTACTGCGGTGCGCTTGATCGTCCCTCGCTGGAGATTGCCAACCTGCTGGTAGGTAACGCAGGCAGCACGGCGGCGTTAGAAATTACGCTGGGTCAGTGCGTGATTGAGTTTGGTCAGGAAACCTGGTTTGCCTTAACCGGCGCGGGCTGTGACGCAACGCTGGACGGCAAAGCGGTGTGGACCGGCTGGCGCCTGCGGGCGAAGGCCGGGCAGCGTCTGACGCTCAAGCGTCCTCTGCACGGCGTGCGTAGCTATCTTGCGGTAGCGGGGGGGATCGACGTGCCGGAGGTGCTGGGCTCATCCAGCACCGACCAGAAAGCGGGAATGGGCGGCCATGAAGGACGGCTGCTGCGCGACGGCGATCGTCTGCGAATAAAGACCTCAACGCGCCATTTCACCACCACGCAGGGCGTGAAACAGCTGCTGTGGGGGAACGTGATCCGCGCCTTACCAGGACCGGAATACCAGGAGTTTGATGAAGCCGCGAAAGAGTCTTTCTGGCGCTCGCCGTGGAAGATCAGCCCGCAGAGTAACCGCATGGGTTACCGGCTTCAGGGACAGCCGCTGACCCGCACGACTGACCGGGAGCTGCTTTCCCATGGTCTGTTGCCGGGGGTGATTCAAGTGCCAGGCAACGGACAGCCCATCGTACTGATGAACGATGCGCAAACCACGGGAGGATATCCGCGTATTGCCTGCATTATCGATGCCGATCGCTACCATCTGGCGCAAATTCCTCTCGGTCAGCCAATTCATTTTGTGCAGTGTTCGCTGGAGGAGGCACTGAAAGCCCGGCAGGATCAGCAGCGTTATCTCGAACAGCTGGCGTGGAGGCTCGATGGTAAAGATTGATTTAAACGCCGATCTGGGAGAGGGCAGCAGCGCCGATGCGGCGCTGATGACGCTGGTCTCCTCGGTGAATATCGCCTGCGGGTTTCATGCCGGCGATGCGCAGACCATGCTGGCGAGCGTGCGCAATGCCATGAAAAACGGCGTGGCGATAGGCGCTCACCCCAGCTTTCCGGACCGGGAAAACTTTGGCCGCACGGCGATGGATCTGCCGCCTGAGACGGTTTACGCGCAAATGCTCTACCAGATCGGCGCGCTGGAGGCGATAGTGCGCGCTGAGAATGGCGTGTTGCGCCACGTCAAGCCGCACGGCATGCTCTATAACCAGGCGGCGAAAGATCCGGCGCTGGCAGATGCCATTGCCCGCGCGGTACGGGACTGCAATCCGCGTCTGATTCTGGTTGGCCTGGCGGGCAGCGAGCTTATCCGTGCCGGCGAACGGCTGGGGCTGAGCACGCGGCAGGAAGTGTTTGCCGATCGGGGATACCTGCCGGACGGCAGCCTGGTTCCGCGCACGCAGGCCGGTGCGCTGATCACCGACGAAGGTAAAGCGTTGGCGCAGACGCTGGAGATGGTGCGCTTCGGGCGAGTAACCTCAACGGAGGGTACAACGGCAAACGTTCAGGCTGATACGGTGTGCTTACACGGTGACGGCGAGCATGCGCTCCAGTTTGCGCGACGTCTGCGGGCGGCGTTCTCGGAAGAGGGCATTGTTGTCAGCGCAGAATAATCATGAAAGGACAATAACATGCCAGAAGGTCCGGAGATCCGCCGCGCGGCGGATAGCCTGGAGGCGGCGATAAAGGGCAAACCTCTGACACACGTCTGGTTTGCCTTTCCTCAACTCAAACCGTTTGAAGCGCAGCTGGTGGGACAGACGGTGACCCACATTGAAACGCGCGGCAAAGCGTTACTCACCCACTTTTCCCATAACCTGACGTTATACAGCCATAATCAGCTTTACGGCGTCTGGCGGGTGGTGGAAGCGGACGAGCAGCCGCAAACGACCCGCGTGCTGCGCGTGCGGCTACAAACGGCGGATAAGGCGATCCTGCTCTACAGCGCTTCTGATATCGAAATGTTAACGCCGGAGCAGTTGCTCACGCACCCGTTCTTACAGCGGGTTGGGCCGGACGTGCTGGATATGCGCCTGACGGCGAGCGATGTGAAGGCCCGACTGCTATCGCCCACATTCCGCAACCGGCAGTTTTCCGGGCTGTTGCTCGATCAGGCATTTCTGGCGGGGCTGGGAAACTACCTGAGGGTGGAGATCCTCTGGGAAGTCGGGCTGGCACCGCAGCACAAAGCTTCTCAGCTGAGCGATGAACAGCTGGAGGCGCTGTCCCACGCGCTGCTGGACATCCCGCGGCTGTCGTACAACACGCGCGGCATGGTGGATGAGAACAAGCATCACGGGGCGTTGTTTCGCTTCAAGGTGTTTCATCGGGCGGGTAAAAAGTGTGAGCGGTGCGGCGGGATTATCGACAGGATTATGCTCTCTTCGAGACCCTTTTACTGGTGTCCACATTGTCAAAAATAAAAAAGCCGGGTGGCGGCTACGCCTTACCCGGCCTATGTTTCGCATTTGTAGGCCCGGTAAGCGGTAGCGCCACCGGGCTTAACTTTTAGCGCTTCAGGTCAGACTTAAAATCACGCTGCTCGTAGCCGGTATACAGCTGACGAGGACGGGCGATTTTCATGCCTTCGCTGTGCATTTCGTTCCAGTGCGCAATCCAGCCCACGGTACGCGCCATGGCGAAGATCACGGTGAACATGGAAGACGGAATGCCCATCGCTTTCAGAATAATGCCAGAGTAGAAATCGACGTTCGGGTAGAGTTTCTTCTCGATGAAGTACGGGTCGTTCAGCGCGATGTGTTCCAGCTCCATCGCCACTTCCAGCAGATCATCTTTGGTGCCCAGCTCTTTCAGCACTTCGTGGCAGGTCTCACGCATGACGGTCGCGCGAGGGTCGTAGTTTTTGTAAACACGATGACCGAAGCCCATCAGACGGAAGGAGTCATTCTTGTCTTTCGCGCGGCGCACGAACTCAGGAATATGCTCAACGGAGCTGATCTCTTCCAGCATCTTCAGTGCTGCTTCGTTCGCGCCGCCGTGCGCCGGTCCCCATAGGGAGGCGATACCCGCAGCGATACAGGCGAACGGGTTCGCGCCGGAAGAGCCTGCGGTACGGACGGTAGAGGTCGAGGCGTTCTGTTCGTGGTCAGCGTGCAGGATCAGAATACGGTCCATTGCGCGTTCCAGCACCGGGTTCACTTCATACTCTTCGCACGGCGTGGAGAACATCATGCGCAGGAAGTTACCCGCGTAGGAGAGGTCGTTGCGTGGATACACAAACGGCTGACCGATAGAGTATTTGTAACACATCGCCGCCATGGTAGGCATTTTGGAGAGCAGACGGAACGCCGCAATATCACGGTGACGTGGGTTATTCACGTCCAGAGAATCGTGGTAGAACGCCGCCAGCGCACCGGTAATACCGCACATAACCGCCATCGGATGAGAGTCACGACGGAACGCATGGAACAGACGGGTAATCTGCTCATGGATCATGGTGTGACGGGTCACGGTGGTTTTAAATTCATCGTATTGAGCCTGCGTCGGTTTTTCGCCGTTCAGCAGGATGTAGCACACTTCCAGATAGTTGGATTCGGTGGCTAACTGATCGATGGGGAAGCCGCGATGGAGCAGGATACCTTCGTCACCGTCAATGTAGGTGATTTTGGATTCGCAAGATGCGGTGGAGGTGAATCCAGGGTCAAAGGTGAATACCCCTTTGGAACCCAGCGTACGGATATCAATAACATCCTGACCGAGCGTGCCTTTTAGCACATCCAGTTCAATAGCATCATCACCATTTAGGGTGAGTTTTGCCTTTGTATCAGCCATTTACGGTCTCCTTAGCGCCTTATGCTTAAGACTGCGCTTTACCGGATTTGCTTTCAGCTGTTAATCATCGTTACCAGATTGTTATTTGGCTTACCGCTCAGCTCACGAGGAGAAACCAGGGTACAGAGCTATGGCGCCTTGCAGGTAAACGAATGAAATATCAGTGAAACAACAGCAAATCAGCGTTTTTGCAGTCCGAATTATTCAAACCTGTATATCACTAATAACTGTCCTGATAACTTCGGTCAATACCATCACACTGTTACATAACTATTTGTCAGGTGAAAGAGAGACCTCATAACTTTTGCGCATTATATGCCTTTTCTGATGACGTTTGTAACAATATTGTTTAACATTTGTCAAATCAGATGATTAAAATTTAAAAAGATGTTGTTATCGTGACCCCGATCACTGTTCCAGAGAAAACCCAACAAACTGTATGTAGGTTAATTGTAATGATTTTGTGAACGGCCTATACTGCCGCCAGGTCTCCGGAACACCCTGCAATCCCGAGCCACCCAGCGTTGTAACGTGTCGTTTTAGCATTTGGAAGCAATGTTTTGCATGACGCGCAGTTATAGAAAAGGAACGCTGTCTGACCCGCATCGCAGTCCGGAGGAAGGAAACAATAAGAACAGCATGTGGGCGTTATTCATGATAAGAAATGTGAAAAAACAAAGACCTGTCAATCTGGATCTCAAAACGATCCGATTCCCTGTAACAGCAATAGCGTCCATTCTGCACCGTGTTTCTGGTGTGATTACGTTTGTGGCGGTCGGTATCTTGCTGTGGTTACTGGGAACCAGCCTCTCATCCCCTGAAGGATTCCTCCAGGCCTCAGCCATCATGAACAGCTTCTTCGTGAAATTTATCATGTGGGGCATTCTGACCGCGCTGGCCTATCACGTGGTTGGTGGCGTTCGCCATATGCTGATGGACTTTGGCTACCTGGAAGAGACGTTCGAGGCCGGTAAACGTACCGCTAACATTTCATTTGTGATCACTGTCGTGCTTTCACTTCTCGCAGGAGTTCTCGTATGGTAAGCAACGCCTCCGCATTAGGACGCAACGGCGTACATGACTTCATCCTGGTCCGTGCTACCGCCATCGTTCTCACCCTTTACATCATCTATATGATCGGTTTCTTCGCGACCAGCGGGACGCTGACGTGGGAAATCTGGAGTGGTTTCTTCGGATCGGCCTTCACCAAAGTGTTCACCCTGCTGGCCCTGTTCTCCATCCTTATTCATGCCTGGATTGGCATGTGGCAGGTGTTGACCGATTACGTTAAACCGCTGGCGATTCGCCTTCCGCTGCAACTGATTATTGTTGTTGCTCTGCTGGTTTACGTCATTTATGGATTTGTTGTGGTGTGGGGTGTGTAATGAAACTGCCAGTCAGAGAATTTGATGCTGTTGTGATTGGTGCGGGTGGCGCAGGTATGCGCGCCGCACTGCAAATTTCCCAGAGCGGCCAGACCTGTGCGCTGCTCTCTAAAGTATTCCCGACCCGTTCCCACACAGTGTCTGCGCAGGGCGGTATCACCGTTGCGCTGGGTAATTCCCATGAAGATAACTGGGAATGGCACATGTACGATACGGTAAAAGGTTCCGATTACATCGGTGACCAGGATGCCATCGAATATATGTGTAAAACCGGCCCGGAAGCGATTCTGGAGCTGGACCACATGGGTCTGCCGTTCTCCCGTCTGGAAAATGGCACCATCTATCAGCGTCCGTTTGGCGGCCAGTCGAAAAACTTCGGCGGCGAGCAGGCGGCACGTACCGCAGCGGCGGCTGACCGTACCGGCCACGCGCTGCTGCACACGTTATATCAGCAGAACCTGAAAAACCACACCACCATCTTCTCCGAGTGGTATGCGCTGGATCTGGTGAAAAACGCCGATGGCGCCGTGGTGGGTTGTACCGCCCTGTGCATCGAAACTGGTGAAGTGGTCTACTTCAAAGCCCGCGCTACGGTGCTGGCGACCGGCGGTGCAGGCCGTATTTACCAGTCCACCACCAACGCCCACATCAACACCGGTGATGGTGTCGGTATGGCTATCCGCGCGGGCGTGCCGGTGCAGGACATGGAGATGTGGCAGTTCCACCCAACCGGTATCGCCGGGGCGGGCGTACTGGTGACAGAAGGCTGCCGTGGTGAAGGTGGCTACCTGCTGAACAAACATGGCGAGCGCTTCATGGAGCGTTATGCGCCAAACGCGAAAGACCTGGCGGGCCGTGACGTGGTGGCGCGTTCCATCATGATCGAAATTCGTGAAGGCCGCGGCTGTGACGGCCCTTGGGGTCCACACGCGAAGCTGAAACTCGACCATCTGGGTAAAGAAGTGCTGGAATCCCGTCTGCCGGGCATTCTGGAGCTGTCCCGCACCTTCGCGCACGTCGACCCGGTGAAAGAGCCAATTCCGGTTATCCCAACCTGTCACTACATGATGGGCGGTATTCCGACCAAAGTGACCGGTCAGGCGCTGACCGTGAACGAGCAGGGCGAAGACGTGGTCATCCCAGGCCTGTTCGCGGTAGGCGAAATAGCCTGCGTATCCGTGCACGGCGCAAACCGTCTGGGCGGCAACTCCCTGCTGGACCTGGTGGTATTTGGTCGTGCGGTGGGGCTGCATCTCCAGGAATCTATTGCCGAGCAGGGCGCGCTGCGTGATGCGACCGACGACGAAATCGATGCCTCTCTTGAGCGCCTCAACCGCTGGAACGGCAACCGTAACGGCGAAGATCCGGTGGAAATTCGTAAAGCGCTGCAAGAGTGTATGCAGCACAACTTCTCGGTATTCCGTGAAGGTGACGCGATGGCCAAAGGGCTTGAGCAGCTGAAAGCGATTCGCGAGCGTCTGAAGAATGCCCGTCTGGACGATACCTCCAGCGAGTTCAACACCCAGCGCGTTGAGTGCCTTGAGCTGGATAACCTGATGGAAACCGCGTTCGCCACTGCGATGTCGGCAAACTTCCGTACCGAAAGCCGTGGCGCCCATAGCCGCTTCGACTTCCCGGATCGTGATGACGAAAACTGGCTGTGCCATTCCCTGTATCTGCCAGAGTCGGAAACCATGACGCGTCGTAGCGTTAATATGGAACCGAAACTGCGTCCGGCGTTCCCGCCGAAGATTCGTACTTACTAATGCGGAGACAGGATAATGAAACTCGAATTCTCAGTTTATCGTTATAACCCGGATGTAGACGATGCTCCGCGTATGCAGGATTACACCCTCGAAGCGGAAGAAGGTCGCGACATGATGCTGCTGGATGCCTTAATCCAGCTGAAAGAGAAAGATCCTACGCTGTCGTTCCGCCGCTCCTGCCGTGAAGGGGTGTGTGGTTCTGACGGTGTGAACATGAACGGCAAAAATGGCCTGGCCTGCATCACGCCAATTTCTGCGCTAAACCGCCCTGGCCAGAAAATTGTTATCCGTCCTCTGCCTGGCCTGCCGGTCGTGCGTGATTTGGTGGTGGACATGGGGCAATTCTATGCACAATATGAGAAGATTAAGCCTTACTTATTGAATAATGGGCAAAATCCACCCGCTCGCGAGCACTTACAGTCTCCTGAGCAGCGTGAAAAACTCGATGGGTTGTACGAGTGTATTCTCTGTGCATGCTGTTCAACGTCATGCCCGTCGTTCTGGTGGAATCCGGATAAATTTATCGGCCCTGCGGGTCTGCTGGCTGCCTATCGCTTCCTGATCGACAGCCGCGATACCGAAACCGAGAATCGTCTGGAAGGGCTAAGTGACGCTTTCAGCGTATTCCGCTGCCATAGCATCATGAACTGCGTCAGTGTGTGTCCTAAGGGGCTGAACCCAACGCGCGCCATCGGCCATATTAAGTCGATGTTGTTGCAGCGCAGTGCGTAAGTAGTGAGAGGGGAGCGCTGTTCCCCTCACCCTAACCCTCTCCCAAAGGGAGAGGGGACAGATTGCAGAAACCTTTAAAAACTGCCCTGAAGTTTAGACAGTTTCTAAAGGTTCCTTCGCGGGCCAAATGAAAAGAGCTCGCAGGTGAACCCCGGCACGTACACGTGGTGTGCGTGGTAGTTTCTACGGCGAAAGTAAGCATAAAAATGCTTAAGGGATCACGATGCAGAACGGCGCAATGAAAGCCTGGCTGGACTCTTCTTACCTCTCTGGTTCAAACCAGAGCTGGATAGAACAGCTCTATGAAGACTTCTTAACCGATCCTGACTCAGTGGACGCAAACTGGCGTTCCATGTTCCAGCAGTTGCCTGGTACAGGGGTCAAACCGGATCAATTCCATTCAAAAACACGTGATTATTTCCGTCGTCTGGCGAAGGATGCCTCACGTTACTCTTCTGCGATTTCCGACCCTGACACCAATGCGAAGCAGGTAAAAGTCCTGCAACTTATCAACGCTTATCGCTTCCGTGGTCACCAGCATGCGAATCTCGATCCGCTGGGACTGTGGCAGCAGGAACGTGTAGCGGATCTCGATCCGGCTTATCACGATCTGACCGAGGCCGATTTCCAGGAAAGCTTTAACGTAGGTTCTTTTGCCATCGGCAAAGACACGATGAAGCTGGGCGATCTGATTGACGCGCTCAAGCAAACCTACTGCGGCTCCATCGGCGCGGAATATATGCACATTACCTCCACCGAAGAGAAACGCTGGATCCAGCAGCGTATCGAATCCGTGGCAGGCCACGCGAATTTCTCAGCAGAAGAGAAAAAACGTTTCCTCAGCGAACTGACCGCAGCGGAAGGCCTTGAGCGCTATCTGGGCGCAAAATTCCCTGGCGCAAAACGCTTCTCACTGGAGGGCGGCGATGCGTTAGTCCCGATGCTGAAAGAGCTGATTCGTCATGCCGGTAAGAGCGGTACGCGCGAAGTGGTGCTGGGCATGGCGCACCGTGGACGCCTTAACGTGCTGGTTAACGTGCTGGGTAAAAAGCCGCAGGATCTGTTCGACGAATTTGCGGGTAAACATAAAGAGCACCTCGGCACCGGTGACGTGAAGTACCACATGGGCTTCTCGTCGGATATCGAAACCGAGGGCGGTCAGGTTCACCTGGCGCTGGCATTTAACCCGTCGCACCTGGAAATCGTTAGCCCGGTGGTTATCGGTTCCGTGCGTGCGCGTCTGGATCGTCTGGACGAGCCGAGCAGCAATAAAGTGCTGCCAATCACCATTCACGGTGATGCGGCGGTCACAGGGCAGGGCGTGGTTCAGGAAACCCTGAACATGTCGAAAGCGCGTGGTTATGAAGTGGGCGGTACCGTTCGCATCGTAATCAACAACCAGGTGGGCTTCACCACCTCTAACCCGCTGGATGCGCGTTCCACCCCGTACTGCACCGACATCGGTAAAATGGTTCAGGCGCCAATTTTCCACGTTAACGCGGATGACCCTGAAGCCGTTGCTTTCGTTACCCGTCTGGCGCTGGACTTCCGTAACACCTTCAAGCGCGACGTGTTCATTGACCTCTTCTGCTACCGCCGTCACGGCCACAACGAAGCGGATGAGCCAAGTGCAACCCAGCCGCTGATGTACCAGAAAATCAAAAAACATCCGACGCCGCGTAAAATCTATGCTGACAAGCTGGAAAGCGAAAAAGTGGCGACGCTTGAAGATGCGACCGAAATGGTCAATCTTTATCGCGACGCGCTGGACGCGGGTGAATGCGTGGTCAAAGAGCTGCGTCCAATGAACATGCACTCCTTTACCTGGTCGCCGTACCTCAACCACGAGTGGGACGAGAGCTACCCGAACAAGGTTGAGATGAAGCGTTTGCAGGAGCTGGCTAAACGCATCAGCACCGTGCCGGAAGCGATCGAGATGCAGTCCCGCGTGGCCAAGATCTATGGCGATCGCCAGGCCATGGCGGCGGGTGAGAAGCTGTTCGACTGGGGCGGGGCGGAAACGCTGGCCTATGCGACGCTGGTTGACGAAGGTATTCCGGTTCGTCTGTCCGGTGAAGATGCGGGTCGTGGCACCTTCTTCCACCGTCACGCGGTTGTGCATAACCAGTCTAACGGTTCAACGTATACTCCGCTTCAGCACGTGCATAACGGTCAGGGCCAGTTCAAGGTCTGGGACTCCGTGCTGTCAGAAGAAGCGGTTCTGGCCTTCGAATACGGCTATGCCACCGCAGAACCCCGCACCCTGACAATCTGGGAAGCGCAGTTCGGTGACTTCGCCAACGGTGCGCAGGTGGTTATCGACCAGTTCATCTCCTCCGGTGAGCAGAAGTGGGGCCGTATGTGCGGTCTGGTGATGCTGCTGCCGCACGGCTATGAAGGACAAGGGCCGGAGCACTCCTCCGCGCGTCTGGAGCGTTATCTGCAACTCTGCGCCGAGCAGAACATGCAGGTTTGCGTGCCGTCGACCCCAGCTCAGGTTTACCACATGCTGCGTCGTCAGGCGCTGCGCGGTATGCGCCGTCCGCTGGTAGTCATGTCGCCAAAATCCCTGCTGCGCCATCCACTGGCGGTCTCCAGCCTGGAAGAGCTGGCAAACGGCACCTTCCTGCCGGCCATCGGTGAAATTGACGAGCTGGATCCGCAGGCCGTTAAGCGTGTCGTAATGTGTTCTGGTAAGGTTTATTACGACCTGCTGGAACAGCGCCGTAAGAACGATCAGAAAGATGTCGCCATCGTGCGTATCGAACAGCTTTATCCGTTCCCGCATCAGGCGATGCAGGAAGTGCTGAAACAGTACGCTCACGTTCATGATTTTGTCTGGTGCCAGGAAGAGCCGCTCAACCAGGGCGCATGGTATTGCAGCCAGCATCATTTCCGTGAAGTGATTCCATTTGGGTCTGCCCTGCGTTATGCAGGTCGCCCGGCCTCCGCCTCTCCGGCGGTAGGGTATATGTCCGTTCACCAGAAGCAGCAACAAGATCTGGTCAATGACGCGCTGAACGTCGATTAATTAAAGGATACATAATGAGTAGCGTAGATATTCTTGTTCCCGACCTGCCTGAGTCCGTAGCAGATGCAACCGTCGCCACCTGGCACAAAAAACCAGGCGACGCGGTAACCCGTGACGAAGTGCTGGTAGAAATCGAAACTGACAAAGTGGTACTGGAAGTACCGGCTTCAGCGGATGGCATTCTGGATGCAGTCCTGGAAGATGAAGGTACGACCGTCACTTCTCGCCAGATCCTGGGGCGCCTGCGTGAAGGCAATAGTGCGGGCAAAGAGTCCAGCGCCAAATCTGAAGAAAAAGCGTCTACCCCGGCCCAGCGCCAGCAGGCGTCTCTGTCCGATCAGACCAACGACGCGCTCAGCCCGGCGATCCGTCGCCTGCTGGCTGAGCACAGCCTCGATCCGGCA
The DNA here is from genome assembly GCF_049238125.1 of Enterobacter cloacae complex sp. IR5402. Classification (NCBI taxonomy): domain Bacteria; kingdom Pseudomonadati; phylum Pseudomonadota; class Gammaproteobacteria; order Enterobacterales; family Enterobacteriaceae; genus Enterobacter; species Enterobacter cloacae complex sp. IR5402. Next base: position 400,875 of record NZ_JBMKHO010000003.1, read on the forward strand.
GCCATCAAAGGTACCGGCGTGGGTGGCCGTCTGACGCGCGAAGACATCGACAAGCATCTGGCAAAAGCGCCTTCTGAGGCGAAAGCGGAAGCGAAAGCCCCTGCGGCAGCACCAGCGGCACAGCCAGCTCTGGGCGCACGTAGCGAAAAACGCGTGCCAATGACCCGCCTGCGTAAGCGCGTGGCCGAGCGTCTGCTGGAAGCGAAAAATTCCACCGCGATGCTGACTACCTTCAACGAAGTCAACATGAAACCAATCATGGACCTGCGCAAGCAGTACGGTGACGCGTTTGAAAAACGTCACGGTATCCGTCTGGGCTTTATGTCCTTCTACGTGAAGGCGGTAGTTGAAGCGCTGAAACGCTACCCGGAAGTGAACGCGTCTATCGATGGCGATGACGTGGTTTACCACAACTACTTCGATGTCAGCATGGCGGTTTCTACTCCACGCGGCCTGGTGACCCCGGTTCTGCGTGACGTAGATACCCTGGGTATGGCTGACATTGAGAAGAAAATCAAAGAGCTGGCCGTGAAAGGCCGCGACGGCAAGCTGACCGTTGAGGACCTGACCGGCGGTAACTTCACCATTACCAACGGCGGTGTGTTCGGCTCGCTGATGTCTACCCCGATCATCAACCCGCCGCAGAGCGCGATCCTGGGTATGCACGCCATTAAAGATCGTCCAATGGCGGTAGACGGTAAAGTGGAGATCCTGCCGATGATGTACCTGGCGCTCTCTTACGATCACCGCCTGATCGACGGCCGCGAGTCCGTAGGCTTCCTGGTTGCCATTAAAGAGCTGCTGGAAGATCCAACGCGTCTGCTGCTGGACGTCTAGTTTTTGCAGTCTTGCCCGGCGGCGCGTTGCTTGCCGGGCCTACAAAAGCACTACCTAACGATTACCTGAAGGATGGATAGAACACATGAACTTACATGAATATCAGGCCAAACAGCTGTTTGCCCGGTATGGCTTACCGGCTCCGGTGGGTTATGCCTGTACTACCCCGCGTGAAGCAGAAGAAGCCGCGTCTAAAATCGGTGCCGGCCCGTGGGTAGTTAAATGTCAGGTTCACGCTGGTGGCCGTGGTAAAGCGGGCGGTGTGAAGGTTGTTAAGAGCAAAGAAGAGATCCGTGCGTTTGCTGAACATTGGCTCGGCAAGCGTCTGGTAACCTACCAGACAGATGCGAACGGCCAGCCGGTTAACCAGATCCTGGTTGAAGCGGCGACCGACATCGCGAAAGAACTGTACCTCGGCGCAGTCGTAGACCGTAGCTCCCGTCGCGTGGTGTTCATGGCGTCTACCGAAGGCGGTGTGGAAATCGAAAAAGTGGCGGAAGAGACCCCGCACCTGATCCACAAAGTGGCTATCGATCCGCTGGCGGGCCCAATGCCTTACCAGGGTCGTGAGCTGGCGTTCAAACTGGGTCTGGAAGGCAAGCTGGTTCAGCAGTTCACCAAGATCTTCATGGGTCTGGCGACCATCTTCCTGGAGCGCGATCTGGCGCTGATCGAGATCAACCCGCTGGTGATCACCACCCAGGGCGACCTGATCTGCCTCGACGGCAAGCTGGGCGCTGACGGCAACGCGCTGTTCCGCCAGTCCGATCTGCGCGAAATGCGCGACCAGTCTCAGGAAGATCCGCGTGAAGCGCAGGCTGCACAGTGGGAACTGAACTACGTGGCGCTGGATGGCAACATCGGCTGCATGGTTAACGGTGCGGGCCTGGCAATGGGCACCATGGACATCGTTAAGCTGCACGGCGGTGAGCCAGCGAACTTCCTCGACGTGGGCGGTGGCGCAACCAAAGAGCGCGTAACCGAAGCGTTCAAAATCATTCTCTCTGACAGCAACGTGAAAGCGGTTCTGGTGAACATCTTCGGCGGTATCGTACGTTGCGACCTGATCGCCGACGGTATCATCGGCGCGGTAGAAGAAGTGGGCGTTAACGTTCCGGTTGTTGTACGTCTGGAAGGGAACAACGCTGAACTCGGCGCGAAAAAACTGGCTGACAGCGGCCTGAATATTATTGCAGCGAAAAGTCTGACGGATGCAGCTCAGCAGGTTGTTGCCGCAGTGGAGGGGAAATAATGTCCGTTTTAATTAATAAAGATACCAAGGTTATCTGCCAGGGCTTCACCGGTAGCCAGGGGACTTTCCACTCCGAACAGGCAATTGCCTACGGTACGCAGATGGTAGGCGGCGTAACGCCAGGTAAAGGCGGCACCACGCATCTGGGCCTGCCGGTGTTCAACACCGTGCGTGAAGCCGTAGAAGCGACGGGCGCAACCGCGACCGTGATCTACGTTCCGGCGCCGTTCTGCAAAGACTCCATTCTGGAAGCGATCGACGCAGGCATTAAGCTGATCATCACCATCACCGAAGGTATCCCGACGCTGGATATGCTGACCGTGAAGGTGAAGCTGGACGAAGCAGGCGTGCGCATGATCGGCCCGAACTGCCCAGGCGTTATCACCCCGGGCGAATGCAAAATCGGCATCATGCCGGGCCACATTCATCGCCCAGGCAAAGTGGGCATTGTGTCCCGTTCCGGTACCCTGACCTATGAAGCGGTTAAGCAGACCACCGACTACGGTTTCGGCCAGTCCACCTGCGTGGGCATCGGCGGTGACCCGATCCCGGGCTCTAACTTCATCGACATCCTGAAGCTGTTCCAGGAAGATCCACAGACCGAAGCGATCGTGATGATCGGTGAGATCGGTGGTAGCGCGGAAGAAGAAGCGGCTGCTTACATCAAAGATCATGTGACCAAGCCGGTGGTGGGTTACATCGCGGGTGTGACCGCGCCGAAAGGCAAACGTATGGGTCACGCGGGCGCGATTATCGCAGGCGGTAAAGGTACGGCTGATGAGAAATTCGCAGCACTGGAAGCCGCAGGCGTGAAAACCGTTCGCAGCCTGGCGGATATCGGTGAAGCACTGAAATCCATCATTAAGTAAGTCCTCTCTGCTCCCCGTATGGGGCGCGTTGAAGTATAAAAAAATGTCCGTTTCGACATGGTTGGCCGCTGTAAAGCGGCCTTTTTTATTGTCTGCGTTTAGCCACCAGAGTGAATTTATAGTCGTCGGAGTTAAACACGTTGCGACTGTACTCAAATACCCGGCCGTCTTTCAGAAAGCCGCGGGAGACTTTTTCCAGAATCGGTTTCGCCGGATCGAGCGCCAGGGCGGCAATCGCCTCGTCCGATGGCATGACTGGCACCAGCTCCTGCTCGCTGCGATCGATAACCATCTTTTTGATCTGCTCAATGTAATGGTATTTCGACTGTTCCATCACTTCCCAGGTGAGGTCGGGGAACATCGCCAGCGGCATCCATGTCTCTTCCAGATTCACCGGCTTTTCCCTGATGAAGCGTACGCGCTTGACGTGCCAGACCTTATCATCCGGATTGAGCGCCAGTTTTGTCGCGAGCCGCTCATCGGCTTTCACCACTTCGAAGACGCTGACGTCGCTGTGCGTATCGACGTTGCGATCCGCTAACTTTTCGTAAAAGCCGGTGAGCTGATAAATATCGTAATTCACCCGCTCCTCTTTTACATACGAGCCGCTGCCCTGAATACTTTCGATGATCTGCTCGTCGGCGAGCAGCTTCAACGCCTGCCGCACGGTGACACGGCTGACGCTAAACGCCTCCTGAAGGCTGGATTCTGTCGGCAGCGCGTCGCCAGGTTTTAACTCACCGGCATTAATTTTCTCGCGGAACGCATCGGCGATCTGCCGGTACATCGGTTTATTGCCCATTGTGTCGCGCCTTTTTAATACGTTTTCAGGGAATTATGCCTTCAGCGGCGGATTTGTAAATAATACAAATAAGATACAAATTTCGGTGTTAGTGAAAATGATCACATAAATGTCTTATTGGCTCTGCCACAATCCTCCCCAGACAATAACTTTGGATAGGTGAGGATCTTTATGAACCTGACGACTCTGACCGACCCCCGTGCTGTCTGCGTGCAGGCGCAGTTTACCAGCCGTGATGAGGCAATCCGTCAGCTTGCGAGGCGGCTGGTAGCGTTGGGCAAAATAGCCGGCGCCGATACGTTTCTGGCAGAGGTTTTCCATCGCGAATCGCTTGGCCCGACGGCGCTGGGCGAGGGACTGGCCGTACCTCATGGTAAATCAGCGGCGGTAAAGGAAGCGGCTTTTGCCGTGGCCACACTGTGCGAGCCGCTGGCCTGGGAAGGCGTGGACGGACCGGAGGAGGTCGAGCTGATTTTTTTGCTCGCCATTCCTCCCGCACAAGCGGGATCAACGCATATTCAGGTGCTGACGGAACTGACGTCTCGCCTGGCGGATGACGATCTCAGGGCGCGCGTGATGACGGCGACCAGCGCGGAAGCGGTGCTTGCTGCGCTGGAAACGGCGCCTGAGGCGCAAGAAACCGCCGTCGCAGAGAATGCCCCGACGATCGTCTGCGTTACCGCCTGTCCGGCCGGGATCGCCCATACCTACATGGCAGCGGAATATCTCGAAAAAGCGGGACGTAAGCTCGGCGTCAATGTAGTGGTCGAAAAGCAGGGGGCAAACGGTATTGAGGGGCGCATCACCGCGCAGCAGTTGCAGGAGGCAAAAGCGTGTATCTTCGCGGCGGAAGTGGCGATTAAAGAGCGCGAGCGTTTTCAGGGTATCCCTGCCATTTCCGTGCCCGTCGCGGAACCCTTGCGCCATGCGGAAGCGCTCATTGAGCGTGCGCTGGCGCTACAGCCTGTATCCGATGCGCGTCCTGCGCACGTCGACACGGACGCGAAAAAGTGCGTTAAAACCGAACTCAAGCAGGCGCTCCTCAGCGGTATCTCCTTTGCGGTGCCGCTGATTGTCGCTGGCGGCACGGTGCTGGCCGTGTCGGTACTGCTGGCGCAAATCCTGGGCTTGCAGCATCTGTTCGATCAGGAAAATTCGTGGCTGTGGATGTACCGCAAACTGGGCGGCGGGATGCTCGGTATTCTGATGGTGCCTGTTCTGGCGGCCTACACCGCTTACTCGCTGGCGGATAAACCTGCGCTAACGCCAGGCTTTGCGGCGGGTCTTGCCGCCAATATGATCGGCTCCGGCTTTCTGGGGGCCATCGTCGGCGGGCTGATTGCGGGCTACCTGATGCGCTGGGTGAAAAACCACATCCGGCTGAGTAGCCGCTACAACGGCTTTCTGACCTTTTATCTTTATCCGGTGATTGGCGTGCTGGGCGCAGGCAGCCTGATGCTGTTTGTGATCGGCGAACCGGTGGCCTGGATCAATAACGCCCTCACCGCCTGGCTTAACGGTCTGTCCGGCGCGAACGCGCTGCTGCTGGGGGCGATCCTGGGCTTTATGTGCTCGTTCGATCTGGGCGGTCCGGTCAACAAAGCCTCTTACGCGTTCTGTCTGGGGGCGATGGCCAATGGCGTATACGGGCCTTATGCGATTTTTGCCTCCGTCAAAATGGTATCGGCCTTTACCGTGACGGCATCAACGATGCTGGCTCCGAACCTGTTCAAACAGTTCGAAATTGAAACCGGCAAGTCCACCTGGCTGCTGGGGCTGGCGGGCATCACCGAAGGAGCAATTCCGATGGCTATCGAGGATCCGTTGCGGGTCATCGGCTCATTTGTTCTGGGGTCAATGGCGACCGGAGCGATTGTCGGGGCGATGGGGATTGGGCTATCCACCCCGGGCGCGGGCATTTTCTCTCTCTTCTTACTGCATGATGCCGGGCTGGGCGGCGTGCTGGCCGCTGCCGGCTGGTTTGGCGCCGCGCTGATTGGTGCCGCAATCTCTACGCTCATTTTACTCCTCTGGCGACGCCAGGCCGTGAAGAGCGGCACCTACGTGACTGAAGACATAACATCCTAAACACGCACTGACAGGAAACGAAGATGAAAGCTGTATCTCGCGTTCATATCACGCCACATATGCACTGGGACCGGGAGTGGTACTTCACCACCGAAGCGTCACGTATTCTTCTGGTCAATAATATGGAAGAGATCCTTACCCGTCTTGAGCAGGACGCAGAGTATAAATACTACGTTCTCGACGGCCAGACGGCGGTGCTGGAAGATTATTTTGCCGTGAAACCGGAAAACAGGCCACGCGTGAAGGCGCTGGTGGTGGCCGGGAAGCTGATTATCGGGCCGTGGTATACCCAGACGGACACCACCCTTGTCTCCGGCGAGTCGATTGTCCGAAATCTGATGTACGGCATTCGCGACTGTCTGGCCTTTGGCGAGCCGATGAAAATTGGCTATCTGCCGGACTCCTTCGGCATGTCTTCCCAGCTGCCACACATTTACAACGGTTTTGGCATCACGCGCACCATGTTCTGGCGCGGGTGTTCCGAGCGGCATGGTACCGATAAAACCGAATTTCTCTGGCAAAGTCAGGACGGCAGTGAAGTGACGGCACAGGTGTTACCGCTGGGCTACGCGATTGGTAAGTACTTACCGGAGGATGAGGCCGGGCTGCGCAAACGGCTCGACACGTACTTCGAGGTGCTGGAAAAAGCCTCCGTGACGAAAGAAATTTTGCTGCCTAACGGCCATGATCAGATGCCGCTCCAGCAGAACATCTTTGCGGTGATGGATAAGCTGCGCGAAATCTATCCGCAGCGTCAGTTTGTGATGAGCCGCTTCGAGGAGGTGTTTGACCACATTGACGCGCACCGCGATGAACTGGCGACGCTGAAAGGGGAGTTTATTGACGGTAAATATATGCGGGTGCACCGGACAATAGGCTCCACGCGAATGGACATCAAAATCGCCCACGCCCGGATAGAGCATAAAATCGTCAATGTCCTTGAGCCGCTGGCCACGCTTGCCTGGACGCTGGGCTTTGAGTATCACCACGGCTTGCTGGAAAAAATGTGGAAAGAGATCCTCAAGAATCACGCCCATGACAGTATCGGCTGCTGCTGTAGTGACAAAGTGCATCGTGAGGTGATGTCACGCTTCGAGCTGGCGGAAGACATGGCCGATAACCTGACATGCTTCTATATGCGCAAGATTGTCGACAACATGCCGCAGTGCGAGGAAGACAAACTGGTGATGTTTAACCTCACGCCCTGGCCGCGTGAGGAAGTGATTAACACTACGATACGTCTGCGCGCCAGCCAGTTCCGCCTGCTGGACGATAGGGGGAATGAAATCCCTTACTGCCTGCGCAGCGCGCGTGAAATCGACCCCGGCTTAATAGACCGGCAGATTGTGCATTACGGCAACTACGATCCCTTTATGGAGTTTGATATCCAGCTCAACCAGATCCTGCCATCAATGGGTTACCGCACGCTCTATATCGAGCCGCACGTGGCTGGCAAGCTGCTGGCGCCAGAAACAACGTCGGAGGCATTACTGGAAAATGCTTTCTGGGAAATAACGTTAAACGACGACGGCACCCTGCGTCTGCTCGATAAAGCGTCCGGGCTTATCTATGACCGCGCGCTGGAAATAGAAGAGAGCTCGGATGATGGCGATGAGTACGACTACTCGCCTTCACGGGAAGAGTGGAGACTCACTTCCGCGCAGGGCGAGCATGAGGTTGAGGTGATCCACGAGGTCTGGCAGAGCAGGGCGGTGATCCGCCATCGCATGGCGGTGCCGGCGGATCTCGCTGAACGTTCTGCGCGTCAGCAGACGGGAACGCTTGAGGCAGAACTCACGGTCACGCTCAGCCATAACAGCCGACGTATCGACATTGAGGCGCGTCTCGGAAATCACGCGGATGACCACCGTGTTCGGGTGTTGATCCCGACGCCATTCACCACAGACACGGTGTTAGCTGATACCCAGTTCGGTTCGCTGACGCGACCTGTACAGGATGAAGCGATGGCGAACTGGCAGGAGGAGGGCTGGAAGGAAGCGCCGCTGCCGGTGTGGAATCTGCTTAACTACGCGGTGCTCCAGGAACGGCGTAACGGGATGGCGCTGTTTACCGAAGGGTTACGCGAATTTGAAGTGACTGGCGAGCGTCAAAAAACGTTTGCCCTGACGTTGCTTCGCGGCGTGGGAGTGCTTGGGAAGGAAGATTTACTGCTGCGCCCCGGCAGACCGTCCGGGATCAAAATGCCGGTGCCTGATTCGCAGATGCGGGGCCAGTTAACCTGTCGCTTTAGCCTGTTCAGTTTTAATGGTTTGCCCGTCAGTGCTGGCGTTGCGCAGCAGGCGAAGTCGTGGTTAACGCCAGTGCACTGTTATAACAAAATTCCGTGGGATGCGATGAAGCTTAACCGTGCCTCTTTCACCACACCCCGTAGCTATAGCCTGCTAACGCTGGCGCCTAACGGATGCGTACTCAGTGTGCTGAAAAAAGCGGAGGATCGTGACGAGATGATTCTTCGTCTGTACAACCCTTCGGAGACCCGCTCCTGTGACGTGGCTTTGTCTGTGAACCGTGAGGTCCAGGCCTGTTGCGAAACGGACATGAATGAGGTGTACAAGGCGCAAGGGGAAGAGGGCTCAGCCATTACGGGGTCTTTCCGGCCAGGCCAGTCACGTACCTTCAGCATAAAAATTGAAAGGTAATTCTCAAAATAAAATAAAGGCCGCATTCCTGCGGCCTTTATTTCATCAAATAGTCACGAAGGGGTGTTAATTTTAAGATTATTAAAAGTGAATAAAATGTAATCGTTTCGGCAGGTAGCAAAGCGAAAGAAAAATACTGTGAAGCAGATAACATTATATGTTTATCTTCCGGCAAAATGCGTTTTTTCACGCGCGTTAATAAAAATCACAACTGTTTATATTATCCTCTGGCTTTTATAACCATCAACGCCTTTAAATGTACATATCATTAACAAGGTTTTTACTATCCGCACCACAAAGAAACATCATTAACAGCTCTGGCCGTTTTTGATTTAAATCAATGTTTAATCCTTGGAAAAAGGCTCAAAAAGGCGTTAAATTGTTCCCGATCAAAATGGCCGAAAAGTGGTAATTTTGCTATAAATTGATCGCCGTCGAAAAACGTAAATCTGTTTGAATAAAAACCTGTTTATTGTAAGGGTTTTGCAGCGTATTATATTTACGGGATCAATTTGGTTTTTTCTTAACGTATTTGTAACCTTTCATCATTGCTTTTTCCTCATATAGAGAATAAGCAACGAAGAAGGGAAGCAGATAACTTTGTATTGGGGCATGCGTGTGGATCCTTATCTAACGGGGTTCACTCTCGGAGTCTTCATGCGATGAGCAAGGAGTCATAATGTTAGACGTAGTCGAACTGTCGCGCTTACAGTTTGCCTTGACCGCGATGTACCACTTCCTGTTTGTGCCGCTGACGCTCGGTATGGCGTTCCTGCTGGCCATCATGGAAACGGTTTACGTCCTCTCCGGCAAACAGATTTATAAAGATATGACCAAGTTCTGGGGCAAGTTGTTTGGTATCAACTTTGCGCTGGGCGTGGCAACCGGTCTGACCATGGAGTTCCAGTTCGGGACAAACTGGTCTTACTATTCCCACTATGTGGGGGATATTTTCGGTGCGCCGCTGGCCATTGAAGGTCTGATGGCCTTCTTCCTCGAATCCACCTTTGTAGGTCTGTTCTTCTTCGGTTGGGACCGTCTGGGTAAAGTCCAGCATATGGCGGTAACCTGGCTGGTGGCATTAGGCTCCAACTTGTCCGCACTGTGGATCCTGGTGGCGAACGGCTGGATGCAAAACCCAATCGCATCTGATTTCAACTTCGAAACCATGCGTATGGAGATGGTCAGCTTCGCTGAGCTGGTCCTGAACCCGGTTGCCCAGGTTAAATTCGTTCACACCGTGGCGTCTGGCTATGTGTGCGGCGCGATGTTCGTGCTGGGCATCAGCTCCTACTATATGCTGCGCGGCCGTGACTTCGCGTTCGCCAAGCGTTCTTTTGCTATTGCAGCAAGCTTCGGTATGGCCGCGATTCTGTCCGTTATTGTTCTGGGTGATGAATCCGGTTACGAAATGGGCGACGTGCAGAAAACCAAACTCGCCGCAATTGAAGCTGAATGGGAAACCCAGCCGGCACCGGCAGCGTTTACCCTGTTCGGCGTGCCTGACCAGGAAGCGCAGGAAAACCGCTTCGCCATTCAAATTCCTTACGCTCTGGGTATTATCGCCACGCGCTCCGTCGACAAACAGGTGACTGGCCTGAAAGATCTGATGGTGCAGCATGAAGAGCGTATCCGTAACGGGATGAAAGCTTACTCGCTGCTGGAACAGCTGCGCGCCGGCTCTACCGACCAGGCCGTTCGCGATCAATTTAACGACGTGAAGAAAGACCTCGGTTACGGTCTGCTGCTGAAACGCTATACCCCGAACGTCTCTGACGCGACGGAAGCGCAGATTCAGATGGCAACCAAAGACTCTATTCCACGCGTTGCGCCGCTGTACTTCGCGTTCCGCATCATGGTGGGTTGCGGCATTATCATGCTGCTGATCATCGCGGCCTCGTTCTGGTCAGTCATTCGTAACCGTATCGGTGAGAAAAAATGGCTGCTGCGCACCGCGCTTTACGGTATCCCACTGCCATGGATTGCTATCGAGTCCGGCTGGTTTGTTGCGGAATATGGCCGTCAGCCGTGGGCGATCGGTGAGGTGCTGCCAACAGCGGTAGCGAACTCCTCCCTGACCGCAGGCGACCTGATCTTCTCCATGCTGCTCATTTGCGGTCTGTACACCCTGTTCCTGGTGGCTGAACTGTTCCTGATGTTCAAGTTCGCGCGCCTTGGCCCAAGCAGCCTGAAAACCGGTCGCTATCACTACGAGCAGTCTGTTGCGACTACTCAGCCGGCACGCTAAGACAGGAGTCATCAAATGATCGATTATGAAGTATTGCGTTTTATCTGGTGGCTGCTGATCGGTGTTCTGCTGATTGGTTTCGCGGTCACCGATGGTTTCGACATGGGCGTGGGCATGCTCACCCGTTTCCTCGGTCGTAATGACACCGAGCGTCGAATCATGATCAACTCCATCGCCCCGCACTGGGACGGTAACCAGGTGTGGCTGATCACCGCAGGCGGCGCGCTGTTCGCTGCCTGGCCGATGGTCTACGCGGCTGCGTTCTCCGGCTTCTATGTGGCGATGATTCTGGTGCTGGCCTCTTTATTCTTCCGTCCGGTGGGTTTCGACTACCGTTCCAAGATTGAAGACACCCGCTGGCGTAACATGTGGGACTGGGGCATCTTCATCGGTAGCTTCGTTCCACCGCTGGTCATTGGTGTGGCGTTCGGTAACCTGTTGCAGGGCGTACCGTTCCACGTCGACGAATATATGCGTCTGTTCTACACCGGTAACTTCTTCCAGTTGCTGAATCCGTTTGGTCTGCTGGCGGGCGTGGTGAGCGTGGCGATGATCATCACCCAGGGCGCAACCTATCTCCAGATGCGTACCGTAGGTGAACTGCACCTGCGTTCCCGCGCTACCGCTCAGGTGGCGGCGCTGGTGACGCTGGTCTGCTTCGCGCTGGCTGGCGTGTGGGTGGTGTACGGTATTGATGGTTACGTGGTGACCTCCGCGATCAACCATACTGCACCGTCTAACCCGCTGACCAAAGAAGTGGCGCGTCAGGCCGGTGCATGGCTGGTGAACTTCAACAATACTCCTGCGCTGTGGGCTATCCCGGCTCTGGGTGTGCTGCTGCCGCTGCTGACCGTGCTGACGTCTCGTCTGGAGAAAGGCGCTCTGGCGTTCGTATTCTCTTCACTGACGCTGGCGTGCATCATCCTGACGGCGGGGATTGCGATGTTCCCGTTCGTGATGCCATCCAGCACCATGATGAATGCCAGCCTGACCATGTGGGATGCAACGTCCAGTCAGTTGACGCTGAACTTAATGACCTATGTTGCTTGCGTGTTCGTACCGATTATCCTGCTCTACACCACCTGGTGTTACTGGAAAATGTTCGGTCGCATCACTAAAGAACATATCGAAAGCAACACCCACTCTATGTACTAAGTAAGGAGCTGAATATGTGGTATTTCGCATGGATTTTAGGGACGCTTCTTGCCTGTGCGTTTGGTGTCATCACTGCCCTGGCGCTTGAGCATGTAGAAGCGACCAAAGCAGGTGAAGAAAAGCACTAATGAATATTATCGCAACCTTATATGCGGTAATGGATAAGCGCCCCCTGAGGGCGCTTTCCCTCATTATGGCATTACTGCTGGCAGGCTGTATCTTCTGGGACCCGTCGCGCTTCGCGGCGAAAACCAGCGAGCTTGAAATCTGGCACGGCTTCCTGATTATGTGGGCGGTGTGCGCAGGCGTGATTCACGGTGTCGGCTTTCGTCCGAAAGCGCTACACTGGCAGGGCATCTTCTGCCCACTGATTGCCGATCTGGTTCTCCTCGCCGGTTTGATTTTCTTCTTCTTCTGAATAAGAAATGTCCGTTAACGTTATGGGCTTACCATGGCCCATAAAAATTTACTCTCCGTTTACTTTCCCCCATTCCAAACCATCATTCCCGCGCGTATAGTAGCGAAGTTTGAAAGCTCCAACTTTTCTTGTATTACCGGGATGTAAAGTGAATACAACGCTGTTTCGATGGCCGGTACGTGTCTATTACGAAGATACCGATGCCGGTGGTGTGGTCTACCACGCCAGCTACGTTGCTTTTTATGAACGGGCACGCACAGAGATGCTGCGCCATCATCACTTTAGTCAACAGGTGCTGTTGGCTGAGCGAGTTGCCTTCGTGGTACGCAAGATGACGCTTGAGTATTTTGCGCCTGCCAGACTCGACGATATGCTCGAAGTTCAAACAGAAATTACATCAATGCGCGGAACTTCACTGGTTTTCACGCAGCGGATAGTCAATGCAGAGAACACGGTACTGAACTCAGCTGAAGTCCTGATTGTCTGTGTTGATCCAACCATAATGAAGCCTCGTGCGCTTCCTAAGTCTATTGTCGCGGAGTTTAAGCAGTGACTGACATGAATATCCTTGATTTGTTCCTGAAGGCAAGCCTTCTGGTTAAACTTATCATGTTGATTTTGATTGGTTTTTCAATCGCATCCTGGGCCATCATTATCCAGAGAACGCGTATCCTTAATGCCGCCGGCCGCGAAGCCGAAGCGTTTGAAGATAAGTTCTGGTCGGGAATTGAGCTTTCTCGTCTGTACCAGGAAAGCCAGGGACGCCGTGATAACCTTTCAGGCTCCGAACAAATTTTCTACAGCGGTTTCAAAGAGTTCGCTCGCTTACATCGCGCTAACAGCCATGCGCCGGAAGCCGTGGTAGAAGGGGCGTCGCGTGCGATGCGCATCTCCATGAACCGCGAACTGGAAAATCTTGAAACGCATATTCCTTTCCTCGGAACCGTTGGCTCCATCAGCCCGTATATCGGCCTGTTTGGTACGGTGTGGGGGATCATGCACGCCTTTATCGCCCTGGGGGCGGTGAAGCAGGCAACGTTGCAGATGGTTGCACCGGGTATCGCAGAAGCACTGATCGCGACCGCAATCGGTCTGTTCGCCGCAATTCCGGCGGTAATGGCGTACAACCGTCTGAACCAGCGCGTGAACAAACTGGAACTGAACTACGACAACTTTATGGAAGAGTTCACCGCGATTCTGCATCGTCAGGCGTTTACCAGCACCGAGAGCAACAAGGGGTAAACCATGGCCAGATCGCGTGGACGAGGTCGTCGCGAGCTCAAGTCCGAAATCAATATCGTTCCGTTACTGGACGTGCTGCTGGTGCTGCTGCTGATCTTTATGGCGACAGCGCCCATCATCACCCAGAGCGTGGAAGTTGATCTGCCGGATGCGACAGAATCACAGGCGGTAAGCACCAATGACGATCCTCCGGTCATCATTGAGGTTTCCGGCGTAGGGCAGTACAGCGTGGTGGTAGAGAAAGATCGTATGGATCAGCTTCCGCCAGAGCAGGTTATTGCTGAAGCGCAACGACGTCTGGAGTCAAATCCGAAGACGGTCTTCTTAATCGGTGGTGCGAAAGACGTACCATATGATGAAATTATCAAAGCGCTGAACTTGCTACATAGCGCGGGCGTTAAGTCAGTTGGCTTAATGACTCAGCCTATTTGATCATCTGCGTAGTTTTTGGGAACCGATAGTGTCAAAGGCAACCGAACAGAACGACAAGCTTAAGCGAGCGATAATCGTCTCCGCAGTGCTGCACGTATTTCTTTTTGCAGCGCTGATCTGGAGTTCGTTCGATGAGCACCTTGATGCATCAGGCGGCGATGGGGGCTCGTCCATCGACGCCGTCATGGTGGATCCCGGTGCGGTAGTGCAGAACTATAATCGCCAGCAACAGCAGCAGGCGAGCGCAAAACGCGCGGAAGAACAGCGTGAAAAACAGGCGCAACAGCAGGCGGAAGAGCTGCGTGAAAAGCAGGCCGCCGAGCAGGAACGTCTGAAGCAGCTTGAGAAAGAGCGTTTGCAGGCGCAGGAAGCCGCTAAAGAGCAGGCGGAGCAGCAGAAACAGGCTGAAGCCGCAGCGAAGAAAGCTCAGGAACAGCAGAAGCAGGCGGAAGAGGCGGCAGCCAAAGCCGCGGCAGACGCGAAGGCGCAGGCAGATGCTCAGGCTAAGTTAGCCGCAGAAGCCGCGAAGAAAGCTGCTGCTGATGCGCAGAAGAAAGCGGAAGCCGAAGCGGCGAAGAAAGCCGCTGCTGATGCGAAGAAGAAAGCAGAAGCCGAAGCGGCGAAAAAAGCTGCCGCTGACGCACAGAAGAAAGCCGAAGCGGAAGCCGCCAAAAAAGCTGCGCAGGAAGCAGAGAAGAAAGCGGCTGCCGATGCTGCGAAAAAAGCGGCCGCGGCCGAGAAAGCTGCGGCAGAAAAAGCCGCCGCTGCGGAAAAAGCCGCTGCTGATAAAAAAGCGGCAGCTGAGAAAGCCGCTGCTGATAAGAAAGCTGCTGCTGAAAAAGCCGCAGCTATGAAGGCCGCTGCTGCGGAAAAAGCCGCTGCCGCAGGGGTTGACGATCTGCTGGGGGACCTGAGCTCCGGTAAGAATGCACCGAAAACGGGCGGTGGGGCGAAAGGAAGTAACGCAGCACCGGCAGGAAGTGGTAACACTAAGAACAACGGTGCTTCTGGCGCTGAGATCAACGACTATAAGAATCAGATTGCCGCGGCTATTGCCAGCAGACTTAACGATAAATCGCTCTATACCGGGAAAACGTGCCGACTGCATATTAAACTGGCTACGGATGGTATGGTGCTGAGCGTTGAGTCAGAAGGGGGAGATGAAGCATTATGCCAGGCTGCACTTGTGGCAGTGAATCAGGCAAAACTGCCAAAACCTCCATCACAGGCTGTCTATGAAGTGTTCAAAGACGCTTCGCTGAACTTTAAGCCATAAGCAGAGCTGCTGTTATCGGGTTCTGATAGTTTTGTGTATTTGAGTTTGTTAACCTTCTGCTAAATTATCCAGGACTTATTGTTCGGATAAGGGAGATATGATGAAGCAGGCATTACGATTAGCTTTTGGTTTTTTAGTACTGTTGACGTCAGCAGTGCATGCCACAGTAAGCATCGACATTACCGACTGGAACGACTCAGCGCGTCCAATCGGTGTCGTTCCGTTCCAGTGGGCAGGCCCGGGCGCTGCGCCTGAAGATATTGGCGGCATTGTTGCAGCTGACCTGCGTAACAGCGGTAAATTTAACCCCTTAGATCGTTCTCGTCTGCCGCAGCAGCCGGGTACAGCTCAGGAAGTTCAACCTGCTGCATGGTCTGCACTGGGTATTGATGCCGTGGTTGTCGGACAGGTTACTCCTGCGCCAGACGGCGGCTATAACGTCGCTTATCAGCTGGTGGATACTGGCGGTGCGCCGGGTACCGTTCTGGCTCAAAACACGTATAAGGTGAACAAGCAGTGGCTGCGTTATGCAGGCCACACGGCGAGTGACGAAGTGTTTGAGAAGCTGACCGGTATTAAAGGTGCGTTCCGTACCCGTATCGCGTACGTAGTACAGACCAACGGCGGCCAGTTCCCTTATGAGCTGCGCGTCTCTGACTACGATGGTTACAACCAGTTCACCGTACACCGTTCACCACAGCCGCTGATGTCTCCGGCATGGTCTCCGGATGGCTCTAAGTTGGCGTACGTGACCTTCGAAAGCGGCCGTTCCGCGCTGGTTATCCAGACACTGTCTAACGGTGCTGTGCGTCAGGTTGCGTCATTCCCACGTCACAACGGTGCGCCTGCGTTCTCTCCGGATGGTACCAAACTGGCGTTTGCCCTGTCTAAAACCGGTAGCCTGAACCTGTACGTGATGGATATTGGTTCTGGTCAGATCCGTCAGGTCACGGATGGTCGTAGCAACAACACTGAGCCAACCTGGTTCCCGGACAGCCAGAATCTGGCATTTACGTCTGACCAGGCAGGTCGTCCACAAGTTTATAAAGTGAATATCAACGGCGGAGCAGCGCAGCGTATTACCTGGGAAGGTTCTCAGAACCAGGATGCTGACGTCAGTGCCGATGGTAAAACAATGGTAATGGTCAGTACTGCGGGTGGTCAGCAGCACATTGCCAAACAAGATCTGGTAACGGGGGGCGTACAAGTACTGTCGTCAACGTTCCTGGATGAAACGCCAAGTCTGGCACCTAACGGCACCATGGTAATCTACAGCTCTTCTCAGGGGATGGGATCCGTGCTGAATCTGGTTTCTACAGATGGGCGTTTCAAAGCGCGTCTTCCGGCAACTGATGGACAGGTAAAATCACCTGCCTGGTCGCCGTATCTGTAATAATAATTAATTGATTACTAAAGGAATCTTAGAAATGCAACTGAACAAAGTGCTGAAGGGGCTGATGATCGCTCTGCCTGTTATGGCAATCGCAGCGTGTTCTTCTAACAAGAACGCAAGCAATGACCAGAGCGGCGAAGGCATGATGGGTGCCGGCACCGGTATGGACGCTAACGGCAATGGCAATATGTCTTCTGAAGAGCAAGCGCGTCTTCAGATGCAGCAGTTACAGCAGAACAACATCGTTTACTTCGATCTGGATAAATACGACATTCGTTCTGACTTCGCTGCAATGCTGGATGCGCACGCAAACTTCCTGCGTAGCAACCCGTCTTACAAAGTCACCGTAGAAGGTCATGCGGACGAACGTGGTACTCCGGAGTACAACATCTCCCTGGGTGAACGTCGTGCAAACGCTGTTAAAATGTACCTCCAGGGTAAAGGCGTTTCTGCTGACCAGATCTCCATCGTTTCTTACGGTAAAGAAAAACCAGCAGTACTGGGTCACGACGAAGCGGCTTACTCCAAAAACCGTCGTGCCGTACTCGTTTACTAAGAGAATTGCATGAGCAGTAACTTCAGACATCATCTGATGAGTCTGTCGTTACTGGTTGGAATAGCGGCCCCCTGGGCCGCTTTTGCTCAGGCACCAATCAGTAGTGTCGGCTCAGGCTCGGTAGAAGATCGAGTCACTCAACTCGAGCGTATTTCTAACGCTCACAGCCAGCTTTTAACTCAACTCCAGCAGCAGCTTTCCGATAACCAGAATGATATTGATTCCCTTCGTGGTCAGATCCAGGAGAGTCAGTATCAGCTTAATCAGGTTGTGGAGCGCCAGAAGCAAATTTTGTTGCAGATGGATAGCCTGAACAGCGGCGGAGCAGCAGCACAGCCAGCAGCAGGCGATCAAAGCGGTGCGGCGACGCCTGCACCTGCGGCAGATGCCTCCGCGTCGTCTGGTGCGCCTGTACAGAGCGGTGACGCGAATACGGACTACAACGCGGCCATTGCCCTGGTGCAGGACAAATCGCGCCAGGAGGATGCTATCGTTGCGTTTCAGAACTTCGTTAAGAAGTACCCTGATTCCACTTACCAGCCAAATGCGAACTACTGGCTGGGTCAGTTGAATTACAACAAGGGTAAAAAGGATGATGCGGCGTTTTATTTTGCCTCTGTGGTGAAAAATTACCCGAAATCACCGAAAGCGCCTGATGCGATGTATAAAGTCGGCGTGATCATGCAGGACAAAGGCGACACTGCAAAAGCCAAAGCGGTTTATCAGCAGGTGGTTGCGAAATTCCCGGGTACAGACGGCGCCAAACAGGCACAAAAACGTTTGAGTTCGATGGGTTGATTATCGCATGACCAGAAATCGCGTTATTTCTGGTCGTGCAGCATGATTCCTAAGCAGTTAAGTGATCTTCATCGAAATTTTTGTTGCGCAGAATTCTTAAATCAGTAATATATGCCGCCGTTGCCACGGGATATCAAACAACGTGAAAGCAGCGCAAAAGTGGGTCGTTAGCTCAGTTGGTAGAGCAGTTGACTTTTAATCAATTGGTCGCAGGTTCGAATCCTGCACGACCCACCACTTAAAGCAGTTCCGGCAGCACAGAGTGGGTGATTAGCTCAGTTGGTAGAGCATCTCCTTTACACGGAGGGGGTCGGCGGTTCGAGCCCGTCATCACCCACCACTCGGGTCGTTAGCTCAGTTGGTAGAGCAGTTGACTTTTAATCAATTGGTCGCAGGTTCGAATCCTGCACGACCCACCAATTTTATTGGTACCGAGTGATAATTCAGGCAACACCCGAATGGGTCGTTAGCTCAGTTGGTAGAGCAGTTGACTTTTAATCAATTGGTCGCAGGTTCGAATCCTGCACGACCCACCAGCCTGAATAGATTTGAAGTACATCCCGTAAGGGGTCGTTAGCTCAGTTGGTAGAGCAGTTGACTTTTAATCAATTGGTCGCAGGTTCGAATCCTGCACGACCCACCAGCCTGAATAGATTTGAAGTACATCCCGTAAGGGGTCGTTAGCTCAGTTGGTAGAGCAGTTGACTTTTAATCAATTGGTCGCAGGTTCGAATCCTGCACGACCCACCAATGTAAAAAGGCGCCCTAAAGGCGCCTTTTTGCTGTCTGTCGTTCGCCAGGGCCTTGCAGGTCGGGTAAGGCGAAGCCGCCACCCGACAGATGCTACCGGCATCATTTCCCGATGACATTCCCCCTCAAATTCGCTATCTTGTTTAGTATACAAAACACCATTTCCTCATTTTTGTTATCTCATGCAAAACAAAGGCAATATTGTTAAGCCAGTAAAACGAGAAGCCATAATGAGTGTGATGTTTGATCCCGAAACCGCAATCTATCCCTTCCCGCCAAAGCCTGCTCCGCTAAGCCGGGATGAAAAACAGTTCTATCGAGAGAAAATCAAGCGCCTGCTTAAAGAGCGTGATGCGGTGATGGTGGCGCATTACTACACCGACCCGGAAATTCAGCAGCTGGCGGAAGAGACGGGCGGCTGTATCTCAGATTCCCTGGACATGGCGCGTTTCGGTGCTAAACATCCTGCCTCCACGCTGCTGGTTGCAGGTGTGCGCTTCATGGGCGAAACGGCAAAAATTCTCAGCCCGGAAAAAACCATACTGATGCCGACGCTGAATGCCGAATGCTCCCTTGACCTCGGTTGCCCGATTGATGAGTTCACCGCCTTCTGTGATGCCCACCCTGACCGTACCGTGGTGGTCTATGCCAACACGTCTGCGGCGGTGAAAGCCCGGGCGGACTGGGTAGTGACGTCCAGTATTGCCGTTGAGCTGATTGAACATCTGGACAGCCTGGGGGAGAAAATCATCTGGGCGCCCGATCGTCACCTGGGAAACTACGTACAAAAACAGACCGGTGCGGATGTGCTGTGCTGGCAGGGGGCCTGTATCGTCCACGATGAGTTCAAGACCCAGGCGCTGACCCGGATGAAAGGCTTATACCCGGACGCCGCGATTCTGGTGCACCCGGAATCCCCGCAGTCCATCGTCGACATGGCGGATGCCGTCGGGTCAACCAGCCAGCTTATTCATGCTGCGAAAACCCTGCCGAACAAGCAGCTCATTGTGGCGACCGATCGCGGTATCTTCTACAAGATGCAGCAGGCCGTGCCGGAAAAAACGTTGCTCGAAGCGCCGACCGCCGGAGAAGGGGCGACCTGCCGAAGCTGCGCGCATTGTCCGTGGATGGCGATGAATGGGCTCAAAGCGATTGCGGAGGGGCTGGAGAACGGTGGCGAAGCGCATGAGATCCATGTGGATGCCGCTCTGCGTGAAGGCGCGTTAATTCCACTTAACCGTATGCTGGATTTTGCGGCTACACTACGTACTTAACTTATTACGCCCCGGAGAAAAAATGGATTTTTTTAGCACACAGAACATCCTGGTTCATATCCCGATTGGTGCGGGCGGCTATGACCTGTCGTGGATTGAAGCGGTGGGTACGCTGGCCGGTTTACTCTGTATCTGGCTGGCCAGCCTTGAGATGATCAGCAACTATGCGTTCGGGCTGATAAACGTCACGCTGTTTGCGATCATCTTTTTCCAGATCCAGCTCTACGCCAGCCTGCTTCTACAGCTGTTCTTCCTCGCGGCCAATATCTATGGCTGGTACGCCTGGTCTCGGCAAAACAGTCAGCAGGAGGCGGAACTGCAAATCCTCTGGCTGCCGTTGCCAAAAGCCATCGCCTGGTTCGCGGCCTGCGTGGTGGCTATCGGCTTTATGACCGTCTTTATTGATCCGGTATTTGCCTTCCTGACGCGCGTGGCGGTCTCGGTCATGTCGGGTCTGGGATTAAATGTGACGATGCCTGAGCTTCAGCCGGATGCCTTCCCGTTCTGGGATTCCTGCATGATGGTGTTGTCGATTGCCGCAATGATCCTGATGACCCGTAAATACGTTGAGAACTGGCTGCTGTGGGTGGTCATCAATGTCATTAGCGTGGTGATTTTTGCCCGCCAGGGTGTTTATGCCATGTCGCTGGAGTATATGCTCCTGACCTTCATTGCTCTCAACGGCAGCCGCATGTGGATTAACAGCGCGCGTGAGCGTGGCTCTCGCGCGCTTTCCCGTTAATGGTGATGTGCGTGTGAGTGGCCGGACTGCGCCTCGTTAAGGTGGCAGTCTGGCCCGCTGCAAGGCTGGTACTCCATCTGGATAGTGGAGTGCGCAATCTCATAGTGATGCTCGAGGAAATGCCGAATACGTTCAAGCAACGCATCGTGATCGTGGGGCGGAATAACCTGAACGTGCAGCGTCATCAGCGGTTTCTCACCCACCAGCCAGACGTGAACGTGGTGAACGTTACGGACTTCAGGAATGGAACGACTCAGGTTGCGCTTCAGTTCGCCAATATCCAGTGATGTGGGCGCGCCTTCCAGTAGCTCATTTACGCTCTCCTTCAGTAGCCGCCAGGCGCTGCGCAATACCAGGCACGATACCAGCACGGAAAGAATCGGGTCGATAGGGGTCCAGCCCGTGCCCATAATGATCAGCGCGGCCACAATCGCACCAACAGAACCCAGCAGATCGCCCAGCACATGAAGCGCCGCGGCCCGTACGTTCAGATTTTTTTCACTGCTGCCGCGGTGCAATATCCAGAACGCCAGAATATTGGCGACCAACCCGGCAATGGCGATAACCATCATTGTCGTCCCGGCTATCGGTTGTGGATGCCGAAAGCGCTGAAAAGCCTCCCAGACGATAAGAATAGTAATGACCACCAGTGCAATCGCATTCACAAAGGCGGCAAGCGTGGTCAGTCTGAGCCAGCCAAAGGTGTGGCGGGTATTGGGAGGGCGACGGGCAAACTGCACGGCCAGCAGAGCAAACAGGAGCGCGGCAGCGTCGGTCAGCATATGCCCGGCATCGGCCAGCAGCGCCAGCGATCCGGATATCAGCCCGCCTGTGACCTCAATAATCATAAAGGTGGCAGTGACGCCAAAAGCCAGCAAAAGCCGTTTGGCATTTTCATCGCCAGTGGAGTGGGAATGGGAGTGGGAGTGCGCCATGGTATCGTTCCTGATTTATTATTATTTTTAGTGTAGCGTTTTTAACAGCTTAAATAAAAAAGGAGAGCATTCGCTCTCCCTGTTTTACCTTATGGAAGGTTACTGGGTAGTACCGTCCGTTTTGGTATTGGCATCGCTGCCCACTTTGTCATTCGGGTCCGGGCATTTCCCGTCTTTACAGACTGAGTTTTTATGCACCTCGTCGGTAGTCATACCCTCATGGTTCATCGTGCCTGTGTTCGTCCCGCCAGTATTGGTATTGCCCGTGTTGATAATACTGTTATCAACATTGTTTGGCGCGATATTCTGTTTTGCATCCGGCGCAACCTGGCCTGCTTCGGCAGCGGCATTCGCGTCGCCGTTGCTGCCGGATGAGCCTGCATCAGCAGCCAGTACGCTACCGCTTGCCAGGGTAAGGGTTGCCGTCAGGAAAAGCGTAGTCAGTTTCGTCATTTTCATCATGGTGCTCCTGTTCTTATCGTTACGCTGGATAACATTCTCCAACAGTGCATCTTGTTCAGTGGCGAAAGATTCCGGACTCCTGAATTATGTCAGGATGGAATCGCGTATAAATATTTAAAAACAGTCGTTACAAGTAAAAAGCTTAGGCCAGATCTCATTTTTCGCTATTTTGTTGCGTATTTTAGGCGAATTCCAGGAATTATCTGCGCGAAGTGTAAAAGCCCGTTTACACTTCGTGGCCGACAAGTTAGATTGAAAGGATTGCTTTCATTACTAAAGATATGGCAGAGCCGGAAAGAAGATGAATTATCAGAACGACGATTTACGCATTAAAGAGATCAATGAGTTATTACCTCCCGTAGCGCTCCTTGAAAAATTCCCCGCCACCGAAAATGCCGCCAACACGGTGTCTCATGCCCGCAAGGCGATCCACAAGATCCTGAAAGGTAGCGACGATCGTCTTCTGGTAGTGATCGGGCCATGCTCCATTCACGATCCTGCTGCGGCCAAAGAGTATGCGTCGCGTCTGCTCGCCCTGCGTGAAGAGCTGAAAGGCGAACTGGAAATCGTGATGCGCGTTTATTTCGAAAAACCGCGTACCACCGTGGGCTGGAAAGGGTTAATCAACGATCCGCATATGGACAACAGTTTCCAGATTAACGACGGCCTGCGCATTGCGCGTAAGCTGCTGCTGGAGATCAACGACAGCGGGCTGCCTGCTGCCGGAGAATTCCTCGATATGATCACCCCGCAGTATCTGGCTGACCTGATGAGCTGGGGCGCTATTGGTGCGCGTACGACTGAATCTCAGGTTCACCGCGAGCTGGCGTCTGGCCTGTCATGCCCGGTGGGTTTCAAAAATGGCACTGATGGCACCATCAAGGTCGCCATTGACGCCATTAATGCGGCGGGCGCGCCGCACTGCTTCCTGTCGGTGACCAAGTGGGGCCACTCGGCTATCGTGAATACCAGCGGTAATGGCGATTGCCATATCATACTGCGCGGCGGTAAAGAGCCTAACTATAGCGCTAAACACGTAGCGGAGGTAAAAGCAGGGCTGGAGAAAGCAGGTCTGGCACCGCAGGTGATGATCGATTTCAGCCATGCCAACTCCAGCAAACAGTTCAAAAAGCAGATGGAAGTCGGCGCAGATGTGTGTCAGCAAATCGCCAGCGGTGAACGCGCAGTGATTGGGGTGATGATTGAGAGCCATCTGGTTGAAGGCAACCAGAACCTGGAGGGCAGCGAGCCGCTGGTCTACGGTAAGAGCGTGACGGATGCCTGCATTGGCTGGGACGATACCGATGCGATCCTGCGTCAGCTGGCGGATGCGGTTAAAGCGCGTCGCGGCTAAGTATTTCGCGGGTAATAAAAAAGCGTGGATTTCTCCACGCTTTTTTTATGTCCGGCAAATATTACTTCGCTTTACCCTGGTTCGCCACGGCTGCCGCTTTTGCAGCGATTTCGTCGGCGTTACCTAGGTAGTAATGTTTAACTGGCTTGAAGTTTTCGTCGAACTCGTACACCAGCGGCACGCCGGTAGGGATGTTCAGCTCGAGGATTTCATCTTCACCCATGTTGTCCAGGTATTTCACCAGCGCACGCAGGGAGTTACCGTGAGCAGCGATAATGACGCGCTCGCCGCTTTTCAGGCGTGGCAGAATGGTTTCGTTCCAGTAAGGCACAACGCGGTCGATGGTCAGCGCCAGGCTTTCGGTCTGCGGCAGTTCAGCCTCAGTCAGCTTCGCGTAACGCGGATCGTGGCCCGGGTAGCGCTCGTCATCTTTGCTCAGCTCTGGAGGCGTAACCGCAAAACCACGACGCCACTGCTTAACCTGCTCGTCACCGTATTTTTCTGCGGTTTCCGCTTTGTTCAGACCTTGCAGCGCACCGTAGTGACGCTCGTTCAGTTTCCAGGATTTCTCAACCGGCAGCCAGGCCTGATCCAGCTCGTCCAGAATGTTCCACAGGGTATGGATGGCACGTTTCAGCACAGAGGTGTAAGCAAAGTCAAAGGTGAAGCCTTCTTCTTTCAGCAGTTTACCTGCCGCTTTTGCTTCGCTCACGCCTTTCTCGGACAGATCAACGTCATACCAACCGGTGAAGCGGTTTTCGTTGTTCCACTGGCTTTCGCCGTGGCGCACCAGGACAAGCTTAGTATTAGCCATTTCTTACTCCTCAAGCATTTTGAATGATAACAATTCTCATTATATTGCCGTGACTGTGCCAGCAGCAACGCTTAACCCTAACCATAGCGAAAATAGTTCGAGAGTGTAAGATGCATGTGAATCCAGGGTTATGATTTTGTCTGCGATCGCCGCTATTTTCAGCAAGGCGGAGATAAAAAAGCCCTCGCGGTGAGGGCCAGGCTTTTTTGCCGGATGGCGCTTCGCTTATCAGGCCTACATTTGTAGGCCCGTGCGCCGCCGGACATTAAGCGCGCGGAATGAAATGATACTCGGTGACGCTTACGTACTCTTCACCCGGACGTAGCACGCAGTCCGGCTGCGGCCATTCAGGATGGTTAGGACTGTCTGGCAGGAACTCGCTCTCCAGCGCCAGGCCTTGCCAGGCGCCGTAGGCGTCATGTTCGCGCGCCGTGGTACCCTCCAGATAGTTACCGGAATAGAACTGTAGGGCGGGGGCGGTGGTGTAGACCGTCATCTGTAATTTCTCATCAGCAGACCAGACCTGTGCGGCAGGTTGAGAAAGATCGCCTTTCGCCTGCAACAGGAACGCGTGGTCGTAGCCTTTCACCTTGCGCTGATCGTCATCACTCAGGAAATCCTGGGCGATGGTTTTCGGCTGACGAAAATCAAAGCTATTACCGCTTACCGGTTTCAGCCCCTGATAAGGGATACCCATCTCATCGACCGGCAGATACTCGTCCGACAGGATCTGGAGTTTGTGGCTGCGGACATCGGTCTGATTACCGTCAAGGTTGAAATAGGCGTGGTTAGTCAGGTTGACCGGGCACGGCTTATCGACGGTCGCGCGGTACTCAATGGCGATGCGATTATCTTCGGTCAGGGTGAAGCGCGCCGTTGCGGTGAGATTGCCCGGGAAACCCTGGTCTCCATCGAGGGAGTCCAGAGAGAACCAGACCTCACCGTCATTTTGCTGCACAATCTTCCAGCGACGTTTATCAAACCCTTCCGGGCCGCCGTGCAGCTGATTTTCGCCCTGGCTGGCAAGCAGGGAATACGTTACGCCGTCCAGCGTAAACCGGCTTCTGGCGATGCGGTTAGCGTAGCGGCCTATGGATGCGCCCAGAAAAGCGGTCTGCTCGATATACTGCTCCGGCGATGCGCAGCCGAGCAGGGTTTCGCGCACGCTGCCGTCAGGCATCGGTACGCGGGCAGAAAGTAAGGTTGCGCCCCAGTCCATCAGCGTAACCACCATCCCGGCGCTGTTGCGCAGGGTTAACAGGCGATACGGCAGACCATCCGGTGCGAGTGTAGGTATTTCGTTTAGCACTGTCCGGCTCCTTGTGATGCTTTACAGACGTAGAAAGTTTCTTTGATGCCCGTTTTGGCTTCGTACTGCTTAGCCACGGCGTCCTGGACGGCAGGGACCAGCTCTTCCGGCACGAGGGCGACGACGCACCCGCCAAATCCGCCGCCGGTCATACGCACGCCGCCTTTGTCGCCAATCGTGGCTTTCACAATTTCAACCAGGGTGTCGATTTGCGGCACGGTGATTTCGAAATCGTCACGCATGGAGGCATGCGATTCGGCCATCAGCTCGCCCATCCGTTTCAGGTCACCTTTCGCCAGCGCGGAGGCGGCTTCTACGGTACGGGCATTTTCGGTCAGTATATGGCGCACGCGCTTCGTGACAACCGGGTCCAGCTCGTGGGCGACCTTGTTAAATTCATCAAGTGAGACATCACGCAGGGCTGGCTGCTGGAAGAAGCGCGCGCCGGTTTCGCACTGTTCGCGACGGGTGTTGTACTCGCTGCCCACCAGGGTGCGTTTGAAGTTGCTGTTGATGATCACCACAGCCGCACCTTTAGGCAGCGGAACCGCTTTGGTCCCGAGGGAGCGACAGTCAATCAGCAAAGCGTGTTCTTTCTTGCCCAGCGCGGAAATCAGCTGATCCATAATGCCGCAGTTGCAGCCCACGAACTGGTTTTCCGCTTCCTGACCGTTCAGGGCGATCTGCGCCCCGTCCAGCGGCAGATGATAAAGCTGCTGGAACACGGTGCCGACCGCCACTTCCAGAGATGCGGAAGAGCTTAATCCCGCCCCCTGCGGCACGTTGCCGCTGATCACCAGATCGGCCCCGCCGAAATTCTTGTTACGCTTTTGCAAGTGCTTCACCACGCCGCGAACATAGTTCGACCACTGCTGGCTGTCGTGGGTCACGATCGGCGCATCGAGGGAAAATTCGTCAATTTCGTTGCCGTAATCCGCGGCGATTACTCGCACATGACGATCGTCGCGTTTCGCACAGCTGATCACCGTCTGGTAGTCGATGGCACACGGCAGGACAAAACCGTCGTTATAGTCGGTGTGCTCGCCGATCAGATTAACGCGGCCTGGCGCCTGGATAACATGGGTGGCAGGGTAGCCAAATTTTTCAGCAAACAGGGATTGTGTTTTATCTTTCAGACTCATTTTTAGACTCCTGATTCGCGGTAATGGACGTCGCTAACGGCACGCAGACGTTCTGCCGCCTGTTCCGCCGTCAGGTCGCGCTGGGTTTCCGCCAGCATTTCATAGCCCACCATGAATTTACGTACCGTTGCTGAGCGCAGCAGCGGCGGGTAGAAGTGTGCATGTAACTGCCAGTGTTGATTCTCTTCGCCGTTAAACGGCGCGCCGTGCCAGCCCATGGAGTAGGGGAAGGAGCACTGGAAGAGGTTGTCGTAGCGGCTGGTCAGTTTTTTCAGCGCCAGCGCCAGGTCGTCACGCTGGGCGTCGCTGAGTTCGGTAATGCGCTGAACATGGGCTTTCGGCAGCAGCAGCGTCTCAAATGGCCACGCCGCCCAGTAAGGGACTACCGCAAGCCAGTGTTCGGTTTCCACCACGGTACGGCTGCCATCCGCCAGCTCACGCTGGGTGTAATCCACCAGCATAGGCGAACCGTTCTGGGTGAAATACGCTTTTTGCAGTCGGTCCTCACGCTCGGCTTCGTTCGGCAGGAAGCTGTTCGCCCAGATCTGACCGTGCGGATGTGGGTTGGAGCAGCCCATCGCCGCGCCTTTATTTTCAAACACCTGCACCCACGGATAGCTCTGGCCCAGCTCCGCGGTTTGCACCTGCCAGGTGCTGACCACCTCTTTCAGGGCATCCACGCTCAGCTCCGGCAACGTTTTGCTGTGATCGGGCGAGAAGCAGATCACGCGGCTGGTGCCGCGGGCGCTTTCGCAGCGCATCAGCGGGTCATGGCTTTCCGGCGCGTCCGGCGTATCGGTCATCAGCGCGGCAAAGTCGTTAGTAAACACGAAGGTGCCTTTGTAGTCCGGGTTTTTATCGCCCGTCACGCGGGTATTGCCCGGGCAGAGGAAACAGTCCGGATCATGCTGCGGCAGCGTCTGTTTGGCAGGCGTCTCTTGCGCCCCCTGCCAGGGGCGCTTGGCGCGATGCGGTGAAACTAAAATCCATTGCCCGCTGAGCGGGTTAAAACGACGATGCGGGTGATCGACGGGATTGAATTGCGTCATGACAAATCCTTAGTCCGGATAGCCCTGCGGATGGCGTGATTGCCAGTGCCAGGTATCCTGTGCCATTTCATCGAGCGTGCGGGTGACACGCCAGTTGAGCTCTTTATCCGCTTTGGTGGCATCGGCCCAGTAAGCCGGGAGGTCGCCATCACGGCGGGGAGCGAAGTGATACTTCACCGGCTTGCCGCAGGCTTTACTGAAAGCATTCACCACATCCAGCACGCTGCTGCCAATCCCGGCGCCGAGGTTGTAAATATGCACGCCCGGTTTGTCCGCCAGTTGCTGCATCGCCGCCACGTGGCCGTCGGCCAGATCCATGACGTGAATGTAATCGCGCACGCCGGTGCCATCTTCGGTGGGATAATCGTTACCAAAAATCGCCAGGGAATCGCGACGCCCTACGGCAACCTGCGAGATATACGGCATCAGGTTGTTAGGAATGCCCTGCGGATCTTCGCCCATATCACCTGAAGGATGTGCGCCGACCGGGTTGAAGTAGCGCAGCAACGCGATGCTCCACTCAGGCTGGGCTTTTTGCAGGTCGGTCAGGATCTGCTCTACCATCAGCTTGCTTTTGCCATACGGGCTTTGCGGCGTACCGGTCGGGAAGCTTTCAACGTAAGGAATTTTTGGCTGATCGCCGTAGACGGTTGCGGAAGAGCTGAAGATAAAGTTTTTAACGTTGGCCGCACGCATGGCGGAGATCAGACGCAGGGTACCGTTGACGTTGTTGTCATAGTACTCAAGCGGTTTTGCCACCGATTCGCCAACCGCTTTCAGGCCCGCGAAGTGGATAACGGTTTCAATCGCGTGATCGTGAAGGATTTCAGTCATCAATGCTTCATTGCGGATATCGCCTTCAACGAAAGTCGGCTGTTTACCCGAAAGGCGTTCAATGACCGGCAGCACGCTGCGCTTACTGTTGCACAGGTTATCAAGAATGACAACATCGTGGCCGCTTTGCAGCAGTTGCACACAGGTATGACTTCCTATGTAACCGCTACCACCTGTTACCAGAACTCGCATATTTCGCTCCATTAGGCTTATGGTATGAATTAACCATAGCATATCAGAGACGCGAAAAGTGTGACATGGGATAAAATAGTGGTATCGTTTACACTGGTTTTCACACGCGCTTTTTCTCAGACTGAGTGCATTGTAGATCAAAGAGATAGAGATGTATTGTTGCAGGTTGTCTGAAAAGCGGAGGGCAGCGCCCTCCGAGCGTTAATCGATTTTGTTCAGCAGGTAGCGGTATTGCTCGCCGTCAGGCACAAATTCCAGCCGATGGGTGATGCAGGACGGGGCATCTTCAGCATGGTGGGACACAAACAGCAGCTGGGTTTCACCTTCGCTAATCAGGACATCCACAAAGCGGCGGATCAGCTGACGGTTGAGCGGATCCAGCCCCTGCAACGGTTCATCCAGAATCAGCAGCGTAGGGTGCTTAACCAGCGCGCGGACGATCAATGCCAGCCGCTGCTGCCCCCACGACAGGCTGTGGAAGGGTGCATCGGCGACCCGGTTATCCATACCCAGAATATCCAGCCACTGCTGCGCCAGCTTGTGCTGCTTGTCGGATACCGCCTGATAAATACCAATGGAGTCGAAGAAGCCAGAGAGGATCACGTTTCGCACCGTGGTGCTCACCCGGTAGTCCAGATGCAGGCTGCTGCTGACATAGCCGATGTGCTTTTTGATATCCCAGATGGTTTCCCCGCTGCCGCGGCGACGGCCGAACAGGGTGAGATCGTTGCTGTATCCCTGCGGGTGATCCCCGGTGATCAGGCTCAGCAGCGTGGATTTACCCGCCCCGTTGGGGCCGACGATCTGCCAGTGCTCACCAGGATTAACCGTCCAGCTGAGGTGATTAAGAATAGGGCGATCGTCGTAAGCAACCACCCCATCGCGCAGCACAATGCGCGGCTGGTCAGGCTCCAGCCCGTGGCGCGCCGAAGGCGCATCCGGCTCCGGCAGGGCAATACCGTCCAGTTTCTCGCTGTGGGCCAGCTGTGCAATGAGCGCCTGACGGAGCAGGACGGCCTTCTCGCCGATTTCGGTCAGGCTACAGTCCGCCAGCACGCCTGCATAATGTACGAAATCCGGGATCTCATCAAAGCGGTTAAGAACCAGCACAAGCGTGTATCCCTGCTGGTTAAGCGACGCCAGCAACGCTGCCAGCTGTGCGCGGGACTGCACATCCAGTCCGTCAAACGGTTCATCCAGGATCAAGAGTTCCGGCTCGCTCATCAGCGCCTGGCACAGCAGCGTTTTGCGCGTCTCGCCGGTAGAAAGATATTTGAAACGGCGGTTAAGCAGGGCGGTAATGCCAAATTGCTCCGCCAGCTGCTGACAGCGGGCAGGATCTTTTATCTCATCCTGGATAATTTCCGCCGTCGTGCGGCCGGTATCTTCTTCGCCGGGGCTGAGCAAATCGGTATTGTTACGCTGCCACTCATCGCTGACCAGCTTTTGCAGCTGTTCGAAGGAAAGGCGCGTCAGCCGGGTAAAGGTGCACCGACGTTCACCCTTCAGTTGGGTTATTTCGCCAGCCAAAGCGCGGGCCAGCGCGGATTTTCCGCTGCCATTAGAGCCCACAAACGCCCAGCTTTCTCCGGCGCGAAGGGTTAACTCTGGCAGCGATAAGGTACGGGTATCGCTAAGACGAAACGTGCCTTGCGAAATATGCAATGATGACATGTGTTATCCCATTTTTTGCAGCAACAGATGTCAGGGATACTCAGTGTAAGCAGGGTTGTCAATGCGCTTAGCACAATGTGGCGATAATTACCCTGTCTGCATTGAAATATGCGGTCACCACAGCACCTTCGTCTAATTCGGTCGCGTCGTTCACCGGAACGGTGGCGCAGAGCAACTGTCCATCCGGCAGGGTCATCAGCACTTCACACTGTTCTGCGCCGCGCTCGATGTGGCTGATGCGTCCCCGCAGCTGGTTGTCGGCCTCTGCGGCCTGCTCAGGGTTAAGCGTGATGCCGATCCAGGGGGCTTTGAGTAATACCAGCACCTCCTGACCTTCGTTCAGCCCAAGGCGTTGACCACTTTGCGCGGTGATGGCGGCTTTCAGGCGCGTCGTGCCGTCCGCGAGCAGGATCTCAATATGCTCCTGCACCTGCGAATGATCGCGCCCCGTCACCGTACCAAACCACTGGTTACGGGCGCTGGTCTGCAAAGAGAAACGGGAGATGGCGCCCAGCAGGCTGTCCAGCGGCAGGTTGTCGTCATCGCTCAGCACATCAAATGCTTTTTGCTGGATCTGCGCCAGTAAATCGTAGAGCTGGATCAGACGTTGCCCGTAACGCGTCAACACGGCGCCGCCGCCGCCTTTCCCGCCGGTGGCGCGCTCAACCAGCGTGTGTTCACTCAGGGTGTTCATGTCGTTAATCGCATCCCAGGCACTTTTATAGCTGATGCCGGCGTTTTTTGCTCCCTGGCTAATCGAGCCAGTTTGTTCTATTTGTTTTAACAGGGCGATACGTCGCGGATCGGCGAAAAGCTTCTGCTGAAGTCGTAGGGTGAGGAGAATTTCGGCCTGCATAACAGTGTCCCGGCAAAAAGGCTATTGTGACCCAAATGCCCGGGGGCGGAAAGCGCACCGCACAAAAGGGGATGTTTTTCTTACTTTTCAGGGTAGAATAAGCCGTTCACAAGATCTGGAGAAAACCATGTTAGAGTTGTTGAAAAGTCTGGTATTCGCGGTAATCATGGTGCCAGTAGTGATGGCTATCATCCTCGGTGCCATCTACGGCCTGGGTGAAGTGTTCAACGTCTTTTCGAACATTGGTCATCGTCGTGACCAGCCTAAAAAGCAGCAATGATTTCCTCCAAAACGCCCGGCCAGCCCGGGCGTTTTGCTCTCAAGTTTATTCCTCTCCCGCCGATATCTTTTACAACGTTCCTTGAGTTTACGCATTAATGGGTACGATTTAGCGCTAGGAACGCCTGCGATATATCGTTATATTTGTTTGTATATAACGATACGCACAGGAGCTTCAAATGGCACGTTCATGGGTACGCCTTTTCGCAGGGGCAACGCTGACTCTCTCACTCACCGGCCACGCGCTGGCGGATGAAGGAAAAATCACGGTCTTTGCGGCGGCGTCGCTGACTAACGCGATGCAGGATATTGCTGCGGTATACAAAAAAGAGAAAAACGTCGAGGTGGTCTCGTCGTTTGCCTCCTCGTCCACGCTGGCCCGCCAGATTGAAGCGGGGGCGCCCGCGGATCTGTTCATCTCTGCCGATCAGAAATGGATGGATTACGCGGTGGAGAAAAAATCTGTTGATACGGCTACCCGCGAAACGCTGCTGGGAAATAGCCTTGTGGTGGTTGCACCCGCAAACAGCAAGCAGGGCGACATCGCCATCAACAAACAGACGGACTGGACCCGTCTGCTCAACGGTGGTCGTCTGGCGGTGGGCGATCCGGAGCATGTTCCTGCCGGGATTTATGCGAAAGAAGCGCTGCAAAAACTTGGCGCATGGGAAACCTTATCGCCGAAGCTGGCTCCCGCAGAAGATGTGCGTGGCGCGCTGGCGCTGGTGGAGCGTAACGAGGCGCCACTCGGGATCGTTTACGGCTCCGATGCCGTCGCCAGTAAAGGTGTGAAGGTGGTGGGCACCTTCCCGGAAGACTCGCATAAGAAAGTGGAATATCCTGTTGCGATAGTTGATGGACATAAAAATGCGAGCGTGACGGCCTTCGTTGACTACCTGAAGGGGCCTGAAGCGTCCGCTATCTTTAAACGTTACGGATTTACGACTCACGAATGATATTGACCGAACCTGAATGGCAGGCCGTGCTGCTGAGCCTGAAAGTCTCTTCCCTGGCGGTTGCGCTGAGTTTGCCCTTTGGGGTGTTCTTTGCCTGGTTACTGGTTCGCGTGAAGTTTCCAGGCAAAGCCCTGCTCGACAGTGTTCTCCATCTTCCGCTTGTCTTACCGCCTGTGGTGGTCGGATATCTGCTGCTGATCTCCATGGGGCGACGCGGTTTTATCGGCGAATGGCTGTACGACTGGTTCGGACTGACCTTTGCTTTCAGCTGGCGCGGCGCGGTTCTGGCCGCGGCAGTAATGTCCTTCCCGCTGATGGTGCGCGCTATCCGCCTGGCGCTGGAAGGGGTGGATATCCGGTTAGAACAGGCCGCCCGCACGCTGGGCGCAGGCCGCTGGCGGGTATTCCTGACCATTACGCTTCCGCTCACGTTACCGGGCATTATCGTCGGTACGGTGTTAGCCTTCGCCCGTTCGTTGGGTGAGTTTGGCGCGACCATCACCTTTGTGTCCAACATTCCCGGCGAGACGCGGACCATCCCGTCGGCCATGTATACCCTGATTCAGACCCCGGGTGGCGAAGGTGCGGCGGCCCGGCTGTGTATTATTTCGATTGTACTCGCCCTGGTCTCGCTGCTGGTGTCTGAATGGCTGGCGCGCCTCAGCCGTGAACGGATGGGGAAATCGTGATGCTGGAACTCAACTTTACGCAAACCCTGGGCAGTCACACCCTGACGCTGAACGAAACGCTGCCTGCCAGCGGTATCACCGCCATTTTTGGCGTGTCCGGGGCGGGGAAAACGTCGCTGATTAATGCGATTAGCGGCCTGACGCGTCCCCAGTCTGGCCGTATTGTGTTAAATAACCGCGTCTTGAATGACGCGGAGAAGAAGGTCTGCCTGTCACCGGACAAACGCCGTATCGGCTATGTGTTTCAGGATGCGCGCCTGTTTCCGCACTACAGCGTTCGCGGGAACCTGCGTTACGGCATGGCAAAAAGCATGGCCGGACAGTTCGATAAGCTGGTGGCGCTGCTGGGCATCGAACCGCTGCTGGATCGTCTGCCGTCGTCGCTGTCGGGTGGTGAAAAACAGCGTGTGGCGATTGGCCGCGCCCTGTTAACCGCGCCGGAACTGCTGCTGCTGGATGAGCCGCTGGCCTCGCTGGATATTCCGCGCAAGCGCGAGCTGCTGCCGTATCTGCAACGTCTGGCGCGGGAAATCAATGTGCCAATGCTCTACGTCAGCCATTCGCTGGATGAGATTTTACATCTGGCCGACAAAGTGCTGGTGCTGGAAGCGGGCAGGGTGAAGGCATTCGGCAATCTGGAGGAGGTGTGGGGCAGCAGCGTTATGCATCCATGGCTGCCAAAGGAGCAGCAGAGCAGCATTCTGAAGGTGAGCGTGCTGGAGCACCATCCGCACTACGCGATGACCGCGCTGGCGCTGGGCGATCAGCATTTGTGGGTGAATAAAATCGATACGCCGATTCAGTCCACGTTACGGATCCGCATTCAGGCGTCGGATGTCTCATTGGTCCTGCAACCGCCGCTGCAAACCAGTATCCGCAATATTTTGCGCGCAAAAGTGGCGCAGTGTTTTGATGATAACGGCCAGGTGGAAGTGCAGCTGGAAGTGGGCAGCAGAACGCTGTGGGCGCGCATCAGCCCGTGGGCCAGGGATGAGCTGGGTATCAAGCCTGGCCTGTGGCTTTACGCGCAAATCAAGAGCGTTTCCATAACCGCCTGATCACAGCAGGTGGGTATAGATATACTGCGCGATGCTGTCGGTGGTGTTATCACCAATCACCACGTCAGCGCGCGCTTTCACCGCGTCATCGGCATTACCCATCGCCACGCCCGTTCCGGCCGCTTCCAGCATGCTGATGTCGTTATAGTTATCGCCGAAAGCAATTACGTCCTGCATTGATCCGCCCTGCGATTCAACGAACTGGGTCAGACGCCTTCCTTTGCTGTTGCCTTTGCGGGCGATATCCACCTGATCGTGCCAGGACCATTCACATTCCAGACCCAGCGTATGCTCGACATGTTTTGCGAAGGTATTCAGTTTGGCGGTGTCTTCATCGGTCAGGGCAAATTTCCAGATTGCTTCGACGTCTTCCGCCGCCTGGCGCAGGGAGGAAACCTGAGTAAACACCGGACGCTGCGCTTCCGGCAGAGACAGAGCCCAGTTGCTGGTGCGGATCACATGGCCGGTAGGGCGTTCATACACCATGGCGTTATCCACATACATCAGGCCGTGAATGGCGTGCTCATCCAGTAAATCAATCAATTGCAGCGCCTGCGTAACGGGAAGCGGATCGGAGGCTAAAACCTTTTTTGCCTGATAATCATACAAATAGGTGCCATTACAACAAATTGCAGGTGTATCTAAGCCCAGTGCCTGATAAAAAGGATGAATGGCTACGTGATGTCGACCCGTTACGATGAGAAGTTGATACCCCGCTTCCTGGGCTCGTTTGAGGGCCTCAAGAGAAGAGGGGAGCAGGGTTTTCTGAGGGGTAAGCAGTGTTCCGTCTAAATCCAGGGCAATCACTCGCGAGGTCATTTTTTCTTCCGGGTTAATGTTGAATTTAAGGTCTGTCGGGATGGTACACCGAGAGCGGAACCCTGCAAAATCCCGGACTACAATTCAGCATTCACCGTTAAAAATAATCAGGAGTATTCATGAAACAAACCGTTTATACCGCCAGTCCTGAAAGTCAGCAGATCCATGTCTGGCGTTTGAATACAGAAGGTTCGCTTACGCTGGTTCAGGTTGTTGATGTGCCAGGCCAGGTGCAGCCGATGGTCGTCAGCCCGGATAAACGTTTTCTTTATGTCGGCGTACGCCCCGAATTCCGCGTACTGGCATACCGCATCTCCCCGGATGACGGCGCGCTGACCTATACCGCAGAAGCCCCTCTGCCGGGCAGCCCGACCCATATTTCCACTGACCATAAAGGCAACTTTATCTTCAGCGGCTCCTACAATGCAGGCTGCGTGAGCGTCACCCGCCTGGAAGACGGTATTCCCGTTGAAACCGTCGACGTGGTAGAAGGGCTCGAAGGTTGCCACTCAGCCAACATTTCGCCGGATAACCGCACGCTGTGGGTGCCAGCGCTTAAGCAGGACCGCATCTGCCTGTTTACCCTGAGCGATGACGGCCATCTGGTCGCGCAGAGCCCGGCGGAAGTCACCACCGTTGAAGGCGCAGGCCCGCGCCACATGGTCTTCCACCCGAATCAGCAGTATGCCTATGTCGTTAACGAGCTGAACAGCTCGGTAGACGTGTGGGAGCTGAACGATCCTAACGGGCAGATCGAGTGCGTACAGACGCTGGACATGATGCCATCTGATTTCTCCGACACACGCTGGGCGGCAGACATTCACATCACGCCGGATGGCCGTCACCTGTATGCCTGTGACCGTACCTCCAGTCTGATCACCGTCTTCAGCGTCTCTGAAGACGGCAGCGTTCTGGCAGTTGAAGGCTTCCAGCCAACTGAAACCCAGCCGCGCGGCTTTAATGTCGACCACAGCGGCAAATACCTGATTGCGGCGGGGCAGAAATCCCACCACATTGCGCTCTATGAAATCCAGGGCTTGCAGGGTCTACTGGAAGAGAAAGGACGCTATGCGGTCGGACAAGGGCCGATGTGGGTTGTGATTAACGCTTACTGATCCGTAGACGAAAAAAAACCTCGCAAATGCGAGGTTTTTTTATGCGCGGTTAATGCATGAGGCAGGCCGGGTAAGGCGCAGCCGCCACCCGGCAGCAGGCATTTTACTGCTTCGGCTCAGCAACCACTTTGCTACCCAGACCGCGGTTGTTGTATTCCCACATGCGGTTGAAGTTAGCGTCGTTCAGGTTACGCTGCACGTTGTCTTTATCATCCACCGTGCCGGTGTTGCCGGAGAAAGGACGTTTCGAGATAGCCGCATCCGCCCACGGTTTCGCCATGTTAAAACCTTCGTTAATCACGCTGTCGCGGATAACGACCTGGCCGTTAGTGGCGGAGTCCACGTCCAGAGAGCGACCAAGCTGCGCCACGCCATCGCCAGCAGCAGTAAAGCGACTATTCACGGTCAGGAAGCCATAGAACAGGTTAGACTGCGTGGCCGGTGCAAAGACGTAACCTTCCTGCTGCGTACGTGAATTCACCACGCGGAAGTCGGTGTTATCAAATACCACCGCGCCGCGACCGGAGACCATATCCACGTCGCCTTCAATGTAGCTGTTGGTGACCAGAGTACGCGTCAGACGGTTGTTCTGAAGGGTATTCTGCACGCCGCTGTTGGTCACGAAGAAGGTGTTCTGGCGGCCCAGGATATTGACGTTGTTAATCTGTACCTTGTCGCCATCGCTACGCAGCGCCACGGCCTGATGATTACCTGCGTCAACGCTGTCGCCCAGGGTGTTCTGAATAGTCAGGTTTTGCAATTGCAGGCCATTGTTTTGTGACCAGAATACCGCCGAACACATCACGCCAATGGTGGCGGTACGCTTGCGCTGGCAGTTATCAAACATATACCACGCCGGTTTACCTGGCATGTATTTACCGGCCGGGTTCACCAGATGGCGCCAGGTGGTGCTGTCGATCTCTGAATCAATCGCCAGGCCAATTTTTACGTCGACCGCTTTTTCGCCCAGGCCGTAAAGCGTAATGCTTCCCGGTGCTGCCGGAACATAAACGGTTCCTTCGTATTCACCCGGCAGGATGGCAATGTACTGACGAGATGCGCTGTGTTTGGTGATTGCGGCATCAACGGCTGCCTGAATAGAGGTGTGTGTAACGCCCTGCGCCCCGGCCGGGCCGACAACGAAGTCTGGCTGTTTCGGCAGGTTAATAGAAGAAGGCGTCCACGGGGCTGCATTGGGATCCATCGCCGAGAAATAGTGCGCACGGGTGAAGTTCTTCGCTTCAGCCGCTGACAGGATCGGACGGGAAGCGGTGCCCGGAGCAACCTGCTCAGAAGGTTGCTGATCCGGTGGTGTTGAACTGCAAGCGGATAAAGTCACGCCAAAGGCGAGTGCCAACGCCAGACGGGAAATCCTGGAAATATTCAAGGTAATGCTCCTGGGTATGCAAGTCTTATCTGGATAGACGAAATAGCCTGCTTTTTTATACTAAGTTGAGCGAAACGGGAAGATAAAAACCGGAAAAGTTGCATTTTTGCCCGCAGGCGACGGGAAAGTCATCACAAATAAATAACATTTTCCCCCAATGCGGTTGACAGCAGGCGGCAGATGAAAATAAATGTCTATACAACCCATGACAAGTGGAAGGCACATGCAGCAGCTTAATCCCGATGATGTTATATGGCGAAATGCGCGACTGGCAACCCTGGCGACAGGCGAGGCGGAACCCTACGGCCTGAGAGAACAACATGCCCTCGTTGTGCGCGGCCAGACGATTCTGGCCATTATTCCTGAATCCGAGATCCCCTCCGGGCATCGTCAGTGTGTCGATCTCGACGGGCGTCTGGTTACTCCCGGCCTGATCGATTGCCACACCCACCTGGTGTTCGGCGGCGATCGTGCAGCGGAATGGGAGCAACGGCTTAACGGCGTGTCATATCAGACCATTAGCGCGCAGGGCGGCGGAATTAACGCCACGGTCACGGCCACCCGCAACAGTTCGCCGGAAACGCTCCTGACGGTGGCGCAGCAGCGACTCCAGCGGCTGATGAATGAAGGCGTAACGACCGTTGAAATCAAATCAGGATACGGTCTGAATGCCGAAGCCGAAGAGAAAATGCTGCTGGTTGCCCGCCAGCTCAGCCTGAATAATCTGGTCGATATCAGCCCGACGCTGCTGGCCGCGCACGCCGTTCCTGCCGAGTACCGACAGGATCCGGATGCCTATCTGGCACTGGTCTGTGAGCAGATCATGCCCACGCTGTGGCAAAAAGAGTTATTTGAAGCGGTGGACGTGTTTTGTGAAAATGTCGGCTTTACCCCGGCGCAAACCGAGCGCCTGTTCCGGGCCGCCGCCGCGCTCGGGATCCCGGTAAAAGGGCATGTAGAACAACTGTCGAATCTTGGCGGCGCGGCGCTGGTCAGCCAGTATAAAGGGCTGTCGGCCGATCATATTGAGTATCTCGATGATGCAGGTATTCAGGCGATGGCGCAAAGCGGCACGGTGGCGGTATTGCTCCCCGGCGCGTTCTATTTTCTTCAGGAGCGCCAGCGTCCACCGGTGGCGCAGCTCAGAGAGCAGGGTGTGCCGATGGCGGTGGCTACCGACTACAACCCGGGCACCAGTCCGTTTGCCAGCCTGCATCTGGCAATGAACATGGCCTGCGTCCAGTTTGGCCTCACGCCGGAAGAGGCCTGGGCTGGCGTGACGCGGCATGCGGCGCAGGCGCTAGGACGTGCTGCGACGCACGGGCAGTTAAAGCCCGGTTATGTGGCTGATTTCGTCGTTTGGGAGGCGAATCATCCGGTTGAGATGGTTTACGAGCCGGGGCGGAATCCTTTGTATCAACGCGTGTTTCGGGGGCAGGTAGCATGAAACTGTGGCATCCCGTCTCCCCGCAGGTCTGGCAGGGGCGTGACGACAGCGCCGAGTCCAGCACCGCGAAACGTCTCTTCCAGACCATACAGCAGCGCGAACACTTTTCTCCCGTGCCGTCAGGCATTGCCCTGCTGGGCTTTGAATGTGATGAAGGGGTTAAGCGTAACCAGGGCAGGCCCGGTGCTGCACAGGCGCCCGATGTGTTGCGCGGCGCGCTGGCGAATATGGCGAGCCATCAGGGGCATGCGCGCCTCGTGGATATGGGTTCTGTTTATGTTGAAGGACACGCGCTGGAGGCGGCACAGCAGGCGCTGAGCGAGGCCATAACCGCGTGCCAGCAATCCGGGATGCGTACTCTGGTTTTCGGCGGTGGACATGAAACCGCCTGGGCGCACGGGCGCGGCGTGCTGGACGCCTTTCCGAACGATCGCATTGCGGTGATCAACCTGGATGCGCACCTCGATTTACGCAAGGCTGAACGGGCAACGTCCGGCACGCCGTTCCGCCAGCTGGCGCACTACTGCGCGTCTCAGTCTCGGGTGTTTCACTACGCCTGCCTGGGGGTAAGCCGTGCGGCGAATACTCAGGCGCTGTGGGAGGAAGCTGAGCGGTTGAACGTGACGCTGGTTGAAGATCTCGATTTTCGCCGGGATGCGCTATCCGCGCTGGATAGCGTGCTTACGCAGGCAGACCGGGTTTATCTCACCGTTGACCTCGATGTGCTGCCTGCCGCAGAAATGCCCGCCGTGTCCGCCCCTGCGGCGTTGGGGATCCCGGCGCTGGATCTGTTCCCGGTGATTGAGCGTATCTGCCGAAGCGGTAAACTACAGGCGGCGGATCTGGTGGAATTTAATCCGCACTACGATCGGGACGGTCAGGGGGCGAAGCTTGCCGCCCGACTGGCCTGGCAAATTGCTCACTGGTGGGCATAACAACATTCAAGGAGTCATGATGTTTTCACGCTCGCCCCTGCCGAAGCCGAGCCCTCCCGCGCCTTTTTACGAAAAGGTGAAGCAGGCGATCAGCGAAAAAATCGCAGCCGGCGTCTGGCGCCCGCATGACCGCATTCCGTCCGAAGCCGAACTGGTCGCGCAGTTTGGCTTTAGTCGAATGACCATTAACCGGGCGCTGCGGGAGCTGACCGATGAAGGGTTGCTGGTGCGCCTGCAAGGGGTCGGGACTTTTGTGGCGGAGCCAAAAGGACAGTCGGCGCTGTTTGAAATCCGCAGCATTGCCGATGAAATTGCCGCCCGCAACCATCAGCACCACTGCGAGGTGCTGGTGCTTGAAGAGACGCAGGCCAGCGCCGAACAGGCCATCGAGCTGAACGTTACCGAGGGCACCCGGATTTTCCATTCGGTGATGGTGCACTATGAGAACGACATTCCGGTCCAGATTGAAGATCGCTGCGTCAATGCGGAGCGGATACCGGACTATCTGAATCAGGATTACACCCAAACCACACCGCATGCGTATCTCTCGCTCGTCGCCCCGCTGACGGAAGGGGAGCATATCGTGGAAGCCGTGCGCGCCACGCCGCAGGA
This sequence comes from Enterobacter cloacae complex sp. IR5402, assembly GCF_049238125.1. Taxonomy (NCBI): domain Bacteria; kingdom Pseudomonadati; phylum Pseudomonadota; class Gammaproteobacteria; order Enterobacterales; family Enterobacteriaceae; genus Enterobacter; species Enterobacter cloacae complex sp. IR5402. The sequence goes on from NZ_JBMKHO010000003.1 coordinate 441,585, forward strand.
ATGCGAGCTGTTGCGTATTAAAGAGCACGATCCCTGCCTGCTGATCCGCCGTCGTACCTGGTCGTCCTCGCAAATTGTGTCGCATGCGAAGCTGCTGTTCCCGGGAAATCGCTACCGGTTGCAGGGCCACTTTATGTCATAAGTTTTATAAGCGTGATCGCTAACGCAATATAGCAAAATTGTATCTTTTTTGTTAAATCCGACCTTGTATGTGCTTGTCTATACAAGTATATCTAAATGCATCATCTGTCCCTTATGAGGAACACACAATGTCGTCAGATAAATACCGCAAGCAGGATGTCCGCGCCGCGCGCGGCACCACGCTCACCGCAAAAAGCTGGCTCACCGAAGCACCGCTGCGCATGTTGATGAACAACCTTGATCCTGAGGTAGCAGAAAATCCCCACGAGCTGGTGGTCTACGGCGGCATTGGCCGCGCCGCGCGCAACTGGGCGTGCTATGACGCGATTGTCGAGTCTTTGACGAATCTCGAAAACGACGAAACGCTGCTGGTGCAATCCGGCAAACCGGTTGGCGTATTCAAAACCCATAAAAATGCGCCCCGCGTGCTGATTGCCAACTCCAACCTGGTGCCGCACTGGGCGACGTGGGAACACTTCAACGAGCTGGACGCAAAAGGGCTGGCCATGTACGGCCAGATGACCGCCGGTAGCTGGATCTACATCGGCAGCCAGGGGATTGTGCAGGGCACCTATGAAACCTTCGTGGAAGCGGGCCGTCAGCACTATAACGGCTCACTGAAAGGCCGCTGGGTGCTCACCGCCGGACTGGGCGGCATGGGCGGCGCGCAGCCGCTGGCCGCGACGCTGGCGGGCGCGTGCTCCCTAAACATTGAGTGCCAGCAGAGCCGCATCGATTTCCGTCTGCGTACCCGCTATGTCGATGAACAGGCCGACAACCTCGATGACGCGCTGGCGCGCATCAAAAAGTACACCGCTGAAGGCAAAGCCGTGTCGGTTGCCCTGTGCGGCAACGCGGCGGATATTCTGCCGGAACTGGTGGCGCGCGGCGTGCGTCCGGATCTGGTCACCGACCAGACCAGCGCTCACGATCCGCTCCACGGCTATCTGCCAAAAGGCTGGACATGGGAAGACTACCAGCAAAAAGCAGAAACCGATCCTGAGGGCACGGTACTGGCGGCTAAACGCGCCATGGCAGAACACGTCTCCGCGATGCTGGCCTTCAGTAAGATGGGTATTCCGACCTTTGATTACGGGAATAACATCCGCCAGATGGCGAAAGAAATGGGGGTGAATAACGCCTTTGACTTCCCCGGCTTCGTGCCCGCCTATATCCGTCCTCTGTTCTGCCGCGGCATTGGGCCGTTCCGCTGGGTTGCCCTGTCCGGCGATCCGGAGGATATCTACAAAACCGATGCCAGAGTGAAAGAGATTGTCGCCGATGACGAACACCTGCATCGCTGGCTGGATATGGCGCGCGAGCGCATTAACTTCCAGGGCCTGCCGGCGCGTATCTGCTGGGTCGGGCTGGAGTGGCGGCAAAAACTCGGCCTCGCCTTTAACGAAATGGTGCGCAGCGGCGAAGTCTCCGCGCCGGTCGTCATTGGCCGCGACCACCTGGACTCCGGCTCTGTCGCCAGTCCGAACCGTGAAACCGAAGCCATGCGCGACGGCTCGGATGCGGTCTCCGACTGGCCGCTGCTGAATGCCCTGCTGAACACCGCCAGCGGCGCGACCTGGGTGTCGCTGCACCACGGCGGCGGCGTCGGGATGGGCTTCTCCCAGCACTCCGGGATGGTCATCGTCTGTGACGGAACTGATGAAGCGGCCGCGCGTATCGCTCGCGTGCTGCACAACGACCCGGCAACCGGCGTGATGCGTCACGCGGATGCGGGTTACGAGATTGCCATTGATTGTGCCAAAGAGCAGGGCCTGAACCTGCCGATGATCCCCGCCACACAAGGAAAGCCTGCATGAACGCGTTAACACTTACTCCCGGCTCGCTGACGCTCAAACAGCTGCGTCACGTCTGGCGTCAGCCGGTGACACTCTCCCTTGATGAAAGCGCCCACCGTGCCATTAACGACAGCGTGGCCTGCGTGGAGGCGATTGTGGCGGAGGGGCGCACCGCCTACGGCATCAATACCGGGTTTGGCCTGCTGGCGCAGACCCGCATCGCCACGCACGATCTGGAGAATTTACAGCGTTCGCTGGTGCTGTCGCACGCGGCGGGGGTTGGCCAGCCGCTGGACGATGAGATCGTCCGCCTGATGATGGTGTTGAAAATCAACAGCCTGGCGCGTGGGTTTTCCGGCATTCGTCTGAGCGTGATCCAGGCGCTGATGGCGCTGGTCAATGCGGAAGTTTATCCGTGGATCCCGGCGAAGGGCTCCGTCGGCGCCTCCGGCGATCTGGCGCCGCTGGCGCATATGTCGCTGCTCCTGCTGGGTGAAGGCCAGGCGCGCTGGCAAGGGGAGTGGCTGCCTGCGAAAGAGGCGCTGAAAAAAGCCGGTTTAACGCCGATCACCCTCGCGGCAAAAGAGGGGCTGGCGCTGCTCAACGGCACGCAGGCGTCGACCGCTTTCGCGCTGCGCGGTCTGTTTGAAGCGGAAGATCTGTTCGCCTCGGCGGTGGTGTGCGGTGCACTGACCACTGAGGCGGTGCTCGGCTCGCGTCGTCCGTTCGATGCCCGCATCCACGAGGTGCGCGGCCAGCGCGGTCAGATTGATGCCGCTGCCATGTACCGCCACGTACTTACCGATACCAGCGACATTGCCGAATCACACCATAACTGCGAGAAGGTGCAGGATCCGTATTCCCTGCGCTGCCAGCCGCAGGTGATGGGCGCATGCCTGACTCAGCTGCGCCAGGCGGCAGAAGTGCTGCTGGTGGAGGCCAATGCGGTGTCCGATAACCCGCTGGTGTTTGCCCAGGAAAACGAGGTGGTTTCTGGCGGCAACTTCCACGCCGAGCCGGTGGCGATGGCGGCAGATAATATCGCGCTGGCGATTGCCGAAATCGGGGCGCTGTCTGAGCGTCGAATCGCGCTGATGATGGATAAGCACATGTCCCAGCTGCCACCATTCCTGGTGCGTAACGGCGGCGTGAACTCGGGCTTTATGATCGCCCAGGTCACCGCCGCGGCACTGGCAAGCGAGAACAAGGCGCTGTCGCACCCGCACAGCGTGGACAGCCTGCCAACCTCAGCCAACCAGGAAGATCACGTGTCGATGGCCCCGGCTGCCGGGCGTCGTCTGTGGGAGATGGCCTCTAACACCCGCGGCGTGCTGGCGGTGGAGTGGCTGGCGGCGTGTCAGGGTATTGATTTGCGCGAAGGGCTAACATCCAGCCCGCTGCTGGAGCAGGCGCGTCATACGCTGCGCGAGCACGTTACGCACTACGATGACGACCGCTTCTTTGCGCCGGATATTGATAAGGCGATGCAGCTTCTGCAAGAAGGGCGGCTGGTGGGGTTATTGCCTTCCGTGCTGTGATTTTTACCCTCACCCTAACCCTCTCCCTGTGGGAGAGGGCCGGGGTGAGGGCATCAGCCCGCACGATTACGAATACATCGCCGTAATCGACGCGCTACCCAGCGAATGGAAATGCACGTTAAAGCCTACCATCGCGCCGCTCGCCCCTTCGTCGACCTCAATCTTGTCCACATCCAGCGCGTGCACGGTGAAGATATAGCGGTGCGTTTCCCCTTTTGGCGGCGCCGCGCCGCCGTAGCCCGCTTTGCCAAAGTCAGTGCGCGTCTGAATCGCACCGTCAGGCAGAGCAACCAGATCGGAACCGGAGCCCTGCGGTAATACGCGCGTGTCGGCGGGCAGGTTTGCCACGATCCAGTGCCACCAGCCCGACCCGGTTGGCGCATCCGGATCGTAGCAGGTCACAACAAAACTTTTGGTTCCCGCTGGCACATCGTCCCACGCCAGATGGGGAGAGATATTATCCCCCTGATAACCCATCCCGTTAAACACGTGACGTTCCGGCAGCTTTTCGCCGTCGCGCAAATCTTTACTGATGATTTTCATCCGATTTTCCTCGTTACTCACTCATTCAGAAAGTGTAACGCATGGGGTTAAATCGCGAAATGCGCTGAAGTGTTAACGGCTTCAACCACTGCCCCGGTCAGCTTGCGGAGCTGATCCGCAGAAATGCTGTACGGCGGCATGAGGTAAATCAGCTTACCGAAAGGTCGCACCCACACGCCCTGGTCAACGAAGAAGCGCTGCAACGCGGCCATGTTCACCGGATGCGTTGTCTCGATTACCCCGATGGCGCCCAGTACGCGGACGTCCGCGACGTATTCCGCCTCCGCCGCCGCGCTTAACTGCTGCTTCAGCTGCGCCTCAATCGCCGCCACCTGCGTCTGCCACGCGCCGCTCTCCAGAATGGCGAGGCTTTCGCTTGCCACGGCGCAGGCCAGCGGGTTGCCCATAAACGTCGGGCCGTGCATAAAGCAGCCCGCGTCACCGTCGCTGATGGTGTCGGCAACCTGGCGCGTGGTAAGCGTGGCGGAGAGCGTCATGGTGCCGCCGGTGAGCGCTTTCCCCAGGCACAGAATATCCGGCGCGATCCCCGCATGCTCGCAGGCAAACAGCTTCCCGGTACGGCCAAAGCCGGTGGCGATCTCATCGGCAATCAGCAAAATTCCTTCGCGGTCGCACATCTTCCGAATGCGCTTCAGCCACTCGGGGTGATAGATCCGCATTCCGCCCGCGCCCTGCACAATCGGTTCGAGAATAACGGCGGCAATCTCGTGGCGATGGGCCGCCATCAGCCGCGCGAAGCCCACCATGTCCATCTCGTCCCATTCGCCGTCGAAGCGGCTCTGCGGGGCTGGCGCAAACAGGTTTTCCGGCAGGTAGCCTTTCCACAGGCTGTGCATGGAGTTGTCCGGATCGCACACCGACATCGCCCCGAAGGTGTCGCCGTGATAGCCGTTGCGGAAGGTGAGGAACCGCTGGCGCGTTTCGCCCTTCGCATGCCAGTACTGCAACGCCATTTTCATCGCTACTTCCACGGCCACCGAGCCGGAGTCGGCCAGGAAAACACACTCCAGCGATTCAGGCGTCATCGCTACCAGGCGACGGCATAAATCCACCGCGGGCTGGTGCGTGATCCCGCCAAACATCACGTGTGACATCTGGTCAATCTGCGCTTTCATCGCCGCGTTCAGACGCGGGTGGTTGTAGCCATGGATCGCCGCCCACCAGGAGGACATCCCGTCAACAAGCCGCTCGCCGCTGGCGAGATGCAGCTCGCAGCCGTGGGCAGAGGCTACCGGATAGACGGGAAGGGGGCGGGTCGTGGAGGTGTAAGGGTGCCAGATATGCTGCTTGTCGAAGGCGAGATCGTCCTGGGTCATAATCGACTTGTAAACCATTTTGAAAAGTTTTAGGTTTACAAGTATAAACCGAACCGACAATTAACAAAACCCTTTGGAGAAGCCCGATGGCTCACCACGCACGCTGGACGATGTCGCAAGTCACTGAATTATTCAATAAACCTTTCCTGGAGCTGATGTTTGAGGCGCAACAGGTGCACCGCCAGCACTTCGATCCGCGTCATGTTCAGGTCAGCACGCTGCTGTCGATCAAAACCGGGGCTTGCCCGGAAGACTGCAAATATTGCCCGCAAAGCGCGCGCTATAAAACCGGTCTCGAATCCGAGCGCCTGATGGAAGTCGAGCAAGTGCTCGACTCCGCGCGCAAGGCCAAAAACGCTGGCTCGACCCGCTTCTGCATGGGCGCGGCGTGGAAAAATCCGCATGACCGCGACATGCCCTATCTGGAGCAGATGGTGAAGGGGGTGAAGGAGATGGGGCTTGAAGCCTGCATGACCCTGGGTACGCTGAACGAAGAGCAGGCGCAGCGTCTCTCGGCGGCGGGGCTGGATTACTACAACCACAACCTTGATACCTCGCCGGAGTTCTACGGCAACATCATCACCACGCGTACCTATCAGGAGCGTCTGGACACGCTGGATAAAGTGCGTGATGCGGGGATCAAGGTCTGTTCCGGCGGGATCGTGGGACTGGGCGAGACGGTAAAAGATCGTGCCGGCCTGCTGTTACAGCTGGCAAACCTGCCGACCCCGCCGGAAAGCGTGCCCATCAACATGCTGGTGAAGGTAAAAGGCACGCCGCTGGCGGATAACGAGGACGTGGATGCCTTCGATTTCATCCGCACCATCGCGGTGGCGCGCATCATGATGCCGACCTCTTACGTTCGCCTCTCTGCCGGTCGTGAGCAGATGAGCGAGCAGACCCAGGCGATGTGCTTCATGGCCGGGGCCAACTCCATCTTCTACGGCTGCAAACTGCTGACCACGCCAAACCCGGAAGAGGACAAAGATGTCCAGCTGTTCCGCAAGCTGGGGCTGAACCCACACCAGACCGGGGTACAGGTGGGGGATAACGAGCAACAGCAGCAGCTGGAGCAGCAGATTTTTAACGCCGACACCGACCAGTTCTACAACGCGGCAGCCGTATGACCTGGCAGGCACGTATCAGGACCGCGCTCGACGAGCGGCGGGCGGCGGATGCGTTTCGGGTGCGCAGGGTAGTGGAAAACGGTGCAGGCCGTTTTCTCACCCGGGAAGGAGAGCGGTTCTGTAATTTCTCCAGCAACGATTATCTGGGACTGAGCCAGCACCCGCAGATCGTTCGCGCCTGGCAGCAGGGCGCGGATCGTTACGGCGTGGGCAGCGGCGGCTCCGGGCTCGTCAGCGGCTACACCACGGCGCATCAGGCGCTGGAGGAAGAGCTGGCCGACTGGCTGGGCTACCCGCGGGCGCTGCTGTTTATCTCCGGTTTTGCCGCGAATCAGGCGGTGATTGCCGCCCTGATGGGCAAAGATGACCGCATCGTCGCGGACCGCCTGAGCCACGCGTCTCTGCTTGAAGCGGCCAGTCTCAGCCCGGCGCAGCTGCGGCGTTTTGCCCATAACAATGCCTCTCAGCTGAACGTTCTGCTGGGTAAACCCTGTTCTGGGCTTCAGCTGGCGGTGACGGAAGGGGTATTCAGCATGGACGGCGACAGCGCGCCCCTTGCCACCTTGCATGACGTCGCAAAACAGCAGAACGCCTGGCTGCTGGTCGACGATGCCCACGGCATTGGCGTCACCGGCGAGGAGGGGCGCGGAAGCGCGCACCAGCAACGCGTCAGGCCGGAACTGCTGGTGGTCACCTTCGGCAAAGGCTTCGGCGTCAGCGGCGCCGCGGTGTTGTGCAGCGAGCCGGTGGCCGATTACCTGGTGCAGTTCGCCCGTCACCTGATCTACAGCACCAGCATGCCCCCGGCGCAGGCCGTGGCGCTCTCTGCGTCGCTTGCGGTGATCCGCGGCGAAGACGGCGCTGAACGCCGGGCGCGCCTGGCCGACCATATTCAGCGTTTTCGCCGGGGGATAAGCGAGCTGTCTTACCGGCTTACCGACTCGCACAGCGCCATTCAGCCCGTAATTGTGGGTGAAAACCATCGGGCGCTGATGGTGGCACAGGCGCTACGAGAACGCGGGCAGTGGGTCACGGCGATCCGCCCACCCACCGTGCCACCAGGCACCGCGCGCTTGCGTCTGACGCTCACGGCAGCGCATGAGCCGCAGGATATCGATACGCTTCTGGAGGCACTGTATGTCTCTCGTCAATAAACAGGCCGTTGCCGCCGCGTTTGGCCGGGCAGCGCAAAGCTATTCACAGCACGATGAGCTGCAACGCCTGAGCGCCCGCGGGCTGCTGGCCGCGCTCGGTGACGGGCGTTTTGCGCAGGTGCTCGACGCAGGCTGCGGGCCAGGCGGCAATAGCCGATACTGGCGCGCAACAGGTAGCCACGTCACGGCGCTGGATTTATCCGCGCAGATGCTGGATGAAGCCCGCCAGCAGCAGTCAGCAGACCGTTATCTGGTGGCCGATATCGAGGCCATCCCGCTGGAGGATGCGCTGTTTGACCTCGTCTGGAGCCATCTGGCGGTGCAGTGGTGCGCCAGCCTGCCGCAGGCCCTACGCGAGTTATACCGCGTGGCGCGGCCCGGCGGAGCGGTGGCCTTTACCACCCTGCTGGAAAGTTCGTTGCCGGAGCTGAATCAGGCGTGGAGGGCAGTGGATGCACAGCCTCATGCCAACCGGTTTCTCTCGCACGAACAGGTCACTCAGGCGCTGGCAGGCTGGCGCTATCGCAGCGTGGTCCAGACCGTCACCCTCGAATTTAGCGATGCGTTAAGCGCCATGCGATCGCTTAAGGGCATAGGCGCGACGCACCTGCACGCCGGACGGGAGAAGAAACCCCTTACCCGCGGCCAACTCCAGCGTCTCGAGCTGGCCTGGCCGCAGGAGCGGGGCCGGTTCCCGCTCTCTTATCATCTTTTTCATGGGATTATTGAACGTGACTGAACGTTATTTTGTTACCGGCACGGACACTGAAGTCGGTAAAACGGTTGCCAGCGCTGCGCTGTTGCAGGCGGCGCGTCTGCTGGGGAAAACAACTGCCGGGTATAAGCCCGTAGCCTCCGGCAGCGAGATGACGCCGGAAGGCTTACGCAATACCGATGCGCTGGCGCTACAGCGTAATAGCAGCCTTGCGCTGGCCTATTCTGCGGTGAACCCCTATACCTTTGCTGAACCCACCTCGCCGCACATCGTCAGCGCCGATGAAGATCGTCCGATTGATTTTTCGGTGCTCTCTTCCGGGTTACGCGACCTGGAAACGCAGGCCGACTGGGTGCTGGTGGAGGGGGCTGGCGGCTGGTTTACCCCGCTGTCCGACGAGCAGACATTTGCTGACTGGGTGCAGGCCGAGCAGCTTCCGGTCATTCTGGTGGTCGGCGTGAAGCTTGGCTGTATCAATCACGCCATGCTGACCGCTCAGGCCGTGCAGCAGGCCGGGTTGCGTCTGGCAGGGTGGATTGCCAATGACGTGGTTGCGCCGGGTAAACGTCATGCTGAGTACCTGGCGACGCTGAAGCGGGGGCTGCCTGCGCCGTTTCTCGGCGAGATCCCGTGCCTTGCCGACGGCGCAGAGCAGGCGGAAACCGGACGCTATCTTGACCTTAGCGCCTTATGTCCCGAGCCATCCAGTGCGCAATAAGGTCGTCATCCAGCTCGTTAACGTGGCCCTGTGCCACGTTACGCCCGCGATAGAGCATGCAGAAACGATCCGCTACCCGGCGGATAAACGACAGCTGTTGCTCAGCTAACAGCACCGTCATTCCCAGCTCCCGATTCAGCCGCACCAGCAACTGCCCCAGCCTGCGCGCGAAACCGTGCCCTGCGCCATACATGGGCTCATCCAGAATCAACACGCGCGGGCGATTAACCAGCGCACTGGCGAGAGCCAGCTGATACTGGTCGTCGGGGGACAGCGCAGAGGCACGGCTCTGTCGCAGCGGATAGAGCTCCGGAAACAGGGCGTACACGTCATTTTTTGATGTCGGGTCGGATTTCCCCGTCGCCCGCATAGCGATATGCAGATTTTCATCGACGGTCAGCTGGGAAAATATCCGCCGATCCTGCGGGACGTAGCCTATCGTCGGCGGCGCCGTGAATGCTGACGCAGGGCTGAGCAAATTACGCGGCGGCGCGCCAGCCTCATGCCAGATGATGGTGCCGCTCTCAACGGGCACCTTTCCGGTAATGCAGTTCATGAGCGTGGATTTACCCATGCCAGGCAGGCCAACAATGCCCGTACAGATGCCTTGCGGGAAATCGATATTCACGTTCCATAGCGTATGTTGGCTTCCGTAAAACTGATTTACAGCACGCAGACTCAACATCTTTCTCTCCTTAAAAATGTGTGGGGGTGATGCACAGAGTGATGTCTGCAAAACGCCTGCCAGGAACTTCATAATGATTAAAAAAAGGCCATTTTTAGGAATAACTCACTATCAAAAGCTGTACGTTTATACGAAATGCACATTCCCGGTGCCGCGTATGTCGAATCGTGGTGCAGGAGAAATGACAGAATTGTGATTAAGATCTCGCCAGTTGCTTATGAAAAAATGAACGTTTTCCAGGCAAAAAAGAGTGATAAAAATTTTTTACTGCCGCTTCGTGGGAAAAACCGGGAATTTGCTGAAGTGCATGCTGTACGGGCTGGAGGCAGTTATCCACTATTCCTGTGGATAACCTTGTGCATTAGAGTTAGAAAACACGCGATAAGCGAGAGAATACGCGGGTTACGACCAAATTGATGGGAAACGCGGCTTAATAAATTAGTCTTTATTTTTTAACGAATTAGATAAAAGCAATTCCCTCAACGCCAGCGACACCTGTTGCCATAAAACTTTCATAACCGCCCTTGACAAATGTTAAAAAAGTAATAGTTCTGGGGATAACCCCCTGAGGCTGGTGTTTTATTTTGTCACAGTCAAAATTTGGCTCGCGAACGCACTAATCCTCTCTGCGCTACGCTAAATATCCTGACACGCTACTGGTTTTTCATCCAGTGTTTTTTACTGGCAATCCTGGCCACAACGAGTAAAATTACTCACCTGCCGCTTATTCTGTCATCAGGTCGTCGCCCATGAGTAAACCGTTTAAACTGAATTCTGCTTTCCGTCCTTCCGGGGATCAGCCCGAGGCTATTCGTCGCCTGGAAGAGGGGCTGGAGGACGGGCTGGCGCACCAGACCCTGCTGGGGGTTACCGGTTCGGGCAAAACCTTTACCATTGCCAACGTCATTGCCGATCTCCAGCGTCCGACGATGGTCCTCGCGCCGAACAAAACGCTGGCGGCGCAGCTGTATGGTGAGATGAAAGAGTTCTTCCCGGAAAACGCGGTGGAGTATTTCGTCTCCTACTACGACTACTACCAGCCGGAAGCCTACGTTCCCAGCTCCGACACGTTTATCGAGAAAGATGCCTCGGTGAACGAACATATCGAGCAGATGCGTTTGTCGGCGACCAAGGCGCTGCTGGAGCGTCGTGATGTGGTGGTGGTGGCCTCGGTGTCGGCGATCTACGGCCTGGGCGATCCGGATCTCTATCTCAAGATGATGCTGCACCTGACGCAGGGGATGATCATCGATCAGCGGGCGATTTTGCGCCGTCTGGCGGAGTTGCAGTACACCCGTAACGATCAGGCGTTCCAGCGCGGGACCTTCCGCGTGCGCGGCGAGGTGATTGATATCTTCCCGGCGGAATCGGACGACATGGCGCTGCGCGTGGAGCTGTTCGACGAAGAGGTTGAACGCCTGTCGCTGTTCGATCCGTTGACCGGTCACGTCGAGTCGGTGATCCAGCGCTTCACCATCTACCCGAAAACGCACTACGTGACGCCACGCGAGCGTATCGTGCAGGCGATGGAAGAGATCAAAATTGAGCTGGCGGACCGCCGCAAGGTGCTGCTGGCGAACAATAAGCTGCTGGAAGAGCAACGCCTGAGCCAGCGTACCCAGTTCGATCTGGAGATGATGAACGAGCTGGGCTACTGCTCCGGCATCGAAAACTACTCGCGCTACCTCTCCGGGCGCGGGCCGGGCGAAGCGCCGCCGACGCTGTTTGACTACCTTCCGGCGGACGGCCTGCTGGTGATCGACGAATCCCACGTTACGATCCCCCAGATAGGCGGGATGTACCGCGGTGACCGCGCGCGTAAAGAGACGCTGGTGGAGTACGGGTTCCGACTGCCGTCAGCGCTGGACAACCGTCCGATGAAGTTTGAAGAATTTGAGGCGCTTGCTCCGCAGACCATCTACGTATCGGCGACGCCGGGCAACTACGAGCTGGAAAAATCCGGTGATGACGTGGTGGACCAGGTGGTGCGTCCGACCGGGCTGCTGGATCCGATTATCGAGGTGCGTCCGGTGGCGACGCAGGTGGACGATCTGCTCTCGGAAATACGTGCCCGTTCCGCCATCAACGAGCGCGTGCTGGTTACCACGCTCACCAAACGTATGGCGGAAGATTTGACGGAGTATCTGGAAGAACACGGTGAGAAGGTGCGGTATCTGCACTCGGATATCGATACCGTGGAGCGTATGGAGATCATCCGCGATCTGCGTCTGGGCGAGTTCGACGTGCTGGTAGGGATTAACCTTCTGCGAGAAGGGCTGGATATGCCTGAGGTGTCGCTGGTGGCGATTCTGGACGCGGACAAAGAGGGCTTCCTGCGTTCCGAGCGCTCGCTGATCCAGACCATTGGCCGCGCCGCGCGTAACGTCAACGGGAAGGCGATCCTGTACGGGGATAAAATCACCCCGTCGATGGCCAAAGCGATTGGCGAAACGGAACGTCGTCGCGAGAAGCAGCAGCGCTATAACGAAGAGCACGGCATCACGCCGCAGGGGTTGAACAAGAAGGTGGTGGATATCCTGGCGCTGGGTCAGAACATTGCGAAGACTAAAGCGAAAGGCCGCGGCAAGGCCCGTTCAGTGGTGGAAGAGGATACCGTCGCGCTGACGCCGAAAGCGTTGCAGCAGAAGATCCACGAGCTGGAAGGGCAGATGATGCAGCATGCGCAGAACCTGGAGTTCGAAGAGGCTGCGCAAATCCGCGATCAGCTGCATCAGCTGCGGGATCTGTTTATTGCGGCATCGTGAATTTTTTGCCCGGTGGCGTTTTCTCCCTCTCCCTGTGGGAGAGGGCCGGGGTGAGGGCATCAGGCCGCACAAAACGAACCTAACCTAATGCCTGAATCGCCTTCTCCAGCGCCTCGCGTAGAAGATGGCGGTCGTGGCGATATTTAATATCGCTGGCTTCCAGCGGCTCCTGTACCACCACGCGATCGCCAATCCCTGATACATCCACTTTCGGTCCGACCACGACACCATCGATAATTTTCTTACCAACGTACTGTTCCATCAGGTCCAGCTTATCCGCCAGCGACAGGCTTGCCGCCGCCGGGCTGAGTTCGCGGCCTAAATTACCGATATAGACCATGGGCGCAGGCGTTCTGCGCAGCGCCTGCGCCAGCTCTTTCACCAGCAGGATCGGCATCAGGCTGGTGTAAAAACTTCCCGGCCCAATCAGGATCAGATCGGCCTCGCCAATCGCTTCTACCGCTTCACGCGTTGCGGGTACGCTGGGGTAGGTCATCAGCTCTTTTGGCGGCAGAAGAAGCTGGTCGATATTCACTTCACCATACACTTCGTGATCGTCAGCATCGATCGCCATCAAATCTACCGGCTGTTCGGACATTGGGATCAGGAACGCATCCACTTTTAGCAGGTTACGAATTAAATTGATCGCTTCCAGAGGGCGCACGCTCAGGTGATCCAGCGCCTTTAACATCAGATTTCCAAGGTTATGGCCTGAAAGTTCGCCATTCCCGCCAAAACGGTACTCAAACATCGCCGAGGCCACGCTTGGCTCAGTGATGAGCTGGTTGAGGCAGTTGCGCATGTCGCCCCAGGCTATCCCGCCTTCAGCACGTCGGATCCGCCCGGTTGAGCCGCCGTTGTCCGTTGTTGTCACGATGCCCGTCAGGCGCGAGCCCAGTGACGATAACGACGACATAACCCGTCCCAGCCCGTGACCTCCGCCAAGAGCGACCACGCGGTCCAGATCCGCAAAAGTGCGATTGCGCATACCTATTCCTTATCCTGTTAAGCTTGCGTCACAGTAACGCAACTACTCCTAAAAGACGATGCCTCTCACAATCCATAATGACGTATATCAATGCGAAAGCGCTGTTTTTGCGTATTCTGTAGTGAAAATGCACGATAACATCGTTATGTATAAATTTATATAGCGAAAAGCGACAATGGCGAAGTGGCGATTTCCACGCTACTATCGCCATAACCACGTTTTCAAAACTGAAAACATACACTCTAGCCCTGGCGCCTGTGTCGAGAGATATGGCGCCCTGGCCGTGGCGGATTTGCCACCAGGGTACAGAAAGAAATGACTGTGCCTCCCGATCTGGAAAGGTGTACATGGCTTCACAACTTACTGATGCTTTCGCGCGTAAGTTTTACTACTTGCGTCTGTCGATTACCGATGTGTGCAACTTCCGTTGCACCTACTGCCTGCCCGATGGCTACAAGCCGGGCAGCGTCACCAATAATGGCTTTCTCTCCGTGGATGAAGTACGCCGCGTTACGCGTGCGTTCTCGGAACTCGGCACGGAAAAAGTGCGTCTTACCGGGGGAGAGCCCTCCCTGCGTCGTGATTTCCCTGACATTATTGCCGCCGTGCGTGAAAACGAACGTATCCGCCAGATCGCGGTGACCACCAACGGTTACCGCATGGCGCGTGACGTGGCGTACTGGCGCGATGCGGGGCTGACGGCGATCAACGTCAGCGTGGACAGCCTTGATGCCCGGCAGTTTCACGCCATTACCGGTCAGGACAAGTTCCGCCAGGTGATGGACGGCATCGATGCGGCGTTTACCGCCGGGTTCGAAAAAGTCAAAGTCAACACGGTGCTGATGCGCGACGTAAACCACCATCAGTTGGACACCTTCCTGGCGTGGATTAAATCCCGTCCCATTCAACTGCGTTTTATCGAGCTGATGGAAACGGGCGAGGGCAGCGAGCTGTTCCGTCGTCACCATATTTCCGGCATGGTGTTGCGCGACGAGCTGCTGAAACGCGGCTGGATCCATCAGATCCGCCAGCGCAGCGATGGCCCGGCGCAGGTTTTTTGTCATCCGGATTATGAAGGCGAAATCGGCCTGATCATGCCCTATGAAAAAGACTTCTGTGCCAGCTGCAACCGCCTGCGTGTCTCCTCCGTTGGCAAGCTCCATCTTTGCCTGTTCGGGGATGGCGGCGTCGATCTGCGCGATTTGCTGGAAGATGACGCTCAACAGGACGCGCTTGAAGCACGCATTTCCGAGGCGCTGACGCACAAAAAGCAGACCCATTTCCTGCATCAGGGCAACACCGGCATTACTCAGAACCTGTCCTATATCGGCGGGTAATCAGGCTTTAGAAGGAACCAGAAGATGAGTCAAGTAAGCGCGGAATTAATCCCGACACGCATTGCTATTCTTACCGTTTCCGAACGTCGTGGTGAAGAGGATGATACCTCCGGCCACTGGCTGCGCGAGGCGGCACACGAAGCCGGACACCAGATTGTTGATAAAGCGATCGTCAAAGAAA
Organism: Enterobacter cloacae complex sp. IR5402; assembly: GCF_049238125.1. NCBI lineage: Bacteria > Pseudomonadati > Pseudomonadota > Gammaproteobacteria > Enterobacterales > Enterobacteriaceae > Enterobacter > Enterobacter cloacae complex sp. IR5402. Next base: position 456,610 of record NZ_JBMKHO010000003.1, read on the forward strand.
ACCGTTACGCCATTCGCGCTCAGGTCTCACAGTGGATTGCGAACGATGACGTCCAGGTGGTGCTGATCACTGGCGGCACCGGCTTTACCGCAGGCGACCAGGCGCCGGAAGCGCTGCTCCCGCTGTTCGATCGCGAAGTGGAAGGCTTCGGCGAAGTGTTCCGCATGCTCTCGTTTGAAGAGATTGGTACCTCTACGCTTCAGTCCCGTGCTGTCGCGGGGGTGGCGAACAAGACGCTGATCTTCGCCATGCCGGGGTCGACCAAAGCCTGCCGCACCGCGTGGGAAAACATTATTGCCCCGCAGCTGGATGCTCGTACCCGTCCGTGTAATTTCCATCCCCATTTAAAGAAATAAGCTATGTCACAACTGACCCACATAAACGCCGCTGGCGAAGCGCATATGGTGGATGTCTCCGCCAAAGCCGAAACGGTGCGCGAGGCGCGTGCTGAAGCGTTCATCACCATGCTGCCGGAGACGCTGGCGATGATTATCGACGGCAGCCATCACAAGGGTGATGTGTTTGCCACCGCCCGTATCGCTGGTATTCAGGCCGCTAAACGTACCTGGGACCTCATCCCGCTCTGCCATCCGCTGATGCTCAGCAAAGTGGAGGTAAATTTGCAGGCGCAGCCGGCGCATAATCGCGTGCGTATCGAGTCCTTGTGCCGCTTAACCGGGAAAACCGGCGTGGAGATGGAGGCGTTGACGGCGGCCTCCGTGGCGGCGCTGACCATCTACGACATGTGTAAAGCGGTGCAGAAAGATATGGTGATTGGCCCGGTGCGTCTGTTGGCAAAAAGCGGCGGCAAATCCGGCGATTTTAAGGTAGAAAGCCATGATTAAGGTGCTTTTTTTTGCCCAGGTCCGTGAGCTGGTCAATACCGACAGCCTGACGCTGGACGGCTCTTTCGAAAACGTCGCCGCCCTGCGCGCGCATCTGGCGGCGCAAGGCGACCGTTGGGCGCTGGCGCTGGATGAAGGCAAACTGCTGGCCGCCGTGAATCAGACGCTGGTGGAGTTGACCCACCCGCTGGCCGATGGGGACGAAGTGGCCTTCTTCCCGCCGGTCACAGGGGGTTAAGATGACGGAAACCCGAATTCTGGTCGGCCCTGAGCGCTTTAGCGTCGGTACCGAATACAGCTGGCTGGCAGAGCGCGATGAAGACGGCGCGGTCGTGACGTTTACCGGAAAAGTGCGTAACCACAACCTCGGCGACAGCGTAAAAGCGCTGACGCTGGAGCACTATCCGGGGATGACCGAAAAATCACTGGCGGCCATTGTCGAAGAGGCGCGAGGCCGCTGGCCGCTGGGACGCGTTACGGTTATCCATCGCATCGGCGAAATGTGGCCCGGCGAAGAGATTGTGTTTGTCGGCGTCACCAGCGCCCATCGCGGGAGTGCGTTTGCGGCGGGGGAGTTCATCATGGATTATCTTAAAACCAAAGCGCCGTTCTGGAAACGTGAAGCGACGCCGGAAGGTGAGCGCTGGGTGGAATCACGCGACAGCGATAAGCATGCCGCCAGCCGTTGGTAACAGGTTTACGTGGATGTGTTAGTCTTAACATGTGTGTTTACTTAATCAGGAGTGAATCATGGACCGATTTCCGCGTTCCGATTCGATAGTTCAGCAGACCCGTAGCGGGCTGCAAACCTACATGGCTCAGGTATATGGCTGGATGACGGTTGGCCTGCTGCTTACCGCGTTTATCGCGTGGTATGCGGCAAACACGCCTGAACTGATGATGTTTATCTTCTCCAGCAAAATCACCTTCTTTGGGCTGATTATTGCGCAACTGGCGCTGGTATTTGTGCTCTCCGGGCTGGTGCACAAGCTCAGCTCGGGTATGGCGACCACGCTGTTTATGCTCTATTCGGCGCTGACCGGGCTGACGCTTTCCAGTATTTTCATCGTTTACACCTACTCCTCCATCGCCAGCACCTTTGTGGTGACCGGCGGGATGTTCGGTGTGATGAGCCTGTACGGTTACACCACCAAACGTGACCTGAGCGGCTTCGGCAACATGCTGTTTATGGGGCTGATTGGGATTGTGCTGGCGTCGCTGGTGAACCTGTGGCTGAAAAGTGACGCGCTGATGTGGGCGGTGACCTATATCGGGGTGGTGATCTTCGTGGGCTTAACCGCCTACGACACCCAGAAGCTCAAAAACATCGGTGAACAAATTGATGTTCGTGACAGTTCAAACCTGCGCAAATACTCGATTCTGGGCGCGTTGACGCTTTATCTGGACTTCATCAACCTGTTCCTGATGCTGCTGCGTATCTTCGGCAACCGTCGTTAGTGAGGGTGGCGCTGTCTGATGCCCTCACCCTGACCCTCTCCCACAGGGAGAGGGAACAAACCCTAAAAACGGCAACGAAGTTGCCGTTTTGCTTTTATTTTGCCATTGCCTTCTCGTTCTTCGCGCGCAGCTTCTTGGCCCGACTCTCCAGCACCAGATAACAGACCGTTGCCAGCGCCAGCGGCAGGAAGTAGTAGATCATGCGGTACGCGAGCAGGGCGGCGATAATCGTCCCGTGAGACACATGCTCCCCCGCAAGCAGCGCGATAAACACCGCTTCCAGTACGCCAATACCCGCCGGAATATGCACAATCACCCCGGCAATACTGCTTACCAGCAACACGCCCAGCACAAAGAAGTAATTCACATCTTCGCCAATTAACAGCCAGATAATGGCCCCCATCGCCATCCAGTTGGCGCTGGAAACCACCATTTGCAGGACGGCAAACTTCCATGACGGCAGCACCAGCTTCTGGCCTTTAATGGTCATGTGACGACGTTTGGCAAAGGCGCAGGCCCACAGGTAGGCCGCGATGATCAGCAGCAGTACGATGCCCAGAATGCGCAGAGTGGCCTCATCGATGTACCAGTGCGCAGGCAGCTGCACCACGCCGATGGTGAAAATCACCCCGCCCAGCAGAATATACCCCAGCCAGTTGGTAGTGATGCTTAAGGAGAAAATACGCGTAATGGTGCCGCCCGGTAAGCCAAGGCGGGAGTACAGGCGATAGCGCATACCAATCCCGCCCACCCAGGTGCTCAGCGTCAGGTTAAAGGCGTAGCAGATGAATGACACCAGCATAACCTGCCGTTTGGCAAGCTTATGACCGCAGTAGGCGCGTCCCAGCAGGTCATAGCAGCCGTACATCAGGTAGCTCACAATCACCAGCCCAACGGCACCCAGCAGGACTGTCCGGTTGTAGTTGCGAATAACTTTCCACACCTCTTCCCAGTCCACCTTCTGGGCATACACCACCAGCAGGACCGCGACGGCAATAAAGAACAGCCAGGTCAGGATTTTTTTCGCCAGCCGCCAGCGAGGATGAGATTTTGACATCAGGTTTTCCCTCCATCTTCCGCCTCTACGCGGTCCTGGGTTTCCATTTCGGGTTGCACAGGCGGATCCACCAGCGCCAGTTTCGGCGTATGCGCGGGCAGCCAGCCCACCATGGCCGGGAAGTGGCGCAGGAAGTGGAACACCACCACGCCGATGCCCACGTTCCACCAGCTGCGTTTCGGCACCATGGACTCATCCACACGCACGCAGTCTTTATTAATAAGACCCTGAAGGTTATCGCGCAGGGTGTGATTAAACTGGCGATCGTGGATGATGAGGTTCGCTTCCAGATTCAGCGATAAGCTCAGCGGATCAAGGTTGCTGGAGCCGACGGTCGCCCAGTGGTCATCCATCACGGCGACTTTGCCGTGCAGCGGGCGGCGGCGATATTCATAGATCTGCACGCCGCTTTTGACCAGATAGCGATAGAGCAGACGCGCGCCCACCTTCACAATCGGCATATCGGGCTCACCCTGCACGATAAGCTTCACGCTCACGCCGCGTCGGGCCGCGTTGCGCATGGCATGCAAAATCCGGTAACCGGGGAAGAAATAGGCGTTAGCGATAATCACCTCGCGCTTCGCGTTCGCCAGCATCTTCAGGTAATGACGCTCGATATCGTCCCGATGCTCCTCGTTATCACGCCAGACGAACAGGGCCTGCGCCTCGCCAGGCTTGCGGTTCTCCTCCGGGCGGTGACGGCGTCGCCACCAGCGGCGGACGGCCTCCTTGCCGGGTAAGTTTTCCAGCACGAACAGCTGGATGTCCTGCACTACCGGCCCTTCGATACGGATCGCGTAGTCCTGTTTCGCTTCGGGACCGTAATCCGACATATGCTCGGCGGAGTAGTTAATGCCGCCCACGAAGGCCACCGTTTCATCCACCACCACAATTTTGCGGTGCATACGGCGGAACAGGTTGGTGCGCATGCCGAACAGACGCGGGCCGGGATCGTAATAGCGGAACACCACCCCTGCGGCGGTGAGCTCGTTAACAAATTCGTCGCTGAGATCCGGCGAACCATATCCGTCGAGCAGGACCTCGATTTTTATACCGCGACGAGCGGCATGCAGCAGTGCGCTATGCAACTGCCTGCCCACGTCATCTTCAAACCAGATAAACGTTTCCAGAAAGACTTTCTGCTGTGCGTGGCTAATCGCCTCAAAAACCGCCGGATAATAGTTATCGCCATTTTCCAGCAGCGTAATACGGTTACCTTCCTGCCATGTGCATTTCATAAGTGGATCTCCGCGCTGAGTGGGGCATGGTCGGAGAGATGTCGCCAGTTGAGCAAGGCCAGCGCCGTCGGGCTACTGGCGTGGGCATTTTTTACGTAGATGCGGTCAAGGCGCAGCAGGGGGAAGCGCACCGGAAACGTTCGCGCGGGACGACCGCGTGCGCGGGTAAAAATCTCCTCCAGCCCCGCATTCACCTTCAGCGGATGGTTGGCACGCTGTCGCCAGTCGTTGAAATCACCGGCCACCACCACGGGCTCGCCCTCCGGCAGCGCATTTGTCCAGTCTGCCAGCATCTGTAGCTGGGCCTGACGGTGGGCTTCACGCAGGCCAAGATGAACACAGCCTACATGAATGGGAAAATCGAGCTCTGGGGGGGTGATACGACAGTATAACAGCCCGCGTTTTTCACTCTCGCCAACGGAGACGTCCCGGTTCTCATAATGCTCGATAGGAAAACGCGACAGCACCGCGTTACCGTGATGCCCCTCCGGGTAGACCGCATTGCGCCCGTAGGCGTAATCGCTCCACATGGTATCCGCCAGAAACTCGTAGTGGGGCGTGTCGGGCCAGTTTTCGAAATGCATCGGGTGCACTTCATGCGCGCCCATGACCTCCTGGAGGCAGACAATATCGGCGCTGACGGTGCGCACCGCGTCGCGCAGCTCCGGTAAAATGAAGCGGCGGTTAAATGCTGTGAAGCCCTTATGAATGTTTATCGTCAGCACCTTAAGCGAGAAATGCTGCGTTTTTTTGCTCATAAACACCTTCCTGGGTGACTATCCCGATGAAAATAAAGTGTAGTAGGCGTCACAAAAAGATGCGGCGTTACGGAATTTTCCGTAAAGTGCGGTAGTCTGAATTAGCAGAGAAAAATCCTTCAGGAGAGAAGCCATGAAGTGGCAACAACGCGTTCGTGTCGCAACCGGTTTGAGTTGCTGGCAGATAATGTTGCATTTACTGGTCGTGGCCGTACTGGTGATGGGCTGGATGAGCGGCACGCTGGTGCGTGTTGGCTTAGGGTTATGCGTGGTTTACGGCGTGACCGTGCTGTCGATGCTGTTTTTACAGCGTCATCACGACGCGCGCTGGCGCGAAGTGGGAGATGTGCTCGAAGAGCTCACCACCACCTGGTATTTTGGTGCGGCAATGATCGTCCTGTGGCTGTTGTCACGCGTGCTGCAAAACAACCTGCTGCTGGCCCTGGCGGGTCTGGCTATCCTCGCAGGACCCGCGGTGGTGTCGTTGCTCACCAAAGAGAAAAAGCTACGCGATGTTTCGTCTAAACATCGCATAGGCCACTGAGCCCGTAGTGGCCGCGATGACCAGTAGCGGCCACAAACTTCCCCACACAATATCCAGACTCGCATCCTTCAGATAGATATGCTTGGTGATATCCGTGAAGTGACGAATCGGGTTTATCCACGTCAAATCCTGTAACCACACCGGCATGTTCTCCACTGGCGAAACGTACCCAGAAAGCAAAATCGCCGGCATCATAAAGACAAACACCCCAATAAACGCCTGCTGCTGCGTTGAGCATAGTGCGGAGATCAGCAGCCCAAACCCCACCAGCGACAGCCCGTAAATCACCATCGTGAAGTAAAACAGCGCCAGCGATCCGGCGAACGGGATCTGGTAGGCCCAAATTCCCACCCCCAGCACGATGGTGGCCTGGAAGGTGGCGACAATTAGCGCCGGCACCGCTTTGCCGACGAAAATTTGCCAGGTGGCGAGCGGAGAGACCAGCAGCTGATCCAGCGTGCCCTGTTCGCGCTCGCGAGCGACGGAGAGGGAGGTGACGATCATCACCCCGATGGTGGTGATCATGGCGATCAGCGACGGCACCACAAACCACTTGTAGTCCAGATTTGGGTTATACCAGTTGCGCACCACCAGTTCGCTGTTGTTGGGCTTCGGTTTGCCGTCCATCAGCTCCTGCTGGTAATCCTTCACCACCTGCTGGAGGTAGTTGGCTGCGATCTGGGCGCTGTTGGAGTTACGCCCGTCGAGGATCAGCTGCATCGGCGCGGTCTGGAAGGTATCCAGATTGCGGGAGAAATCCGCCGGGAAGCGCACCAGCAGCAGCGCTTTTTGCGTGTCGATGGTGGGCTGAATGTCCTGCGGGCTTTGCAGCAGCAGGATGTGGGTAAAGGCTTTCGCACGCGCAAAGCGCTGCGTCAGCTCGACGGAATGCTTGCCATTGTCTTCGTTGTAAATGGCGATGGTGGCGTTGGTGACCTCCAGCGTGGCGGCAAACGGAAACAGTACAACCTGAAGCAGCACCGGCAGCACCAGAATGGCGCGGGTCTGCGGCTCGCGCAGCAGGGATTGCAGCTCTTTGCGGATCAGTGTCCATAAACGGTGAAACATGCGCGCTCCTTAATCTAACCGCCGTTTGGTTTTCATCCACGTCAACCCGATAAACATCACCGCCGACGCCATTAAAAACAGCGTGTTGATAATCAGCACTACCGGAATATTCCCCGCCAGGAACAGGCTTTGCAGCGTGCTCACGAAGTAGCGCGCCGGGATAATGTAGGTCACGGCGCGGATGACAGCAGGCATACTGTCTATCTGGAAGATAAACCCTGAGAGCATTATTGACGGCAGGAAAGCGGCGTTCAGCGCCACCTGCGCGGCGTTAAACTGGTTGCGGGTGATGGTGGAGATGAGCAGCCCCATCCCCAGCGTGCTGAGTAAAAACAGGCTTGTGATAAAGAACAGCACCACCAGCGAGCCGCGGTACGGCACGCCGAGGATAAAGACGGACACCAGCATGCAGAGCAGCATCGCCAGCATGCCGAGGAAGTAGTAGGGGATCAGCTTGCAGAGCAGCAGCTCGACGCGCGTCACTTCGGTCGAGAGCAGCGCCTCCATGGTGCCGCGCTCCCATTCGCGGGCGATCACCAGCGAGGTCAGAATCGCGCCGATCACCGTCATAATAATCGTTACCGCGCCCGGAATAATAAAGTGCTGGCTGATGGCGGCGGGGTTAAACCAGTAGCGTGTCTGCACGTCAATCAGCGGTTCAAACTTTTCCCCCCGGTCCTTGGCGCGCTGCATCTGCCAGAGCTGCCAGATCCCCTCCGCGTAGCCCTGCACAAAGTTCGCGGTGTTCGGCTCGCTGCCGTCGGTAATCACCTGGATCGGCGCATCGGCGCCCGGGCGCGCCATGTTGGCCGCGAAATCCACCGGAATGACGATCAGACCGCGAATCTTCCCGGCCTGCATTTTCTGGATCAGTTCCTGCCGATTGTCGCTGATGGTGGCATCGATGTAGGGCGAGCCGGTCATGGCGTGGGTGAAGTCCAGCGCCTCTTCGCTCTGCTGCTCCAGCAAAATCCCGACCCGCAGCTTGCTGGAGTCGAGGTTAATCCCGTAGCCGAAAATAAACAGCAGCAGCAGGGGGATCACCACCGCAATCAGCCAGCTGCTGGGATCGCGCACGATCTGACGCGTCTCTTTAACGCACAGGGCGCGCACCCGGCGCCAGGAGAGGGCGTTACTGCGCATGAGTATTCTCCTTATCCCAGTCGTGGATGAGGGTGATAAACGCCTGCTCCATGGTCGGGTCTGGCTGCGAGTCGTCGGCGGCCTGCGCTTTCAGGTCATCCGGCGTGCCGTGGGCAATCAGCTTGCCGCGATAGACCAGCCCGATACGGTCGCAATACTCCGCCTCGTCCATAAAGTGGGTGGTGACCATCACGGTCACGCCTTTTTCCACCATGCTATTGATATGCAACCAGAATTCACGGCGGGTGAGGGGATCCACGCCTGAAGTCGGTTCATCAAGAAACAGGATATCCGGCTCGTGCATCAACGAGCAGGCCAGCGCCAGCCGCTGTTTGAAGCCAAGCGGCAGCGCGTCGGTCGCCTGCGAGGCGATATCGGTCAGGCCGAAGGCGTCGCACATGCGGCCGATCTTCTGGTTCTGCGCCCGTCCCCGCAGGCCATAGACGCCGGAGAAAAATCGCAGATTTTGCTCCACCGTCAGGTTGCCGTAGAGCGAAAACTTCTGCGCCATATAGCCCAGGTGCTGGCGCGCTTTGCCGGAGCTGACTTTGAGATCCATGTTCAGCACCAGCGCTTTGCCGGACGTCGGTACCAGCAGACCGCACATCATTTTAAAGGTGGTGGATTTTCCTGCGCCGTTCGGCCCGAGCAGGCCAAATATCTCGCCGCGCTTCACGGCAAAATTGACGTTATCGGTGGCGGCGAAATCGCCGAATTTTTTGGTGAGCGATTTCGCTTCAATGACCGTTTCGCCCGGCGTACCTTCCACCGTGTGCAGAATGGCGCCAAGCGGTGATTCTGAGGTTCCCGCCCCGCCCAGCAGATCGATAAACGCATCTTCAAAGCGCGGCGAGGTCTCTGACATGTCGATCTCAGGCATCCCCTGCGCACGCCGGATATCGTCGGCGGTGGCCTCTTTTTTGAGGATCACGCGCACCGAACGGCCCTGAATCATCCCGTCGCTCACCTGGGGCAGCTTCAGCACCCGTTGCAGCAGCGTGCGGTTGGATTCCTGCGCGCTGTGCAGCAGAAAACTTCGCCCGGCCATGGTTTGCGTCAGCTCGGTGGGTTCGCCCTGATAGAGCAGTTCGCCTTCATTCATCAGCAGCACGTCGCGGCACTGTTCTGCTTCATCAAGGTATGAGGTACTCCAGAGGATCAGCATGCCGTCACCCGCCAGCTCGTGCACCATCTGCCACAGTTCACGGCGGGAAATCGGGTCCACGCCGACGCCGGGTTCATCCAGCAACAGCACCTTCGGTTCGCCCACCAGCGTGCAGGCCAGCCCCAGCTTCTGCTTCATCCCGCCGGAAAGTTTGCCCGCCAGCCGTTCGGTGAACGGGCCGAGGGAGGTGAACGCCAGCAGGCGCTCGAAGGTTTTCTGCCGGGTTTCGCCGGTGACGCTGCGCAGGTCGGCGTACAGGTTGAGGTTTTCCATTACCGTCAGATCTTCGTACAGACCAAACTTCTGCGGCATATAGCCGAGCATGCCGTGGAGCGCCGCGTCGTCTTTGATCGGATCGAGGCCAAGCACGCTGGCACTGCCTTCATCCGGCTTCAGCAATCCCGCCAGCATCCGCATCAGCGTGGTTTTACCCGCGCCGTCCGGCCCCACCAGCCCGGTCACATAGCCTTTCTGAATCGTACAATTCAGCGGTGCGACCGCCGGTTTAGCCATTCCCGGGAAGCGTTTGACCAGATTGTTGAGCTGGATAATCGCGTCATTCATGTCGTTCCCCGTCGTTTAAGGTCACGGTAACAGGCATGCCCTGACGCAGCGCGTCGTCCGCATCGGTGACGATGATGCGCAGGCGATACACCAGGTCGGTACGCAGGTCCGGGGTTTCAACGGTTTTTGGCGTGAACTCGGCGGTAGGGGAGACGAAGCCCACTTTGCCGTGATAAGGCTTGTCCGGGCGACCGTCGGTATAGAGCAGCAGTTCGCGGCCCGGCTGCATCTGGCCAAGATTCGGCTCATCAATGTAAGCGCGCACCCACACCGGACGGGTTAAGGAGAGCGTTAACACGGTGCTGCCCGCGCTGAGCATGCTGCCCGGCTCCACGGCGCGGGTCATCAGCGTGCCGTCAGACGGGGCGATTAACGTGGTGTCGTGCAGATCCAGCTCCGCCTGGGCTAACTGCGCCTGCGCCTGCTCAAGGCTGGCCTTCGCCTGGGCAATGTCCTGCGCACGGTTACCGGTGCGGTACTGGCTTAGCTTATCCTGGGCAGATTTCAGCGTCGCCTGTGCCTGGTCGCGGGATGAGCGCGCATTTTCCAGGTCGTTGGCGGAAATAGTACGGCTTTTCCATAAGCCTTGCTGACGGTTATAAAAATTCTGCGCATAGTCATAGGCGGCTTTTGCCTGCTTAACGGCAGCGGCCGCCTGGGAGATCTCTTCGTCGCGATAGCCCGCCAGCATCAGGTCGTATTGCGCCTGTGCGACGGAGACGCCTGCTTTTGCCTGCATCAGCGCGTTCTCAAACGGGGCTTTGTCCAGCATCCCCAGCGTCTGCCCGGCTTTGATGGCATCGCCTTCGTCAACGTTCAGCGAGGCAAGCCGTCCGCCAACGCGGAAGCTCATGTTCACGGTGCGGATATCCACGTTGCCATACAGCGTCAGGCCACGATCCTGCTGGCTCTGATACCACAGCCAGCCGCCTGTTCCCGCGGCAAGCAAGACAACAACCACCAGAATGATGGCGACAGGTTTTTTCATGACTTCTGGCTCCTTTGCGTTAAGCCTTGCAGGATCAGATCAACGTGACAGGTAATGACCTGGCTAATTTGCGCGGCTTTATCCTCATCGAATTGTGTCCAGCCCGTACGTAACAGGATGGTCTCACGCCCCAGACGGAAGGCGAGCACTTCGCCCAGCAGGGCGTGGGTATGCAAAATGGTGTCGGTATCGCTGGCGTCCCGTCCGGTATAGGCGGCGATCAGCCGGGTCAGATGGCTGTGCATCGGGGCGATCACCTGATCGTGCACCAGCTGGTACGCGGCAGTGGGGGAGAGCTGCTCGCGGGAGATAAATTTGCTCAGGTTCAGCGTATCGTCGTGCGTCAGCAGGCGGATCATGTTGTGACAGGCGTTAAGGATCAGCTGGCGGATGGCAGCCCGGTCAGGCTCTGGCTGGCTGAACAGCGCGGTGGCTTCTTCCACGTGCGGGCGAAAGCTGGTGCCGATAAAATCCGCGATCCACTGGGCGCAGGCGAGGTATAAATCCTCTTTTGAGCCAAAATAGTAGGTGATGGCCGCAATATTCTGCCCGGCCTGAGCGGCGATATCCCGCGTGGTGGCATGCAGACCATACTCGCCAAACTGCGCCAGCGCGGCGGCGATAAGCTGACTTTTCGCCTGTTCGCCTTTGGTTGTCGCTGGGGTTGTATTCATAGCAGCATTAAAAATTAATCAATCGATTGATTAAGATTATGCCTGATTTGCGCAAACGTCGAGTCATCGCCGGGGATATTTTATGCGCCACGTCACAAAAGCTGCTACACTCCGCACCTTCGCGACATTGTGGTTTTTGTCCTTCTATTCGTTATATCTCCCTGAAAACTACACCTGTGATGGTCGGGGCGGTTCGGAGTTTTTATGTCTTTTGATTCCCTTGGTCTGAACCCGGAAATTCTGCGCGCCATCGCAGAGCAGGGCTACGTTGAGCCAACCCCTATCCAGCAGCAGGCCATACCGGCCGTTTTGCAGGGCCGTGACCTGATGGCAAGCGCGCAGACCGGTACCGGTAAGACCGCGGGCTTTACCCTGCCGCTGCTGGAGCTGTTGGTAAAAAACCAGCCGCACGCCAAAGGCCGTCGTCCGGTGCGTGCGCTGATCCTCACCCCAACCCGCGAGCTGGCGGCCCAGATTGGCGAGAACGTGCGTGAATACAGCCGCTACCTCAACATTCGTTCGCTGGTAGTTTTCGGCGGGGTAAGCATTAACCCGCAGATGATGAAGCTGCGCGGCGGCGTGGACGTGCTGGTGGCAACACCGGGGCGTCTGCTGGATCTGGAACACCAGAACGCGGTGAAGCTCGATAACATCGAAATCCTGGTGCTGGACGAAGCCGACCGTATGCTGGACATGGGCTTCATCCACGACATTCGCCGCGTGCTGGCGAAGCTGCCGACGCGTCGTCAGAACCTGCTCTTCTCCGCGACCTTCTCCGACGAGATCAAGGCGCTGGCGGAAAAGCTGCTGCATAACCCGCTGGAAGTGGAAGTCGCGCGCCGCAACACCGCCTCCGAGCAGGTGACGCAGCACGTTCACTTTGTGGATAAGAAGCGCAAGCGGGAACTGCTCTCCCAGATGATCGGTCAGGGCAACTGGCAGCAGGTGCTGGTCTTTACCCGCACCAAGCACGGCGCCAACCACCTGGCGGAACAGCTGAATAAAGACGGCATCCGCAGCGCGGCGATCCACGGCAACAAGAGCCAGGGCGCGCGTACCCGTGCGCTGGCGGACTTTAAATCTGGCGACATTCGCGTGCTGGTGGCAACCGACATCGCCGCACGCGGTCTGGATATCGAAGAGCTGCCGCACGTGGTGAACTACGAGCTGCCAAACGTGCCGGAAGATTACGTTCACCGTATCGGCCGTACCGGCCGTGCGGCGGCAACCGGGGAAGCGCTCTCTCTGGTTTGCGTGGATGAACACAAGCTTCTACGCGACATTGAACGCCTGCTGAAGAAAGAGATCCCGCGCATTGAAACCCCGGGCTATGAAGTGGACCCGTCGATCAAAGCCGAGCCAATTCAGAACGGTCGTCAGGGTGGCGGACGCGGTCAGGGCGGCGGTGGTCGCGGTCAGCAGCCGCGTCGTTCAGAAGGTGGCGCGCCGAAATCTTCGGGCAAACCGCCGCGTCGTAATAACGACAGCAAACCAGCCGGTGGAAACCCGTGGCGTAGCGGCGAAGGGAAACCGGCAGGCGAGGGGCAGCGCCGACGCCGCCCGCGTAAACCTGCTAACCCGCAGTAATCTGGAAGCCCGGTCGTAAAGCCGGGCTTTTCTTTTTGCGGCAGCGGAGAGAAAGTGCCACAATAGTGGCTGTTTATACAGTATTTCAGGTTTTCCGATGGCTTTAACCGCTGCGCTGAAAGCGCAAATAGGCGCCTGGTATAAGGCGCTACAGCAGCAGATCCCCGATTTTATCCCCCGAGCGCCGCAGCGGCAGATGATTGCCGACGTGGCAAAAACGCTCGCCGGGGACGACGGGCGACATCTGGCGATTGAAGCCCCGACCGGCGTCGGGAAAACCCTGTCGTATCTCATTCCCGGCATCGCCATCGCGCGGGAGGAGGACAAAACGCTGGTGGTCAGCACCGCCAACGTGGCCTTGCAGGACCAGATCTTCAGCAAAGATTTGCCGCTGCTGCGCAAAATTATCCCCGATTTACGCTTCACCGCCGCCTTTGGTCGCGGGCGCTACGTCTGCCCGCGCAATCTGGCGGCGCTGGCCAGCAGTGAACCCTCCCAGCAGGATCTGCTCGCGTTTCTTGATGACGAGCTGACGCCAAATAACAAGGCGGAGCAGGAGCAGTGCGCAAAGCTGAAGGCCGATCTCGACGGCTACAGGTGGGACGGCCTGCGTGATCACACCAGCCAGGCGATCGGCGACGACCTGTGGCGCAGGCTCAGCACCGATAAAGCGAGCTGCCTGAACCGCAACTGTCACTACTACCGCGAGTGCCCTTTCTTTGTTGCCCGGCGTGAGATTCAGGAAGCGGAGGTGGTTGTCGCCAACCATGCGCTGGTGATGGCCGCACTGGAGAGTGAAGCGGTCCTGCCGGAGCCCAAAAACCTGCTGCTGGTGCTCGATGAAGGTCATCATCTGCCCGACGTGGCGCGGGATGCGCTGGAGATGAGCGCGGAAATTACCGCCCCGTGGTTTCGCCTGCAACTGGATCTGTTCTGTAAGCTGGTGGCAACTTGCATGGAGCAGTTCCGCCCGAAAACCACGCCGCCGCTGGCGGTTCCGGAGCGGTTGAGCGAGCACTGTGAAGAGGTGTACGGCCTCATCGCCTCGCTGAATAATATTCTTAACCTGTATCTCCCAGCCACACAGGAGGCGGAACACCGCTTTGCGATGGGGGAGTTGCCGCAGGAAGTGATGGAAATTTGTCAGCAGCTGGCGAAGCACCTTGAAAAGCTGCGCGGGCTGGCGGAGATGTTCTTAAACGATCTCAGCGAGAAAACCGGTACCCATGACGTGGTGCGTTTGCACCGCATTCTGCTGCAAATGAACCGTGCGCTGGGCATGTTTGAGGCGCAGAGCAAACTCTGGCGGCTGGCCTCAATGGCGCAGGCGTCCGGCGCGCCGGTGACAAAGTGGGCCACCCGCGAAGTGCGAGACGGGCAGGTACATCTTTTCTTCCACTGCGTGGGCATCCGCGTGGCCGATCAGCTGGAAAAGCTGATCTGGCGCAGCGTGCCGCACGTGGTAGTGACATCGGCGACCCTGCGTTCACTGAACAGCTTCTCAAGGTTGCAGGAAATGAGCTGCCTGAAAGAGAAAGCGGGGGACCGTTTTGTGGCCCTGGACTCGCCGTTCAACCACTGTGAGCAGGGCAAGCTGGTGATCCCGCGCATGAACTATGAGCCGCTTATCGATAACGAAGAGCAGCATATTGCGGAAATGGCGGCCTACTTCCGCGAGCAGGTTGAGAGTAAAAAATACCCCGGTATGCTGGTGCTGTTTGCCAGCGGCCGCGCGATGCAACGCTTCCTGGAGCACGTCACCGATCTGCGCTTGCTCCTGCTGGTGCAGGGCGATCAGCCGCGCTATCGGCTGGTGGAAACCCACCGTAAACGCATCGATAACGGCGAGCGCAGCGTGCTGGTGGGGTTACAGTCCTTTGCGGAAGGGCTTGATTTGAAAGGTGACTACCTGACGCAGGTGCATATCCATAAAATTGCCTTCCCGCCCATCGACAGCCCGGTGGTGATCACCGAAGGCGAATGGCTGAAAAGCCTGAACCGTTATCCGTTTGAAGTGCAAAGCCTGCCTGCGGCGTCGTTTAACCTTATTCAGCAGGTCGGGCGCTTGATCCGTAGCCACGGCTGCTGGGGCGAGGTGGTGATTTATGACAAACGACTGCTCACCAAAAACTACGGCCAACGGCTGCTGAATGCGCTGCCGATCTTCCCGATTGAGCAGCCAGAAGTGCCGGAGGTAAAAAAACGCCCGGCAAAACCCTCTGCCGGGCGTACAAAAAGCATCCGTGCAAAGAGGCGCGGTCCTACTGGTAAGTGAATGTCACCTGAATCACGCTGCTGAACGTCCCGGCAGTGACGGGCATTGAGGTGGCGTAGTAGCGCGCGGACAGGAGAAAGGTTGCCGTGTGGTCGCTCGGATTGATGGCGGCGTTAAAGGCGGCCTGCGGGGCAATCAGTATTTTGCCCTGCCGGTCTGCCAGCTCAAGCGCCAGCCCCTTTGCGCTGCCGATATTGGCAAATTTGGTCGGATGCACGCTGTCTGCCTGGCCATAGAAAAAGGCCGTGGCAAGCGCCAGCGTGGCAGGACAGTGCGATACTGACAGGGAAAAGTCTTTCCACTCGCCGGTATCCCCCACGTCTTTAAAACTGCCCGACACCGTCTGGCCTAAGTCCACCGTCAGGTTGCGGCTGGCGCTGTCAATGATGCAGGTATTGGCGTAAATATTTCCCGTCATCTGGATCTGAATATCGTCTGCGTGGGCCTGGGCCAGTAAGCCCATCGTCAGAAACGCGATTGTCTTTTTCATGTTGGTCACTTATAGGCGAGAGTGATGGTTGCTACGGTGTTGGCGGGGCCGGGCGTCACCACATCGCTGATCTGCTCGTAGCGAACCTGAAAGGGGATCTCCAGCGTTTCATTGGCAACGGCCTGGCTTTGAGTGTTGACGTAGGTATCAAAGGTCGCAATGCGGTCATCAAACAGCATTCTCACCCCGACGCCCGTTGCCATGCCTGTCTGCTTCGTCAGTTTGATCACCCCCTCGAATGCCGTCTCGTAGCCGTTAGCACTGGTGATTTTTAGCTCAGGCTGAACGGTTGTGTCACAGTTAACGGTGATATTAAACGTTTGAGCGGGGCTGGATAAAAAACCCACGCTCATAAAATCACTGACGGGAAAATCACCCAAATTAACGGTGAGATTTTTTGGCGAAACAGAGCAGGTGACCTGATGCAAAATGACGTTACCTGCATACGCAATATGGTTAGGGCTGCCGATCCCTTCGTGACCGAAAACGCCAATGCCGAATTCGGTCTGAGACTGCACCAGCGTGCCGGAGGTCACGGCGTCGCTTGTTTTGACCAGTTCAAGCGTGACGTCAAAGTTAAACGACTGTGTGCCATCGCCAGAAACATAGCCAACAGGCGTTCCGCGTGAATCGCACTGTACTCCGCCTGCTCCGCTGATTCGCTGACCCTGATCGTTCATCAATGCGACCCCGACACCCGGTACGCCGGATTCGTATACTCCCTTCAGCCCCGGAATTTCCGCTCCGGTACCGTAGTAACACGAGACAATTTCCAGTCCGCTGTCGATACTCTGATCGCAGTGCCCGGCAACATGAACGCTCTGCTCTGTACCCGGAATGGTTGCACCAACCGCCAGCGTCGTCGGGACAGAAATGGAGGCCATGTTAATCATTTTGGGCAGATCCGGCGTGGTGCAGGTCGCCTTCGCATGCGGCATAAATAACGCGGCGGTTCCCAGAACCAGTAAGAAAAAGCACTGTTTAATCATTTGCATAATCGTTAGCCTGAACGGTGGATCAGTGACACTGCGCGGCAGCGTTAATGATGCTGGTTTGCTCTTTCTCATCCGTTAGCGCATAGTCAGCGACGCAGTGCTCGTTCGCCCCCTGTCCCCAGGAAACGTAGAGATGCCCTTGCTGCGGCAGACCAGAGAGGTAGGTCTGGCCGTCATTCCCGACAATAAATTCGCTGTCCTTATCTTCGGTGGTGACCGTTGCGCCGAAGGGCAGCGGTTTACCCTTTTGCGTAAGCGTCATCAGGACGCGGTTACCCACGCGGGTGTTAAAGCTGGCGCGCACCACGGCCCCGCGGGTTGGCGTCACGATCTGCGCCGCGTGGGTGACGTCGGCGTTGTCCGGTAGCGTTTCGGTATCCAGCGCGATGGTGTTGCGGCGATACGCGGTAACAAACGGCACGACGGTGTAGCCGCGGAAGTCGGTCTCGACGCCCGTCTGGTTCGTGATATGGGTTCCGTGCGTGCCCGGCGCTTTCACCAGCGCGATGGTGTCACCGAGCGGCTGGCTCAGGGTTATTCCGTTCGCATGGGCAACCACGCCGCCCTGCAAACCGACGTTCAGGGTCTGCTGATACTTATCCTGACTGACGCCTGCGCTCACTTCGCCATAGGTCGCTTTGTAATCGGCGTTGATGCTGGTGGAGTTACCGCTGCCGGTGCTGCTCAGCCCTTCCTGGATGTTCCAGTTCAGGTTGTCCTCTTTCAGCGCCGTGCCGTTCAGGCCGATGTTCTGCGTCGTGCCGTCTTTGGTGTTGTTCAGGTTGTAGGTGGCCCAGGTGTTATGCATCCAGCGGTCCAGCGGCACCGAGACGCTCAGCGAGAACTGGTTGTCGTTTGTCACCTCGTTACCGTCTTCATCGCTGTCCTGGGTGTTTTTGTTCATGCTGTAGCTGAGGCTGTAGCTCACCCCGTGCCAGCTATTGTTGTAGCTGACGCTCATCGAGGTCATGTTCTGGCTCTGACTCCAGTACGTCTCTTTCACCATGCTCAGGGTGACGGATCCCCAGCCTTCCGGCAGCGTCTGGTCGATGGTGGCTTCGGTTCGGGCGCGGCGCTGCTGCGGTGCAGACCAGTTGTCGGAGCGGGTATATGACTCCATGGTGTCGTCCAGGGTGTAAAACCCTTTGCTGTTATAGCGATAGCCCGCAAGGGTAAAGTTGGTGCCCGAACCGGCGAAATCTTTGCTGTAACGGATGCGCCATGACTGGCCCTTGCTGGACTGCTGTTTTTTCAACAGAGCTCTGGCGCGGGTTACGTCAATGGAGAACGCCCCCAGATCGCCCATGTTTTTCCCGGCGCCAATCGCCTGTGACTGATAATGGTTACTCTGCTGCACGCCGCCGTAGACCGTGAAGCCGAAGGGTAAACCGTAGATGGCGCTTCCCTGGGCAAACGGGGTCTTTTCAACGTCTTTGTCATAAGAGCGATAACGCCCGGCGGTTACGCTGTAGCGCAGGTTTTTTTCACGCTGCAATACCGGCACGGAGGCAAACGGCACCACGAAGTGGCTTTCGCTGCCGTCTGTTTCTTTCACCGTGACCTGGAGATCGCCGCTGCTGCCGGTGGGGTAGAGATCGTTAATTTCGAACGCGCCGGGGGCGACCGTGTTCTGATAAATGATGTAACCGTTCTGGCGTACCACCACCTGCGCGTTACTGTGGGCGCTGCCGCGAATAATAGGGGCATAGCCTTTCTCGCTGTCCGGCAGCATGTCGCTGTCGGATTTTAGCTCCACGCCGGTATAGGGGACGCTGTCAAAAACGTCGGAAGGTGAGGTGCTTTGGCCCACCGTCACGTCACTTTTCATCGCCACAATATCGCGTTGCGCATAGGTATAAACGGAGGTGAATTTCTGTTCCTCCTCATGACCCGTGGTGCTGCGATTCCAGGTGGAGTAGTTACGAACGCGCCATGCCCCGATGTTGAAGCCGGGACGCAGGTTAACGTACTGGCTGCTGCTATTCTCTTCACCCTGCTGGCGCGCATGGCTCTGGCTGGCGTTGACGCTGTAATTAAGCAGGCCCGCGTTGATCCCTTCGTCAAACTCTTTCGGGTCGATGTAACCGCGAGGTACCTGACCGAGCGCCTTTTGCGGAATGCTCAGCAGCAGCTGCTGATTGCGCACGCGAAAGGTCGCGGATGCCGAAGGGATGGCGTGTAGATCGGCGCACTGACCTTCTGCTCTCAGCTGCGGATATTTTTGCGTTTTGATCCCGAGGCTCTTTAATTCGTCCAGTGTAAAACAAGGCTGGAGCGTGCTGGTGCCCTGTGGATCTTTAACTAAGTTGAAGGTCACGTCGCGGGTATCAATTTTATTGTTATTGATAAAGATCGCGACCTGATATTTACCTGGTGCCTGGCCGGGACCTTTTTCATAGACAGACAGATCGGTCTTTCCCTGCTGCGGGTTATCAATGTCCAGCAGGGCAGGGTTAAAATAATCATCAGCCAAAACCTGCTGCGCAAAGATCGCCATTGCCAGGCAACAAATAGCCATCAGCAATGACGAAAATCGGCAGGTGAACGGCTTTTTATGGCTGTACATGATGATTTTATTACCGGGTAATACGATTAATGAACGGGTTTAGACCATGTCTGACTGATGCTGCCGTAATCGGTAATAATGGAATACGCGACGGTAGAACCTCCGACGTTGCCAGGTAAAGCAAAATGCGTTTCAGTTTTCGGCACAGCCCAGGTGGCTTTTTTGACTTTCTGTCCATTCAGGGTGACGGTCTGAAAATTCATAAAGAAAGGTGTGGGATTATTCACCACTAAATCATTCCCTTCGCGATGCCATTCAAGTTTATCGGCCACATCTTCTGGTCTGCCTTTTACCGCTGACGGGCGATAGAGCAATTTAATGCGTGTATTAATGGCAATTTGCAGCGTATTTACCCCTTCGACATGCTTCGAGGACGGGATCGCTTTAATATTCAGCCAGTACAGAGATTCCCTGTCTTCCGGTAAATTTCCTCCCGTACGGACTACGCGCAGGACGTTATCCTCTTTCGCATCCAGTCGAAAAAGCGGCGGGGTGATCAGGAACGGGGCTTTGGCTTGGTTTTTACCGCCAGAATCGACCCAGGACTGCACCAGATAATCCGTGGTATCCGGGTTTGAAAGACCGAGAGATGATTCCTTTTTATCTCCCTGATAGACCAGCCGGGTGCCATTAATCACGACCCCCGCCTGTGCCGAGGCTGCTACCAGTAAAAGAATGCTCAGTAAATAACCGTGGCGCATAAAGATTTTTCAATAAAAAGATGAGATATTAATGCTCGCAAAAGCATTAATATCTCAGGATTGATAAGATCAGTTATAAATAACGGTGAAGGTTGATACAGAGTTAGCAGGGCCCGCGGTGACTGCCGCCTGGGTTTGAATATAACGCGCACCGAACTCCAGATCGTTAACCGCCGTGCCGGAGGCTAAAGGATATTGCTTCGAAGGGGTATACAGGCTGACAGGCTGCCCGGACGTGTCAACCAGCTGAATAGCCACACCGGTAGCCGCATCGGTATCGGGCGTTAACGCCAGCGCGGCATTATTATCCGCATCCGGGGGACCACCGAAGTTAATCGCTGCCGAGGTTACGGTTTCCGGACAATTGGTTAACTTAATATCAAACTTCGTTAATGTGCTGGTAGAGCCTGCACCGGTAAATACCGTTTTAGATACTTTTCCCAACTGAACATCTAATGGATTACTTAATCCATTCACGACCTGGCAAGCAGAATCGATAATTTCTCCGGTGAAATTAATCTGCCCTTCACCGTTGGTTGCCGCAAATGCAGATGCAGAACATCCCACCGTTGCGGCGATAAACAACCCTAATGCAACCTTGTTCATAGTAAATCCCGATATGTTTCTGGCAAAAACGTTGCCTGGACGTTTTCACCGTTGACCTTTAATGACTTTTCGATGTTTATTTAATCAAAAAAAGGACAGAGACGAATCTTTTGTCCCAATCACAAATATTGCAAATAATGCTTGAGTTTATTTTTTTATCTGAAAACAGCAGGTTGATAATGATCACAAAACACTATCGGGTGCGTGTCCATCGGGCTATATTGTTAACAAGATGATGCTGTCAGGAGAAATGTCGTGGATTACCGCAAAATTATCAAAGAGGTAGGGCGTGGGAAAAACCATGCTCGCGATCTGGACCAGGACACGGCCCGTGCGTTGTACACGCATATGCTGAATGGCGACGTGCCGGAGCTGGAAATGGGCGGCATTCTGATTGCGCTGCGCATCAAAGGGGAAGGTGAGGCGGAGATGCGGGGTTTTTATGAGGCCATGCAGTCGCAGACGATGCGTTTAACCCCGCCCGTCACGAAGCCGATGCCGATAGTGATCCCGACCTACAATGGCGCGCGTAAGCAGGCAAACCTCACGCCGCTGCTGGCTATTCTGTTGCAGAAACTCGGTTTCCCGGTGGTGGTACATGGCGTGAGCGAAGATCCAACGCGCGTGCTGACAGAAACCATTCTGGAATTATTAGGCATCGAACCTACTCTCCATGCTGGCCAGGCGCAGGCCAAACTGGAGGGGAACCAGCCGGTCTATATTCCCGTGCGCGCGCTCTGCCCGCCGCTGGAAAAGCAGCTGGACATGCGATGGCGAATGGGAGTACGTAACAGCGCCCACACCCTGGCGAAGCTGGCGACGCCGTTTGCCGAAGACGCCGCGCTACGTCTTTCCAGCGTCTCCCATCCGGAGTACGTGACGCGGGTCGGACAATTTTTTGCCGAAATCGGCGGGCGGGCGCTGCTGATGCACGGGACGGAAGGAGAGGTTTATGCCAACCCGCAGCGTTGTCCACAGCTGATGCTGATTGAGCCTGCCGGGACGCGGGTCGTACTGGAACGTGGGGAGGAGAACTGCGATGTGATCTTGCCCGAGTCAAAAGATCCGCAGGTCACCGCGCACTGGATCGTACAGTGTCTGGCCGGAAAGGTGCCGGTTCCGCAGTCGATCAAGCTGCAAATGGCCTGCTGCCTGCTGGCGGCAGGGGAAGTGGCATCCGTGGAAGCCGGATTGCAGCGCGTGGCACAGTCGTTTTAAGCAAAAAAAAGCCCGTCCAGTGGCGGACGGGCAAACAAGGGTAACAACAGGGTCAATGAGGGTTGGAGCATCTCACCAGAGGGTATGGTGAGGGTGGAGCATAATTCGTTCGATTACTTGTAGATAACCGCAGTACCGCTCAGTTTGTTATTACCGTTAGTGGACGTGATGGTGTATCCACTTGCGCCGGCAGCGGCTGCTTTTTCCGCCAGTTTGGCTTCCAGACCGTCCAGCGTGGTCGCGCCTTCAGCACTCACCACCCCGATTTTGTTCAGATCCTGTGCCTGAGTAGAGGAGACTGGCTCTACGGCGAAAGCGCCGAAAGAGAGAGCGGACAGGGCAACAGCGGCAACAGCATATTTGATGGTTTTCATAGGTCAATTCTCGCAGGTTATTCTGTTAAAGGGACGATGTTCCGTCGATGTGATAAGTATCACGGTTTTTAGCGGAAGATAAAATCGAAGAGAATTGACGTGGTTGCTCAAAAAAATTGAATGACAAATAACTTATTGATTATTAATAAATTCAGCAGCGGAATTGACACTTCTTGTGGATGCGCTTTACAGAAGCCATCGGAAGGGCACGATTTGCTACGCGTTTCGCTAAAAGTCGTGAGCGTAAAGTAAACGGCTGGCGCGGTTAACTTCGGTAAAGGAAAGTCAACGTAACTGGCTGTCTTTCGATCCTCTGCGATTATATCCTGAATGTATCGCATTTTTCGAATCTTTCTCCTGCTGACAGGCAATACATAGCCGTACGCCAGGAATGGCTTTACGCCGTGCCTCAGGAATCGGATCTCCGCACTCTTCGCATTCCGTCAAACTTTCGCCGCGTGGAATTTCACCGCGAGCACGCGCGACCGCATCTTCAATAGTACTGTTGATCTGTTCGTTAACGGCGTCGTCATTCGCCCAGCCGGAAGCCATCATGTTCTCCTGATCTGTTTAAGCCATTCATCTTAATATGGGGTTAAAAAACGCACAGTCAAGGCGAAGGAAGGGAATGAGAACTGCATCTGCCTGGCAGATGCAGTGTGGGAAGGAAATCGATTATTTATAGATGGTCGCGGTGCCGTACATATGGTTATCGCCACCGGCAGCGTTCACCACGAAGCCTTTAGCCCCTTCCTGACGCGCTTTTTCGGCCAGCTTGTCCTGAAGGTCATCAAGGTTGCTTGCCCGGCTGACAGAGACCGTCCCCGCCGCACGTAGCTGGCTGGTGTCGTTGCTGTCGGTCAGAGGTTGAACGGACCAGGCTGAGAAAGATGCGCCTGCCAGCGCACCCGCAATAATAAAGGTCAGATATTTTTTCATAATCACATCCTCAGGGGAAACAACAGGTGATTCCTCTTAAGTTTAGAAGCCTGACGCGTGTGATTTAGCGCAAAAATTTGATGATGATCTGCTTATTTTTTGAACGATAAATTCTGACAATTTGTTGACAGATCATAGACATACAGGTCGATGATTTTTGTCGTTTTTTTGTGCGACTCAGACAGATATTTACCCCCGCGCCGTCACAGGGTATCTTACGCGGCTGTTTAAAGGAGAATGCCATGACTTCCCAAAAGCCGGGATTGCACCCGCGTAACCGCCACCGTAGCCGCTACGACATGAAAGCCCTGTGCCTGAGCTGCCCCGAATTGCAGGATTTTATTGTTCAGACACCAGCCGGTGAACCGTCGGTAAACTTTGCCGATCCGCTGGCGGTTAAGACGCTGAACAAAGCGCTGCTGGCCCATTTTTATGGCGTTACGCACTGGGACATCCCGGATGGCTTTCTCTGCCCACCGGTGCCAGGACGTGCGGATTACGTCCATCATCTTGCCGATCTGCTGGCGGATGACAATGGCGGCGTGGTGCCAAAACAGGCCACCGTGCTTGATATCGGTACGGGCGCGAACCTGATCTACCCCCTGATAGGCGCACATGAATATCAGTGGCGGTTTACCGGCAGCGAGATCGGTGCTGAGGCCTTCGCCAGCGCGCAGGCCATTATCAACGCTAACCCGGGGTTAAGCCGGGCCGTTCGTCTGCGTCGTCAGAAGGATGCCGCTGCTATTTTCAACGGCATTATTCATAAGAACGAACAATATGATGCCACCCTGTGCAACCCGCCATTCCACGACTCCGCCGCCTCTGCTCGTGCGGGAAGTGAACGCAAGCGGCGTAACCTGGGCCAGGCTGAAGATGGCGCGCTGAACTTTGGCGGCCAGCAGCAGGAGCTGTGGTGCGAGGGCGGGGAAGTGGCATTTATTCTGCGCATGATTGCCGAGAGTAAGGGCTTCGGTCGTCAGGTGAAATGGTTTACCACGCTGGTCTCCCGTGGCGATAACCTGCCGCCACTTTACCGCGCGCTGACCGACGTCGGCGCGGTGAAAGTGGTTAAAAAAGAGATGGCGCAGGGCCAGAAGCAGAGCCGCTTTATTGCCTGGTCCTTTATGGACGATAACAAACGCCGCAAATAATCGTTTCTCGGGCCGGGTAAGGCGAAGCCGCCACCCGGCTCGTTTACAGCGTCGGCTCCTGCGGAGGGAGCGGCGAAGCGGGCGGCGACAATACCTGATACGTCTGCACCGGCGCTCTCACGTTCGCCAGATCGAAGTGTTTTTTCACCATGCTGTCGAGGGCGAAGCGCACCGTCCACTGCTTCAGCGGCTGGGTGGTGAACGACACGCGCAGGGTAAAGGCAGTGTTCGTCAGCCCGACGATGCCCGCGAACGATGGTTCACCAATCACCAGCCCGCGAATATCCTCCATCTCCATCAGTTCGTTCACCGCATCCCGCAGCGCCTGCTTCGCCTTATCTGCATCTTCGTGACGATCGACATCATAATTCGCCACCACCGAACCAATGCCGCGCACAAAGTTGGCAAAGGTGGTGATCGATGACCACGGAATAATGTGGTACGCGCCGGTATCCTGACGCACACCGACGGAGCGAATGGACATCCTCTCGACCGTGCCGGTGAGCGGACCGATGGTCACCAGATCCCCGGTATTCATCCCGTTCTCAAACTGGATAAAAATGCCGGTGATAATATCCTTCACCAGCGTCTGCGAACCGAAGGAGATCGCCAGCCCCAGCGCACCGGCACCCGCCAGCAGCGGGGCGATATTCACGCCGATTTCCGACAGCACAATCATGATGGTGATGGTACTGATGATCACCGCCAGCGCGTTGCGGCACAGGGTTAGCAGCGTGCGGGCGCGGGCGCTCGGTAGCGGCCTGCCGTGGACATCCGACACCAGACGGTTTTCGATAAGGCTTGCCAGCAGCGTCCAGCCGACGGCGGAGAAAAACAGGATCAGCGCGATACGAATAAGAATATCAACGGTCTTTTCCCCCGCGCCGTTATGCAGCCAGTTCCAGAAATCAAACAGCCCCCACGCGTTCAGCAGCAGCATAATTGCCACGCAGACCGTCAGAATACGCGCCATCTTCAGGGATACGGTCATCCAGCCATTCACCCGCTTTTGCAGTTCCGGGTAGTTACGCTGAACCTGCGGCGACAGGGTGATCGTTTTCGACAGCCAGCGGGAAAGCAGGCCAGAGACAAAGGCCGCAATGCCGATAATCGCCAGGCTTTTGAACGTCGCCCCCATCATAAATTTCAGGCTATTGCCCGGGTCGAACAGGGAGAAGAAACAGAGCACAATAAAATAGGCGCTGGCCAGCCAGTGCCACACCAGCGCAAAGGCGCGAATAAAGAGGCTGAAAAAGGAGAGGGAGCGATCGGCCAGGTGCAGCAGGCTGTCGGTGATCGCTTTTTTATTGTGGAAGATGAGGTACAGCGCCCAGACGGTAATGCACAGCATGATCAGCACGTTCGCCAGCGCCCCGAACTGCACGTTAACCTGGTTGGAAATAATCGGCACGGCAACCAACAAGCCATAACCAATCAACCCGCTCAGCACGCTAAGCCGCACCGCCCAGTATTTGGCGCTCTGATCCGAAATGGCGAAGGGGCGAAGGTCCGGCACGCGTGGGCAGAAGATCAACCGCAGGAGGGCTTTAAAGAACTCAATCAGGGCAAACGCATTGAGGAACAGTCCCTGCTGAAACGCGATGGTTTTGTTTCCGGTATTAAGGCGGTCAGCCAGCAGCTGACCGACAAACAGCGTCAGGGCCAGCAGCAGCAAATCGATGACAAACGCCCCGGTAATCATTGCCGGAAGATGCAGCCAGCTGCTTTTATGCTGATTCTTTTTGCGTCCCCACTGTCCCATTTTCCGGTAAAGCGGCCAGACAGACAGGCGCAACAGCCAGTAAAAAATGAAGACGGCACCAGCCAGAATAGCAAACTGGGTGGCGGCGGCGGAAAAGGTGTGAGGATTAAAAGGCTTATGTGAGGTGCCAACCAGGTTGCGATAGAGCTGGGCAAAACGCGACGACAGGGCTTCCCCGTAGCGGCGACTGATGTCGGTGACGTTTTCCAGCACCGTTTTTTCTTCTTCGGCTTCCGGCGGCGCAATAGCAGGAACCGGATCCTGAGGCGGCGTGGCGGCCACCTTCCTCAGCTGATCGATCAGCTCCTGCCGTGACGTGTCGTTCTCAAGCACGTCGGCAAGCGCGCCGTAAGCGGCTTTTTTCTTTTCAGCGTCTGGCTCTGGCGGCGCATTTTGCTGGCTGGCGGTGGCTCCGGTGGTGACGCCGGGAAGGGTTACAGCAAGTGATGGCGCGCTAAACAGGCTAAACAGGAGCAACAGGATCCACGGCACGGCGTCCTCCGACAAAAATATCGTGCAAAATGATAAGTATAGAGCGCGCGGAGCGGAGGGGAGTTTTTGGGAACAATCCGGCATAAAAAAGCCGGGCATGCCCGGCTCTGTGTGTGGTTATCAGGAGACGTGTTGCAGGAACTCCTGAAGGCGCTGGCTTGGTGGGTTCGCAATCAGCGTCTGCGGATTACCGTCTTCCGCGATGCGGCCCTTATCAATGAAGATCAGACGGGACGCCACTTTTTCGGCAAAGCCGATTTCGTGGGTAACGATGACCATCGTCATGCCTTCTTCCGCCAGATCCTGCATAACTTTCAGCACTTCGTGACGCAGCTCCGGGTCGAGAGCCGACGTTGGCTCATCGAACAGCATCATCTTTGGCTTCACCGCCAGCGCACGGGCAATGGCCACGCGCTGCTGCTGGCCGCCGGACAGCTCGGAAGGATAGTGGTGGGCACGCTCCGCCAGACCAACCTTCGCCAGCAGATCTTTTGCCAGCGCTTCCGCTGCCGCTTTGCTGGCCCCGCGCACGCGCAGAGGACCAAACATCACGTTTTCCAGCGCCGTGAGGTGCGGGAACAGGTAGAACTGCTGGAACACCATGCCCGCTTCCTGGCGGATCAGGCGCTCGTCCACTTTCGGATCGTTAACCTTCAGACCATCGACGATCAAATCGCCGCTGGTGATCTCCTCAAGCTTGTTAATGCAGCGCAGCAGGGTGGATTTACCGGAACCGGACGGCCCGATGATCACCACCACTTCGCCCTGCCTGATGTTCAAATCGATATTGTGCAACACCTGGGTTGGGCCAAAGTGCTTGGAAACGTTTTTAAATTCAATCACAGGATTTTCATCCTTCTTTCAAGACGACGCAGAACAAAGCTCAGGACAAGCGTGATAATCAGGTAGACAACGGCGACCGCACTCCAGATTTCCAGGGCGCGGAAGTTACCCGCGATGATCTCCTGGCCCTGACGGGTCAGCTCGGCCACGCCGATAACAATAAACAGCGAGGTGTCTTTGATGCTGATGATCCACTGGTTACCCAGCGGCGGCAGCATGCGGCGCAGCGCCAGCGGCAGGATCACGTGACGGATGGTTTCGCGACGGGAAAGACCTAACGCCAGGCCAGCTTCACTGAACCCTTTATGAATCGACAGCACCGCACCGCGGGTAATTTCCGCAATGTAGGCGCCGGAGTTGATCATGATGGTGACAACGGCGGCGCTGAACGGGTCAATGCGCAGGTCGGTGAAGGCCATCGGCAGGGCGAAGTAGATGAACATGACCTGCACCACAATGGGTGTGCCGCGGATCACTTCGATGAAAACCAGTGCGATGTGATTTGCAATCCAGCCACCGTAGGTGCGGGCGAAACCGGCGACAAGACCGATAATCAACCCGCCAACCAGACCGAGGACCGAAATCCACAGGGTCATTTTAGCGCCTTCAAGCAAGAGTGGAATGGCAGGCCAGATGGCGCTCCAGTCAAACTGCATGATGTATTCCTGTATACCGTGGTGAAAAACGAAAAACGTAGGCCCGGTAAGCGTAAGCGCCACCGGGCGTTACAAACCTGAAGTCAGGTGAAATTATTTAGGCTCGGTACCGAACCATTTTTTGTAGATTTCGTTATAGGTGCCGTTCTCTTTCAGGGTTTTCAGCGCGCCGTTAACTTTGTTACGCAGGTCGTCGCTGCCTTTCGGGAATGCAATACCGTACTGCTGAGCTTCCAGAGAATCACCTACCGCTTTGAACTTGCCGTTACCGGCAGTTTTGATGAAGTAAAGGATGTTAGGCGTATCGTGCAGCACCGCATCCGCGCGGTTGGTGCCCAGTTCCATGTAAGCGTTGTCGATGTTCGGGAACTGACGCAGGTCTTTGGTTTTGATGTTGGCTTTCGCGTAATCAACTGAGCCAGTGCCGCTCTTCACGGCGACCACTTTACCGTCGAGATCTTTCACGCTTTTCACATCGTTGTTATCCGCTTTCACCATCACCAGCAGGCCGCTTTTGTAGTAGCCGTCAGAGAAATCGATGGCCTTTTTACGCTCTTCGGTAATGGTGATGCCTGCCAGCGCCAGGTCAACGTTTTTGGTTTGCAGTGCCGGGATAATGCCGCTGAAGTCCATTGGCTTCAGGGTGTAATCCAGTTTGAGTTCTTTTGCGACAGCGGCCCACAGATCCACGTCAAAACCAACGTATTTATCACCCTGTTTAAATTCAAACGGTACGAACGCCGTGTCCGTCGCCACAACCAGTTTGTCGGCAGCCTGCGAGGACACCGCAAACGCCAGGGTAAGTGCAGCCAGTGAAACTTTTAATACAGACTTCATAGCATTTCCTTTTATATCCACGGGGCGATCCCCTGCGAGAACCTCAGGCACAATGAAAAAATCGTGCCAATTTTACAAGCTGTTGTTTTGCAAAGGGGATGATGTCACGCATTGCACGAAAAGCGTGGCAATTCTGCCAGGTTGCACCAGAATGGAGCACCGTTTTGGTGCGCTTCGTTAAGGTCTTCTGACAGGGGGATATTTAGCGCAGAATCTGACGAAAAAACAATCTTCCGTTAACGGTTGTGTGAGGTGATTATTACATTTTATTCACTTTTGCGGCCGTTGCGGGCAAAAGTGCGCACCATAAATGTGCAAAACCCCCGCCAGGGGCGAGGGTTATTCGGAAAATCCGCAGGGATTATTCGATGTTGGACTCAATGAACCACAGGAACTGATCCAGGTCGCGTGATGCGGCAGTGAAGATATCAGCAGTATCTTCATCTTTGGCTTCGCCAATCGCTTTACGAACATCATTCGCCACAATCGCGTAGCGGTCCGCCAGCTCTTTCAGGTGATCCTGAACGGTATGGATATCCAGCGGATAGCTTTTCAATGGCGTTTTGCTGTTGATCACCTGTGTGGTACCCAGTGCCACGCCACCCAGCTGTACGGCACGTTCGGCCATGGTATCCAGGTGAGTCACCAGTGCTGTGCGGAAGCCATCCAGCATTTCATGAACGGCAATAAAGTTTGCACCGCGCATATTCCAGTGAGCCTGTTTGGTGATCAGCGAAAGATCGATGAACTGGACCACCTGGCGATTCAGCAGCTCAATGGTCGCTTTTTTATCGCTATCCGATACATCGTTACGGGTATAAAGCAGATTAGACGCTTTCGTTTTCACCAGTTTAGCGGTACTCATAATCTCATATCCTCTTGATGTTTGTGTCCCAGGTAATTACGGGACTAAGTATAGCACCGGATTTTTTCTCTGCGGTTTGGCTCTGCCTATTGGTTTAATAGTGAAAGTAAGATTGTATTATCAACTGATTGAAAAATAAGTAGTTTATTAAAGTTGATACAGATCAATCTTAATTCATTCTTCGGGAAGCCGGGCAGGTGAAATATTTTGGCAATACAAGATAGTTTGTAAGAAATTATTTGAAGTACTGACGAGGCGTATATTCTGCATGGCGGGTTAGCCATGCAGAATTTAAGGCCTAGTTGAGATCGATTTTTTGCACTTTAGGTTCCGGGCGCATGGTCAGGGTGGAGCCCATTGACGCCGCGATAATGGAACAGAGCGCCAGCGTTTGTACCAGGGTCAGGGTTTCACCGAGGAAAATCATTCCTGAGATGGCGGCCAGCGCGGGCTCCATGCTCATGAGCGTACCAAAAATGCGCGTGGGCAGGCGCGTCAGGGCGATCATCTCCAGAGAGTAGGGCAGGGCCGTAGAGAGAATGGCAACCGCCAGACCAACCGGCAGGATTGACCACTGCCATATTGAGTCTGTCGCTTGTGCCATTCCGATTGGGACAAAGATTACGGCGGCAATTAGTGAGCCTAAGGCGACCGTCGCGGGGCCGTGCTCTTCGCCCGCACGCTGGCCAGTGAGAATATACACCGCCCAGCATGCCCCCGCGCCCAGCGCCAGAGCTGCCCCTGTCAAATCGATTTGTGAAACGCTTTGCCCGAGCGGCAGCAGGAACCATAGCCCCAGCACGGCCAGTATGACCCAGATAAAATCTACCGGACGACGAGAAGAGAAGAGGGCAACCGCCAGCGGGCCGGTAAATTCAAGCGCGACCGCGATCCCCAGCGGGATAGTCTGAATAGAGAGATAGAACATGTAGTTCATCCCTCCCAGTGCCAGCCCATAAAAAAGCAAAGGCAGTCGCTGCTCCTTTTTAAACCGTAGCCGCCAGGGTTTAAAGATAACCACGAGGATCAGGGTGCCTAATGCGATACGCAGCGCCGTGACGCCGGGCGCACCAACCAGCGGAAACAGCGATTTTGCCAGCGACGCGCCGCTTTGTATGGACATCATCGCGATAAGTATGACTGCCACCGGCATCCAGACCGACGATTTACGGGGTAAACCTGGCATCCTTTCTCCTGTCAATTTTTGTCAAAAGAGGTAAAAGTGGCAGTGTAATGGAAATAAGCTGCGACGGTTGAGCTACTGTTGAAAAAAATCCAGGGAAAATCCGTAAAATGAGGAAAGGTTGATGCTTTTATCGCCTGAAAGATTAGGAATAATCTGGATGAACTTTCTGGCGATGACGCGCACTATTAGCGTTTGAAGGTGAAAATCTGGAGTTATTTTAACAAGATAGCTGGTGCTGGAAATGTTCTGTTACAGGAAAGGTCGCATTAGACATCGTGAATGACAAAGAGTTTCACAGATTTTTTTGATATATTTAAAACTTACGGACTTACTTGAAGCACATTTGAGGTGGTTATGAAAAAAATTGCATGTCTTTCAGCACTGGCAGCTGTTCTGGCTGTTTCCGCAGGTACCGCTGTAGCGGCAACTTCTACTGTAACTGGTGGTTACGCTCAGAGCGATATGCAGGGCGTGATGAACAAAACCAACGGTTTCAACCTGAAGTACCGTTACGAGCAAGACAACAACCCGCTGGGTGTGATCGGTTCTTTCACTTACACCGAGAAAGATCGTACTGAAAATGGCTCTTACAATAAAGGTCAGTACTACGGCATCACCGCGGGTCCTGCTTACCGCCTGAATGACTGGGCAAGCATCTACGGTGTTGTAGGTGTTGGCTACGGTAAATTCCAGCAGACCGAAAACCAGGGTCTGAACCGTACTGCAAGCAACAGCGACTATGGTTTCTCCTATGGCGCAGGTATGCAGTTCAACCCAATCGAAAACGTTGCTCTGGACTTCTCCTATGAGCAGAGCCGTATCCGCAACGTTGACGTTGGCACCTGGATCGCGGGCGTAGGTTACCGCTTCTAATCACTTCGGTGAGCCAGTAAAAAATCCGCCCTTTGAGGCGGATTTTTTTGTTTGTACCCTCTCCCCGTGGGAGAGGGCCAGGGTGAGGGCATTAGCCCGCACGAAACGGCAGAAATTACTTACTCTTAATATCGAAAATATCCGTCCCAAGATGGTTATAGTCGACTTTCTGTAACTTAAAGTTGGTAATGTAAACTGGCGGGCCCTTCTTCCCGGAGATAAACGGGTAATCATTTTTTATCTCTTTCGCCTTAATCCCCGTCCATTGTGAGAAGAATTTCAGGAAATCGTTCGCGGAACGGCGCGCTTTTATAATGCGATGCGTTTTGTCATCACTCGACAGCACCATAAACGGTACCTGGAAGTTCTGCTGGAACTTGTCATCGTGGGCCAGATACTGCACCTCTTTTCCGCGCTCCTTAAACGCCAGGCCGTGGTCAGAGAAATAGACCATCGAGAAGCTGTCGCCGCTGTTGCGCAGCTGCCCGTACAGCTTGCTGAGCAGATCGTCGGTTTGCGTCATGGTGTAGAGGTAGCAGGACGTCTCTTTGGATTGCACAAACTCCGCATATTTTCCCCCGGTACGATCGCATGCCTGCGGGTGTGACCCCATCAGGTGCAGGACAATCAGCTGCGGCTGGGTGCGCTGGGTGGCAAAGACCTGCGCCGTCATTTTTAGCAACGCTTCATCTTTTGTGTTTTTATCGGCTTCGAAATCACCGCTTTTCAGGAACTGTACCTCGTCGGCACGCTTCGCGATGCTGGCGATGGCGGTATCATATTCGCCGATCTGTCCCTGGTTAGAGAACCACCATGTCTGAAAACCTGCCCGGTTGGCCAGGGTGACAAAATTATCCTGAAACTGCGGTTTTCCATCCACCACGCGGTTGAGCGTCAGACCGAGTGATTTCTGCGTCGAGCCGCTGGCCGCCACGTAGTCGGTAAACAGCGTACCGTTAACGGCGCTGGCAAACGGCGTGTTATCCCAGTGACCGCCAAACGCGCCGAGCGCATCGCGACGCGCGCTTTCTCCGATCACCACCACGTAGGTGTGATACTTCGGTTTCACCGCCAGCACGTTCCAGGTGTCTTTCATGGTGGAAAGCTCGGCCATACGTGCCTGCTCGTCGAGCACTTCCTCGTTATTCACCACCACGTCTTTGACGAAGCGAAACACCGGATACCCGGTATCTTTAAGCTTAAACACGCCGCCCCAGGCCAGATTTTGTACCGGCGCAACAAAAAACGTCACCACGCTAAAGGCCAGACACAGGCTTTCAATTTTACCCCATGCCTTTTTCCCGACGGGCTTACGGCGAACCGCAATCACGCCGAGGGCAAAAATGAAAAGGCCAACCACGTAGTTGTACCACGGAAAGATCGTCAGGATCTCTGTGGACTCTTCCATATTGGTGGAGTGGAGCGCCAGCAGGGTATTAAAGTTTGGCGCGCCATAGGCCTGGCCAAACGGGAAATAGGCGGCAGCAACCAGAGAACAGATCCCGATAAGCACCTTCTGCATGCGCGGTGCGCTTCGCCAGAGAAGGTGAAGAATACAGGTGAACCCGACGGCATAAAGCAGGCTAAAGGGGTAGCCAAGAGCAAAGTTAATCAACAGCGATTGCAAAAAATAGAATCCCGTCCACGGGCTTAAGCCCCGGCTGCGGGTAACAAGTGTATCAATCAGGGTTACGTTCATAGATCACTATCACGAAAACGCCATGTGCTCACCCTGGCGTCAAGGGTCAAAGCCTGCCGGACAGTGCGTGGAAAGGGAATGAGAGGTCCGCTTCAGCGAGCCGCAAATTGTGCAGGGCTGCAAGAAGATAGTGCGAGCGTGAATTAAGGTCAACAGTTGCTAAACAGATGTTTTGCGAAGGGGGCTGCAAATACGCAAAAATAATCGGGAACAGGCCAGCTTACAGCGAAAGTGTGACAGGAAAATGAAGCGGCGTACCGCGACGCCGCTTAGTGGGAAGAGTTGTCGTCCTGCTGGGGTTTGGCGTTAAACATATCGCACAGCATGTTCAACAGCATCAGGCGCACTTTAAAAGGAGAGTGGGTAAACACGTTCATACACCTCTTGAATTCATTCATAAGACCTCCTGATTCATGATCCCTTCGATCCGTGAAGGGTGACTGCATTACATACAGATATAGCACAGGCTATATTGTATAGCTATGGCTAATTCGTTAATTTTTTGTGCTTGTAGAGCTATGGTTTACAATGTGCGCTCCGTTACAGGGCGCTGGAAGCGTCAACCCCATTGAGGAAGCACAATGAACCGTCGCGCAGGTAAGCCAACAACAAAAAAAACGACGCAACTGGTGAACGTTGAAGAGCATGTGGAAGGCTTCCGCCAGGTGCGCGAGGCGCATCGCCGGGAGCTGATTGATGATTATGTCGAACTGATCTCTGATCTGATTCGTGAGGTTGGAGAAGCGCGCCAGGTGGATATGGCCGCACGCCTTGGGGTGTCGCAGCCAACCGTTGCCAAAATGTTAAAACGTCTGGCGTCGGTCGGGCTGATCGAGATGATCCCCTGGCGCGGGGTGTTTCTCACCGCTGAAGGCGAAAAACTGGCGCAGGAGAGCCGCGAGCGCCATCAGATCGTCGAGAATTTTTTACTGGTGCTGGGCGTCAGCCCGGAAATTGCCCGTCGGGATGCCGAAGGTATGGAACACCACGTCAGCGAAGAGACGCTGGTGAAGTTCCGCGAATTTACGCTCAAATACGGTCCCTCCGCTGAATGAACATCCCCGGCTTGCAGGCCCTGAAACGCGATCGCTTTTTCCATCTTTTACTTATCACTGGCGTTGGGCTCAGCGTCTTTGTGCCCTTCACGCCGCACACCTGGCCGGCGGCCATAGACTGGCGCACCATTATTAGCCTGAGCGGTTTGATGATGCTCACCAAAGGCGTGGAGCTGAGCGGCTATTTTGACGTGCTGGGGCGCAAAATGGTGCGCCGCTTCGCCACCGAGCGCAAGCTGGCCCTGTTCATGGTCTTTTCGGCGGCGCTGCTGTCGACGTTTCTCACTAATGACGTGGCGTTGTTTATCGTGGTGCCGCTTACGCTCACGCTGCGTAAGCTGTGTGAAATACCGGTTACCCGTCTGATTATCTTTGAAGCGCTGGCCGTCAATGCGGGCTCGCTGCTCACGCCGATCGGTAACCCGCAGAACATTCTGCTATGGGGACGCTCCGGCCTGTCGTTTACCGCATTTACCGGGCAGATGGCGCCGTTGGCGCTGGCGATCGTGGCTTCGCTGCTGGCGGTGGGCTGGTTTGCTTTCCCGAATAAATCGTTGCAGTACCACAGCGGCACCACCGGCCCCCAGTGGCAGCCGCGTCTCGTCTGGAGCTGCCTGGGGCTGTATATCGTTTTTCTTATCGCGCTGGAGTTAAACCAGGCGCTGGCTGGCGCGCTGCTGGTGGCGTGTGGCTTCCTGTTCCTCGCCCGGCGGGTGCTGGTGAGCGTTGACTGGACGCTGCTGCTGGTGTTTATGGCGATGTTTATTGACGTCCATCTGCTGATCCAGCTCCCGGTATTGCAGAACGTTCTCCATAGCGTTGGCGGTCTGTCGCAGCCGGGATTATGGCTGACGGCGATTGGTCTCTCGCAGGTGATCAGTAACGTGCCGTCCACCATTTTGCTGCTTAACTATGTTCCCCCTACGGTACTGCTGGCGTGGGCGGTCAACGTCGGCGGCTTTGGGCTGCTGCCCGGCTCGCTGGCTAACCTCATCGCCCTGCGGATGGCCAACGATCGCCGCATCTGGTGGCGCTTCCATTTATGGTCAATCCCGATGCTGCTCTGGTCAGCGGCGGTCGGTTTCGGACTATTCCTTCTCATATAGTGCGCAATTTGTCAGTTTTTCCTGGCAAATGTATAGCAACGTCCTAGCTTTAGTGAACGGCATAGTGTGATGCCGCTCACTGACAGGACCGTTGCTGAACTATGGCAGAAGATCAAAACCCACCTGCTGACGAGCAGGATCAAAACAATAACGAGCGCAAGCGCCCGGGGAAAAAACCGTTAATTATCCTTGGTATCGTGGTCATCGTGATGGTGATTGTGGCGCTGGTCTGGTGGTTTTTAACCCGTAACGAAGAGACCACCGACGACGCCTTCACCGACGGCGACGTAGTGACCATTGCCCCAAAAACGGCAGGCTACGTCACAGAACTTCGCGTACGGGATAACCAGCGCGTGAAGAAAGGGGATGTGCTGGTGGTGATCGATCCGCGTGATACCACCGCCCAGCGCGATCAGGCTCAGGCCCAGCTTGGGCTGGCGCTGGCGCAGCTGCATCAGGCCCAGGCGCAGCTGGCGCTCTCGAAGGTGCAATATCCCGCCCAGCGTGATGAAGCCAAAGCCCAGGTACTTAAAGCCCAGGCGGATATGGCCAACGCGCAGGCGGAGTACCGCCGTCAGCGCGGCGTTGACCCGCGCGCGACCACGCAACAAAGTATCGATGCCGCGAACGCTCAGCTGCGCAGCGCGCAGGCGGGGCTGGCCAGCGCCCAGGCGCAGCTGGAGGTGGCGGAGCAGGTCCAGCTGCAAATCCGCCAGCAGGAGACCAACGTCGAAGCCCGCGAACGCCAGGTCGATCAGGCCAGAGCGCAGCTGGAAACCGCCAACCTGAACCTCTCTTATACCGAAGTCCGCGCCCCGTTCGACGGTTTCGTCACTAAACGCAACGTCCAGCCCGGTACGCTGGTGCAGGCCGGCACGGCGCTGTTCTCGCTGGTTTCCCCGAACGTGTGGGTGGTGGCGAATTTCAAGGAGTCGCAGCTTGAGCGCATGAAGCCGGGCGACAAAGTGACCGTGTCCGTCGATGCCTGGCCGGATATGGAGCTGGAAGGCCATATCGACAGCATCCAGCAGGGCAGCGGCTCGCGCTTCTCCGCCTTCCCGTCGGAAAACGCCACCGGTAACTTTGTGAAGATCGTTCAGCGCGTACCGGTGAAAATCGTGATTGATAAAGGGCTGGATCCGAACAAGCCGCTGCCGCTGGGGCTGTCGGTTGAACCGAAGGTCACCGTGGAATGACGGATCACAGCCACGATAACTGGAAGCCCGCCAGTAACCCGTGGGCGGTGGCGATTGTGGTCACCCTGGCGGTGTTTATGGAAATTCTGGACACCACCATCGTCAACGTGGCGCTGCCCCACGTCGCGGGGTCGCTCTCGGCCAGCTATGACGAATCCACCTGGGTGCTCACCAGCTACCTGGTGGCGAACGGCATCGTGCTGCCGATTTCGGCCTTTCTCAGCCGCCTGTTTGGCCGCAAACAGTTCTTCCTGATCTGCATTGTGATGTTCACCATCTGCTCGTTCCTGTGCGGTATCGCCACCGAGCTATGGCAAATCATCCTGTTCCGCGTGATGCAGGGGTTCTTTGGCGGCGGGTTGCAGCCTACCCAGCAGTCGGTGCTACTCGACTACTTTAAGCCGGAGGACAGGGGCAAAGCCTTTGGCCTTTCATCCATTGCCATTATCGTCGCGCCGGTACTCGGCCCCACGCTGGGGGGCTGGATCACCGATAACTACTCCTGGCGCTGGGTGTTCTTTATCAATATCCCGGTAGGGATTGTGACGGTGCTGGCCATCTATCAGCTGCTGGAAGATCCGCCGTGGGAGAAAAAGTCGGAAGAGAAGCTCACCGTCGACTGGACGGGGATCGGCCTGATCGCCCTCGGTCTTGGCTGTTTGCAGGTGATGCTCGACCGGGGCGAAGATGATGACTGGTTTTATTCGAACTTTATCCGCACCTTCGCAGTACTGACGCTGGTCGGTATTATCGGCGCGATCTACTGGCTGATGTATGCCAGAAAGCCGGTGGTGGATCTGCACTGTATGAAGGACCGCAACTTTGCGATCTCCAGCCTGCTGATGGCGGGGATGGCGATGATCCTGTACGGCAGTTCGGTGGTTATTCCGCAGCTGGCGCAGCAGGATTTGGGCTATACCGCCACCTGGTCCGGGCTGGTGCTCTCGCCCGGCGCGGTGCTGATTGTGCTGACCATCCCGCTGGTGCTGAAGCTGATGCCGGTGGTGCAGACGCGCTGGATCATCGCCTTCGGCTTTACCTGCCTGGCGGTGTCGTTCTTCTGGTCCCGCACGCTGACGCCGGATATCGATTTCGAAACGCTGGTGCTGTTCCGCAGCGCTCAGTCGATTGGACTGGGGTTCCTGTTTGTGCCCCTCACCACCATTGCTTTTATCTCGATCCCGAGGCGGCTTAACGCCGACGCGGCGGCGCTGTTTACCATGTTCCGCAACGTGGCCGGCTCGATTGGGATTTCGCTCTCGACGGCGGCGATCACCGAGCGCTCGCAGGCGCACAGCGCGCATCTGGCTTACCACGCTTCGCCGTTTAACGAGCAATTCCAGCTGGCGATTCGCGAAAGCGCCCAGGCGATCCAGAACTTCACCACTCAGGTGGGCGATCCGACCGGCATTGCCACCGGACGGATGTACCAGACGATGATCGAGCAGTCGCGCTTTCTGGCCTACATTGACGTCTTCACCATTCTGAGCGCGGTGGCCTTATTACTGATTCCGTTTTGTTTGTTGCTCTCGCCGGTTAAGAGCGAGGGGAGTGCAGGAGCACACTGATGATACACAGACGTTTACACCCCCTGATGATAATGATGCTGCTGGTGGGTTGCGCCGTCGGGCCGGACTACCAACAGCCTGCACCGCTCGCCACCACGCACTGGAACGATAAGGGCGACAGCGCGGTGAAATCGCAAACTTCCTCCGCCGCCACTAACCCGCGCTGGTGGAAAACCTTCGGCTCGCCGCAGCTCGACAGCCTGATTGAACGCGCCATCGCCGGAAATCTGACGCTACAGCAAACCGTATTACGCATTGCCGGGGCGCGCGAACAGATTAACCAGGCCGGCGGGGCGTTTTTCCCGTCGGTGAATGGCAATGTGCAGGCGACGCGCCAGCAGCTTGGGCTGGAAGGGGAGCTAAAATCCCACGGTGTGTACGACCAGTTGAATAATGTCGATCCTGAACTGCGGGGCGCGTTAGGCCCGCTGACGCAGCCGATTAACCTCTATCAGGGCAGCTTCGACGCCCAGTGGGAAATCGACCTGTGGGGCAAGGTGCGCCGTCAGGTAGAAGCGGCCGAGGCGCAGCAGCGGGCAGCGATCGAGCAGCGTAACGATGCGCTGGTCTCGCTGGAAGCCGAAGTGGCGCGGGCGTGGCTACAGCTGCGTGGGGCGCAGAGCATCATTGCCACGCTTAATACGCAAATTGAAAGCGCACAGCAGACGCTGGATCTGACCGAAAGCCGCCAGCGGGGCGGGCTGTCGCCGCAGATGGACGTGGAGAACGCCCGGGCGCAGCTGGGCAATCTTGAAGCTCAGTTGCCGCAGTATCAGGCGCAGGAACGCCAGGCGATGAACGGGCTGGCGATCCTCCTTGGTAAGCCGCCGGGCGCGCTGGATGCCGAACTGCAATCCGTGCAGCCGATGCCTGCCTTGCCGGATATTGTGCAGACCGGTATTCCGTCCACCCTGGCGCGCCGTCGCCCGGACGTGCGCGAAGCGGAGGCGAATCTCCATGCCGCCACGGCGCAGATTGGCGTCTCGGTGGCAGAGCTGTTCCCGAGCTTTACCCTCTCCGGGCAGTTTGGCTTGCGCAACAGCGAATCCAACTGGCTAACCGACTGGAGCAGCCACTTCTACAGCTTTGGCCCGCAGGTTTCCATACCGATTTTCCAGGGCGGTCGGCTGGTCTCCAGCGTTAAGGTGGCGCGCGCGCAGCAGGGGGCGGCGGTGCTGGACTATCGTCAGACGGTGCTGAC
The DNA here is from genome assembly GCF_049238125.1 of Enterobacter cloacae complex sp. IR5402. NCBI lineage: Bacteria > Pseudomonadati > Pseudomonadota > Gammaproteobacteria > Enterobacterales > Enterobacteriaceae > Enterobacter > Enterobacter cloacae complex sp. IR5402. The sequence goes on from NZ_JBMKHO010000003.1 coordinate 496,356, forward strand.
GGCGCTCGGCGACGTTGAAAACGCGCTGGTGAGCTATCGCACCGACCAGCAGCGTGAAGCGGGCCTGGCGAAAACCATCGACGCGCTGCAAAACGCCTTTGATCTCGCCAGCGACAGCTACCGGCAGGGGATCGCCAGCTTTATTGATGTGCTGGACGCCCAGCGTCAGCTCGCTCAGGCCGAACAGCAGCGGGCGCAGGCGCAGGTGCAGAGCGCGCTTGATCTGGTGGCGCTCTACAAAGCCCTCGGCGGCGGCTGGGAGCCATATCAGCAGGTGCGGCTGCCAGACTACAGCGTCTTTGGCGACGCCCCGCGCGGATAATCTTTTAACAGCGATGACTCTGGCCGGATCCGCGCAGCGAATCCGGCCTTTTTATTGGGCGCGAAAGTAATATTTTGGCCGGACAAATTTAAGCATTATTTAACCAACATCAGGTTAATGACTGGCACAATAATTCCGTTCTTACTTACTTAAGGGAACTAAGAATGAGTTGGAATAAAGATGTTGCTGTTTCGTATCTCCGTTCACACGCGCTGAGGCACTATTATAGTGAATGTGCTAAGTTTACCCGTCTGGCGATTCTGGCTGGAGGTGTTAAGGTGCCTAATACAGATTATGCAAAAGATTATGGGGCGGAATTATTACGTGCTGGATTCCGTGAGCTGCCGCCCGGTTCGACTTTAATAGCTGGCGATGTGGCTGTGATACAGCCATATCCCGGAGGAAACGGCATAGGTCACATGACTATGTATGACGGCACGCAGTGGATTTCTGATTTTGTTCAAAAAAGCATGTATCCGGGGCCTGGGTACCGCAAAATGCAACCATCATTTAAAATTTACAGGATGCATTGATGAAAAGGATATTTTTATCAGTCGCTATGTTGCTGGTGGGATGTAGTTCTGCTGCCAGTCAAGATCAGAGTGCGAAAGATACTACCGAATCATTTTATAAATCCTATCTTTGTGCATTCGGCAGTAATGAAGCCAGGCCCTATCCTGCCGACGAACTGCGTAAATATGTTTCTGCTGATACTATTGCTCGCATTGGTGCTATTAAGGAAATCCCGGAACAAGAATTAATAGAGTCTGACTATTTTACGTATACCCAGGATTACGCCCGCGAATGGATACCTGCGTTACGGGTGGAAAACGCAAGGCCATTTTTAAACGGGGAAGTAGTCCAGGTGATGGAAGGGGCAGGTGGCGGGAGGAGCATTCACCTTGAAGTATTTCTTCGTCGTGAAGATGATGCATGGAAAATCTACCGCGTTCGTGACTTAACGAACAATCACGAGCATCCCATATTCAATGCCGGAGCAATTGCCCAGGCAAAAATTGCAGCCGAAAGCGGGCTTTAAACGTTAAACAGGAACTTAGCCTCGGCAACTGCCGGGGCTTTTTATTTCCATCAACCTCACAAAAAACGATCCACACCTTTGATCGATATTTCATCTTCGCCTATATGACTAGTCATGAAATTTAAATGACTAGTCATAAAGGGAGCAACCATGAACAAATCACTGCCAGCCAACTTTTTATGGGGCAACTCGGTATCCAGCATGCAGACGGAAGGGGCCTGGAATGAGGGCGGAAAGGGGATGTCGGTCTACGACATCCGCGAGGCGGGAGAAAACATCTCCGACTGGAAAGTTGCCACGGATTCCTACCACCGGTACCGGGAAGATTTCGACCTGATGCAGGATCTGGGCATGAACTGCTACCGCTTCCAGATCTCCTGGAGCCGCATCTGCCCGCAGGGTGACGGCGAGTTCAACGACGAGGGCATCGCCTTTTACGACCGCTTTATTGACGATTTGCTCGCCCGCGGTATCGAGCCGATGGTCTGTCTCTACCACTTCGATATGCCGCTGGCGCTGGCGCAGGAGTACAACGGCTTCAACGATCGCCGCGTGGTGGACGCCTTTATCCGCTACGGCAAAAAGATGATCGACTGCTTCGCTGACCGGGTGAAGTACTGGCTGACCTTCAACGAGCAGAACATTTTCCATATGCCGGAAGCTTTTCGCATTTCCGGTTACATGAAAGGTGAGCAAACCCTGCGCGAGCTGTATGAGCTTCAGCACCATGCGATGGTGGCGCACATGACTCTGACCGAATACCTGCACCAGACTAAGCCGGGCAAGCTGATGGGCGGCATGCTGGCGCACCAGCTGATTTATCCGGCCACCTGCAAACCGCGCGATATCTTCTGCGCCCAGCAGTACGACGAATTCCTCAACCAGAACCTGCTGCGCGTCTTCGCGGGCCAGGGCTACAGCCCGGCGGTAATGGCGGTGGTGGAGCAGGAGGGCTTCGGCGATATCTACCGCGCAGACGATCTCGCGCTGTTTGCGCGCACGAAGAACGACTTTATGGCCTTCAGCTACTACGCCAGCAAAACGCTGGACAGCGATGCCATCCCGGAAGGCACGCCGGTTAACTATTACCTGCTGCACGGCGAGAAAAACAATCCGTACCTGAAGGCCACCGAGTGGAACTGGCAGATCGATCCGCTGGGCTTTCGCACCATCATCACCCGCTACGCCAACGACTGGCGGATGCCGGTATTCCCGATTGAGAACGGTATTGGGGTGATTGAGTCCTGGGATGGCGTGGATCCGGTTGAGGACACCTACCGCATCGACTACCACCGGGCGCACATCGAGGCGATGAAAGCGGCAATATTCGAGGATGGGGCAGAGGTGATGGGCTATCTCGGCTGGGGGTTGATTGACATTCTCAGCTCGCAGGGTGACATGCGCAAGCGCTACGGCGTGGTCTACGTCAACCGTGAAAATCACGACCTGAAAGACCTGAAGCGCGTGCCGAAGAAGAGCTACGCGTGGTTAAAACAGGTTATCCATACTAACGGACGCGAGATGTAAGCCGTACGCTGCCGGGCCGTTTTTGTGACTGATTAATGGGAACACTCCGCTATGTCTGAAACAAAAATAACACCGCACATGCAGTCTTTTGTCGATAAATTTGTAGAGTTCTCGGCGCGCCTGGCAAACCAGGTGCATCTTCGCTCCCTTCGCGATGCCTTCGCCACGGTAATGCCGATTTTCATCCTTGCCGGTCTGGCGGTGCTGGTGAATAACGTGGTGTTCCCGTGGATTTTTGCGGGCGACACGCTTACGCAGTTTAAGGTGTGGGGCGAGGCGATTATCAACGGCACGCTGAACATCGCCGCGCTGCTGCTGGCCCCGATGATCGCCTGGTCGCTGGCGCGCAACAAAGATTTCGACAATCCGGTCTCGGCAGTGGTTATCGCCGTCAGCAGTTTCATTATCATGATGCCGATGCGCTTACAGATTACCCCCGTCGGCAGCGACGCCACGGTGAACGTCACCCAGGTTCTGACGTTCGCCAATATTGGCTCCACCGGGATTTTCGCCGGGGTGCTGATTGGGCTGCTCTCAACCGAGCTGTTTATCGCCATTTCACGGCTGAAGGCGCTGCACATTTCGCTCGGGGAGAACGTACCGCCAGCGGTGAGCAAATCCTTTACCGCGCTGATCCCGACGATCCTCACGCTCTCCCTGTTTGCGGTGCTGGCGGCCATACTGGCGAACGTGCTGCACACGGATCTGATCCATCTCATTACGACATTTATTCAGCAGCCGCTGCGGTTGATCAACACCAGTCTGCCCGGGACGATTTTCATCTACAGCTTCGGTAACTTCCTGTTCACGCTCGGTATTCATCAGTCGGTGGTCAACAGCGTGGTGCTGGAGCCGTTCCTGCTGATCAATACCAATGAGAATATGCTGGCCTTCGCCAACGGCCAGCCGATCCCGCACATCATCAACAACATCTTTGTGCCGACCTTTGGCATGGTGGGCGGGACGGGCAGCACAATCTCATTGCTGATCGCTATCTTCATCTTCTCAAGACAGAAATCAGCGAAGCAGGTGGCGCGTCTGTCGCTGGCGCCGGGTCTGTTTAACATCAACGAGCCGGTGATTTTCGGCCTGCCGATAGTCTTTAACCTACCGCTGATGATCCCGTTTGTGCTGCTGCCTGCTATCGGGATTTACTTTGCGTGGCTCTGTACCACGCTGGGGTTCATGTCGCGCTGCGTGGTGATGATCCCGTGGACGACCCCGCCGATCCTTAGCGCCTGGCTGGCGACGGCGGGGGACTGGCGGGCGGTGGTGGTGCAGTTGGCAATCATCGTATTTGGTGTATTCTTCTACCTGCCTTTCCTAAAGGTGGCCGAGCGAGTGGCCTTGAAAAACAGCGGGATAGAAAACTAACTGAAAGGAAGGAAGATGGCGGCGAAGTACATCACCATAGCGCGGGAAATTAAGAAACGCATTATTACCCAGCAGTACGCCGCCAATGAACCGCTGCCGGACCAGTTCGCGCTGGCGGCGGAGTTCAGCACCAGCCGGATGACCATTCAGCAGGCGATGCGCCAGCTGATCGTTGAAGGGCTGGTCTATACCCGACAGGGGCAGGGCACGTTCATCCGCAAAAATTTCCTCCAGCTTTCCCAGTGGGATCTCTCCGGCAGCGACTACTTCGGGGCGACCAAAACCTGGGAACATTTAGGCACGGTGACGAGCCAGGTGGTGCACTTCGAACTGCGCTTCCCGAACGAGAAAGAGCAGGCATCGCTGATGATAAATCCGGATACGCCGATCTATGACTTTATCCGTCTGCGTTTACTAAACGGTGAGCCGATGTCTCTGGACGCCACGGTAATGCCGCTCAATCTGGTCCCCGGTCTGAACAAAACCCATCTTGAAAGTTCGGTATTCCGGTATGTGCAGGAGACGCTGGGGCTGAAGATCATGGGATCGTATCGGGTGGTGCGGGCGCTGAAGCCCAGTGCGCTGGATATGCAGCACCTTGTCTGCGAGCCAACCGACCCGGTGCTGGAGGTAGAGCAGGTGATCTATCTGGAAGATGGTACGCCGCTGGAGTACGCCCATTGTCACTATCGCTATGACCATGGCGGTATCGTTATCGTGAATAACGGATAAAAAAAAGCGGACTTCAAGGTCCGCTTTTTTAATTATCACGATTAGTTTAAACGCACCGGCATACCGGAACGGTTCTGAATCGCCTGGTCAACGATGGTCGTGTCAACATCCGCCTGAGAGGTAACGGATTGCACCGCGCTGGTCAGCTTAATCGGTACGATTTCGTTGTTGTTGATCTGATCTTCGCTGGTGGACAGCGGGTTATGCACTTCAATGTAACGGCTGCCGTCCGGCTCTGACGTCGCTTTCACCGGTTCGTTAATGAACTGCACGCGCGTACCAACCGGCACGTTATCGAACAGGAATTTGATGTCTTCATTACGCAGACGCACGCAGCCGTGGCTTACGCGTAGGCCGATACCGAAGTTGGCGTTTGTACCGTGGATGGCATACAGACGACCAATGTACAGCGCGTACAGACCCATCGGGTTATCCGGGCCGGCAGGCACAACGGCTGGCAGCGGTTCACCGGCAGCAATGTACTCAGCGTGCATTTTGGCGGTCGGCGTCCAGGTTGGGCCCGCTTTCTTACGCTCCACTTTGGTGGTCCAGTTCAGCGGGGTGTCTTTACCCAGCTGACCGATACCGATAGGCAGAACGATCACGGTGTTGGTGCCTTTCGGGTAGTAATACAGACGCATTTCGGCGCTGTTAATTACGATACCTTCGTGCACGGTATCCGGCAGGATCAGCTGCTGTGGAATGTTGAGTACGGTACCCGCTTTCGGCAGATACGGGTCAACGCCCGGGTTCGCTTCCAGCATGTTAGACAGGCCGAGCTGATACTGCGCCGCGAAGTATTCCAGCGGCTGAGTGTTACCTTCCGGCACCGTCACCACCTGGTTTTCACCCACCAGACGGCTTCCGTCTGTCGGCAGGGGATACGTCACCGCAGACGCGGTCTTACAAAAACCTACTACGGCTAACGCCGCCGCAAAAAGCGTTGTTAATTTCATGTTCATGTTATGCGAGGTATCTAAGCCATTCTGGCGATGAGTTGATAAGTCTGAATCAGTAATGGGAGCGCATTATATGTGCATTCCCGTTAACTGGGAATTCAGATGTGTACGAAATCACATTTTTTTCGATTTTGTTAAAGTTTAGTGGATTACCGCAACACGGGATCTCAATTCGGAATTGTGGCATAATGCCGCGTTTATCACACTTTTCGCAGGAATCTCTCCGTGTTAGTTACCAGCAACGTCACTATGCAGTTTGGCAGTAAGCCGCTGTTCGAAAATATTTCCGTCAAATTTGGCGGCGGCAACCGTTACGGCCTGATTGGTGCCAACGGTAGCGGAAAATCCACCTTTATGAAGATCCTCGGCGGTGACCTGGAGCCAACGCTCGGTAACGTGTCGCTCGACCCTAACGAGCGCATCGGTAAGCTGCGTCAGGATCAGTTCGCCTTCGAAGAGTTCACCGTGCTCGACACCGTGATCATGGGGCATGCGGAGCTGTGGGAAGTGAAGCAGGAGCGCGATCGTATATACGGTCTCGCTGAGATGAGCGAAGAAGACGGTTACAAAGTGGCCGACCTGGAAACGCAATACGGCGAAATGGACGGCTACTCTGCGGAAGCGCGTGCGGGCGAGCTGCTGCTGGGCGTCGGCATTCCGGTTGAACAGCATTACGGCCCGATGAGCGAAGTTGCGCCAGGCTGGAAGCTGCGTGTGCTGCTGGCTCAGGCGCTGTTCTCTAACCCGGACATCCTGCTGCTCGACGAACCAACGAACAACCTGGACATCGACACCATCCGCTGGCTGGAGCAGACGCTCAACGACCGCGACAGCACCATGATCATCATCTCGCACGACCGTCACTTCCTGAACATGGTCTGTACGCACATGGCGGATCTGGACTACGGCGAGCTGCGCGTCTATCCGGGCAACTATGACGAGTACATGACCGCCGCCACCCAGGCGCGCGAGCGTCTGCTGGCGGACAACGCCAAGAAGAAAGCGCAGATTGCGGACCTGCAGTCCTTCGTTAGCCGCTTCAGCGCTAACGCCTCTAAGTCGCGTCAGGCGACCTCGCGTGCGCGTCAGATCGACAAAATCAAGCTGGAAGAGGTTAAAGCCTCCAGCCGTCAGAACCCGTTCATCCGCTTCGAGCAGGATAAGAAGCTGTTCCGTAACGCGCTGGAAGTGGAGGCCCTTACCAAAGGCTTCGATGAAGGCCCGCTGTTTAAAAACTTCAACCTGCTGCTGGAAGTGGGCGAGAAGATTGCCATCCTCGGCGCCAACGGCGTGGGTAAATCCACTATGCTGAAAACCCTGGTGGGTGAACTGCAACCGGACAACGGAACCGTGAAATGGTCTGAAAACGCGCAGATTGGTTACTACGCGCAGGACCATGAATATGAATTCGAAAACGATCTGACTGTCTTCGACTGGATGAGCCAGTGGAAGCAGGAAGGCGACGATGAGCAGGCGGTACGCAGCATTCTGGGGCGTCTGCTGTTCAGCCAGGACGACATCAAAAAGCCCGCCAAAGTGCTCTCCGGTGGTGAAAAGGGCCGTATGTTGTTCGGCAAGCTGATGATGGAAAAACCGAATATTCTGGTGATGGACGAACCGACTAACCACCTGGATATGGAATCGATCGAATCCCTGAACATGGCGCTGGAGATGTATCAGGGCACCCTGATCTTCGTCTCTCACGACCGTGAGTTCGTCAGCTCGCTGGCGACCCGCGTGATCGAAATTACGCCAGAGCGCGTGGTGGACTTCACCGGTAACTACGAAGATTACCTGCGCAGTAAAGGTATCGAGAGTTAAAAAATAGCCGGGTGGCGGCTTCGCCTTACCCGGCCTACATTTTATCCCCTCTCCCTGTGGGAGAGGGTTAGGGTGAGGGCTACAGGCCGCACTACACCACCCACTCGCCCCCTTCAACTCCATTCACCCGCAGCGTACGTTTTTCCCCCGCCGGTAATGATACCTTCAGCGCCTTCCATGCCGGACGATAGCCGCCGCGAGCGTTCACCTTCAGGTTGATGGTTGCGCCATCACACACCATTTCCCATTCCACCCACAGCGCATTGCCGTTCAGGTAGCCCCAGCTTTCACCGTCGTCTTCAAACAGCAGCCCCGAGGTTGTGCCGACGCCTTTCACCGGGAACAGCTTCAGCTCACGGGTATCGTCTTTATCGGCGCTCACGTGACGGATGCGCTCGCTGAGCGGCAGACCGGCCCCGGCGCGCACCAGCAGCGGCAGTTTTTCCAGCGGCGCATCAAGGACGATCGCTTGCCCGCCCGCATACCACGCGTGGGTGTAAAAATCGTACCAGCCGGTTTCGTTATCCGGCAGCCAGACGCGGCGCTCGCGCTGCCCGGCTTCGACGACGCTGGCGACCAGCAGGTCGCGGCCCAGCAGGAAGTCGTCGCACTCTTTGAAGGTTTGCGCATCGTGCTCGTGGTCGAGGAAGGTCGGGCGCAGCATCGGTTCGTCGTCGGCGTGCGCCTGCCAGAGCAGGGTGTAAAGATACGGCAGCAGGCGGTAGCGCAGCTCAATCGCGCCGCGGATGGCAGGCGTGACGCCCGGATACATCCACGGCTCGTTCACCGTGTGGTCATCGTTCCACGAGTGAATGGTAAAGCGCGGGTGCATCACGCCGTTCTGCACCCAGCGCACGAACAGCTCGGCGTCCGGCTTGTCGCCGGAGAAACCGCCGACGTCGTGCCCGACGTTGAACAGCCCGGACAGGCTCATGCCCAGCCCCATGCGGATGTTATAGCGCAGGGTGTCCCAGTTGGTGCGGTTGTCGCCGCTCCAGGTCTGGACGTAGCGCTGCATCCCGGCGCAGCCGGAGCGGGAGATCAGATACGGACGCTTTTCCGGCGCAAAGCGCTGCTGCGCTTCCAGCGAGGCGCGCATCATCAGCAGCGGCATCACCGGGCGAATATGCTTGATGGCTATCTCCTTGCCGAAGCCATAGCAGCGCGCTTCCCCGTCCCACACTTCATACTCGTTGTTGTCGTTCCAGGTGGAGTCGATGCCCATCTCCAGCAGCTGCGTGGTCACGCCGTTCTGCCACCACTGCACCGTCTGCGGGTTGGTGAAGTCGAGATGCGATCCTTCGTCATCCCAGAAGCTGGAACGTTCAGGCGCATCGGTTTCTGAATCGCGAATGAACAGGCCACGTTCCGCCACTTCGCCGTAGCGGGGATGATCCTGCAACAGACACGGCTTGATGTTGGCCGCAAGCCGCAGCCCCGCGTCGTGGAACGCCTGGCTCATCACCTTTGGCTGCGGCACTTTGTCGTAGTTCCAGTTAAAAACGTAGCGCTTGCCGTTAATCGAGGTATAGCCGGAGGAGAGCTGGAACGAGTCGCACGGAATGGCATGCTCCTCGCACAGGCGAATGAAGTTCATCAGCTGGTTTTGCGCGTCCGGCGCGTCGGTGTAGTGCATGGTCGAGCCGCTGTAGCCCAGGCTCCATTTCGGTCCGAACAGCGCTTTCCCCGTCAGGCGCACGAAGGCTTTGGTGACGTCCAGCACGCGCCTGCCGGTAAAGATGTAGTAGTCGATATCGCCCGCTTCCGCCTGCCAGCGGCGATAGGCGGTGTGGTAGTTATCGATCTCGTTACCCAGATCCAGCCAGCAGCTGCTCAGGTTGTCGTAGAACAGGCCGTAGCTCACGTCGTCGCGGCGAGTAAGGGTGAACGGAATGTGCTTGTAGAGCGGGTCGGTGCTGGCGGCGTTGTAGCCCATGGCGTCGAGGTTGCGCATCTCGTAGCGTTTACCGTTGCGCTGCAGATCGCCCGCTTTCTCGCCCAGGCCGTAGAAACGCTCGTCCTTGCGGCGGCTGAGGTAGTGCGCCACGCCGTCGCCGTGAGCGTTCAGCAGGTAGGCGCTGGTGGGGCGGTCGTTGACCAGCGGCTGCCATTCGCCCGCCTCATTGCGGTAGTGCCACTCCAGCCACAGCGGCTGGTGGACGGTGACGCGCAGCTGCTCGGTTGCCACGGTTAACGTATCGTCCTGCTGCGTCAGCGTCCAGGCGGGGCAGGAGAAGCCGCTGATATCGTCACGACGGCGACCTTCCCACGGCACGTCTTTTTCCGGTGCGATGCTCCAGGTGCGGTCAAGCGCCAGCTCGCCCTTGCGTTTGATCAGCACGCGGAACAGGTTCTCTTCCAGCACATACAGGCACAGGCGGTGCTGGCTATCGACCAGCAGTTCCAGATGGTTTGCCGACTGCGTATCAAGGGTCCAGTTTTTCAGGGTTTTCATATGCAATACATCCACTATCAGGCGCGCTTGGCGCGACGTTCAGCAATAAATGCTACCAGGAAGAAAGCGCCAATCAGGTCAAAGAACCCCATGGCGATAAAGAGCGGGTTGAAGCCGATTTTGTCGGCGGTCACCCCGATTAACAGCGAGAACAGGAAGCTGGCGATCCACGCCGCCGAGCCGCGCATGCCGTTGACGGTCGCCATTTGGCCCTTATCGAAGGACTCCACCACCAGCGCGCTCAGCATGCAGGAGATAATCTGGTGCCCGAAGCCGCCGATGGAGATCAGCACGATGGTGATATACGGGTCGCGGGTTACGGCGACGACCGCCAGTGAAATCATCAGAAACGCGCCTGTGACGGAGCTGGCCACCACCGAGTTCACGCGGGAGCAGCCGAACAGGCGGGTATACAGACGCGTCAGGTAGCCGCTCGCCACGCTGCCGAGGTCGGCGGCGAGGAACGGCAGCCAGGCAAACATCGCAATCTGCTTCAGGTCCATGCCGTGCTCTTTGGCGAGGTACAGCGGCACCCAGAAGCTCAGCACCGCCCAGGCGGGTTCTGCCATAAAGGCCGGAATGGCGATACCGTAGAAACGTTTGTTTTTTGAAACGGTTTTCAGCGCGGTCAGGAAGGGCAATTTGACCGGCGCTGGTTCGTTATCCTGCTTGATAAACGCCAGCTCGTCCTTGCTCAGGTTCGGGTGCTGCTCGGGGTTGTGGTAGAACGCCCACCAGAGGATCACCCACAGCAGCGCCAGCACGCCGGTAAACATGAACGCCCCCTGCCAGCCGAACGAGGCGTGAGCAAAGTAGATGATAGGCGGAGCCAGCATCGCGCCGATGGAGAAGCCCACGCCTGCCCAGCCGGCAGCAACGGGACGCTCTGATTTCGGGAACCATTCACCGATGGTTTTGGCGTTCGCCGGGGTGGCGGCGGCCTCTGAAGCCCCCATAAAGAAGCGCAGTATGGCCAGGTGCAGCCAGCTTCCGGCGCCCGCGTGGAAAATACACATCAGCGCCCAGATCCCGGCGCAGACCATAAAGCCAATCTTCAGGCCAATGACGTCAATCAGCCAGCCGCACAGGGGCTGGAAAATGGTATAGGCGATCTGAAACGCGCCGACGATCCAGGAGTATTGCTCGGTGGTGATCCCGAGGCTCTCTTTCAGCTCCGGAGCGAGAATACCTAAGGAATTTCGGGTGATGTAGTTAACGGTGACGCCCAGCAAAAACAGCACCAGCACGTACCAGCGCAGGTTCTTGATGACGCGACGGGTTTTGCTTGTCGCAATGGTGTTATTGATGTCCTGACTCATTTTACTCTCCACAAGACGGACGGTAAGGGGACGGAGGTTCAGGTGTCACACAGATTTTTATGCCTTTGATTTCAATCCGCTTATAATGCTTAAGTTGCTATACAACTAGTATGGAAGCTGTGTGACAAGTTCACCTTAAGGAAGAAAATGAGTGGGCAAAAGTGGATTTTGTGCAAAATTTCTCATAACCGACGAAAACACTCTGGCATGATGGCATTCACGTCAGTTATTGCCTGACACACACGCTATGAAAATTTTTTCATTTCGCAAATGGAGCCAGATCACAAAATGGACAAAAGGCTAAAAATCACCGAAATCGCGGCCCGTACGCAGCTCTCCATCAGCACCGTTTCGCGGGTGCTGGCGGGGAAAGCGAATACCAGCGAAAAAGCGCGTGCAAAGGTGCTGGCGTGCGCGCGCGAGCTGGGGGTAATGGACGGCATGGCGGCAGGGCGTCTGCTGCTTAACAGCCTGGTGGTTTTTGCCCCGCAGCGCGCTTTCGACGAGCGGTCCGACATCTTTTACTACCGCGTGATCCAGAGCGTGAGCAAAGCACTTGCCTCCCACGAGGTCCGGTTGCGCTACTGCGCGCTGGAGGAGAACGACAGCGACGCCCAGCTGTTTCTGGCGCGGATGAACGAGCCGGACACGCAGGCGGCCATTCTTCTTGGTATTGACGATCCGCATATCCACGATCTGGCGGTGGACGTGGGCAAACCCTGCATGCTGATTAACTGCCGCGACCGGCACATGCGTCTGCCTGCCGTTGCGCCGGATCACCGCGCCATCGGCGAGCGGGCGGCGGAGTACCTGTTCGAGATGGGGCACCGCGAGGTGATGAACGTGCTGTGCCTACGTCGCTACACCATGGAGCTGCGCCTGTCGGGGATTCGCGACGCGTGGCAGTCCCACAACCTGGCGTTCAACGACAAGCGCGATCTGCTGGTGGTGCCAAGCTTCAGCGCCAGAGAGACGGAGCAGCTGGTGAGCGATTGGCTAAATCAGCAGCAGGGAAAAGACCTGCCGACGGCATTCCTGGTTGGCGGCGACTTTATGGCGGCGGGCACCATCAGCGCCTTAAAAAACCACGGCCTGCGCGTGCCGCAGGACGTCTCGGTGATGAGCATCGACGGCTTTAACCTGGCGGCGATTCAGGATGTTCCATTAACGGCCGTGCATGTTCCCCGCGATGAGCTGGGAACGGAAGCGGTACACATGCTCCAGCAGCGGCTCATGCGCCCGGACGCGCCGGTAGGCACATTGCTGCTGAACGGCACGCTGACCGTGCGGGAGTCGGTACGGCGGATACGTCAGGGAAAACGACGCACCGCCGTGGAGCGGGAAGGGCTGTACGACAGCTAGACCATGCCCAGCGCGCGTTTGCCGTGGATGTTGAGATCGTTCACGGTAAAGCGGTCCTGCCAGGTTTTTTCATAATCCTCGCGCGGGAAGTCTCCCGGCGACGCGCCGGTTTCCAGCGCTTCCTTGACCTTCTTCGCGTAGGCGAGGTTTTTCTCGCACATCGGTGCGGCGGGGATATACATCACGTTGCCCCAGCCCTGCTGATTATCCACCGGCGCGACGGAGTGGATCACATCGCAGTGCCACCACACCGAATCACCCGCCTCCAGCGCAGGAATGCTGGTCAGCGCCTCGATAAGCAGCGGGTGCCACTTCTCGGAAACCGGCAGCACGCGCCCCGGCGCCACGCCGCACAGCTCGTCCTCCGGCACGTCGTCCAGCAGCGGACGCAGCAGAATATAGGCCATTGCTTCCGGGATCGGCACCACGTGCAGCAGCCCCTGACCGGGGATCATGTCCGACAGCGCCGTCCAGCCCTGGAAGGTGCGGAACACCGAGCATTTGGTGGTGTTATCGACGGTATACTCTTCCACTTCGGTACGATGCGCGGCGTTCCACGGATCGTATTTCTCAACGTTGCCGTCAAACACGCGGGCAAAGACCTGCTGGTAGGCAGGCAGCAGCCAGCGCTCCAGCGCGCCGGAGTCGGTATGCGCGCCGAGTCCCTTCGAGGTGGTTCCCGGCGGACGGCGGCGGATACGATCCGGGTAAATCACGCTCACGTCCGGGTCGAACCACTGCTTGCCGTTGCTCTCGAACGTCCATAAGCGGTTCAGGAACGACTGCACCTGCGCCATTTCTTCGCTCTGGCGCGCCTGCATTTGCGCCTGCGACCAGTAGATCGGGTAAATCTCCGGACGGGAGGCGGTCAGGGTGCCGAAGAAGTTATCGCCTGGCCCTTTGTACACCTCGTCAAACTTGTTCAGATCGAGGTAGTCGAGCATCGACTGATCCCACGCCAGCGCCTGCTCGCGCGGGAAGTGACCTTTAATCACCGCGCAGCCGCGGCGCTTAACGGCCTCGCGCTGCGCGTCGGTAATCGTGCCGTTTTTCACATCGTTAAACGGAATTACCGGCCAGACGGATTCACCTTTATTTTTGAGGGCGTTAATTTCCGCCACGCGGGTGGCAATGCTGTCGCTGAGCTTGTCGAACACCGCCTGCACGTCGCCGATCTGCGCGCGTAACTCACGTTTCAACTGACGGATTGCCGCTTTGTGATCCGCCGGCAAGGTTTCACTGGTAAAGGTCATAACTGCCTCGCATCTTTCATTCGAAAGTAAAAGTGTCTACAAGCGATACTTTAAGTTAAAAATAAGTTAATGCAAGTTTAAAAACTTGACCTGCGCCACAGGACGGGAAAATGAGTGAGGGTGCCGGAGCAGGACTCCGGCGAGGAAAGGATCAGACGTCGAAAGGAGCGTGGTTGTCGAGCACGGCCTGAATGACGTTCAGCGCGCCCTGATGGTTGTTGTCGTCAGTGCTGTAGCGGCTGATTTCTTTGATGCTTTCCGCCGCGTTGCCCATCGCAAAGGAATATTTCACCAGCTTCAGCATCTCGGCATCGTTGCCGCTGTCGCCAATGGCCACGCACTCTTGCGGAGAGATTTTCCAGCGCTTCAGCAGGCGGCTGATGCCGTTGGCTTTGTGCAGGCCGGGGATAATTAAATCGACAAAGCCAAAGCCGCTGGTGACCGGCTTCATGATGCCGTCCAGGGAGACGTGGAGTTTATCCACCAGATTAGGAATATCGCTGTCCGGCAGGTTCAGGGAGAACTTAAACAGCACGTCGTCAATGTCGCGGTAATCGCTGATGCGCTTTAAGCGGTGGTAGTGCTTTGACATTAGCGCCACGAACGCGTCCGGCGCTTTATCGCTGACGTAGGCGCTCTCCAGCCCGCAGGCCACGAAGTTCAGCCCTTTGTCTTTCAGCAGTTCGCCAATCACGATCTGCGACTCATGGCGGGTCAGTTCGCCGTGGAAAATCTGTTCGCCGTGATCGAAGACCAGCGCGCCGTTTTCCGCCACGAAGGAGATTTGATCCTTCAGTTCCGGGAAAAACGAGATGAGCTGGTAATACTGGTTGCCGCTGGCGACAACAAATTCAATGTTGCGGGCTTTAAGCTGTTTAAACTGTGCCTGGAAGCGGTCACGATCGTACTGCTTGGCATCATCAAGGAAAGTTCCGTCCATATCGGTGACGATAACTTTTACGGTCATACTATGCTCCTGGGTCACTGCGTTTTGAAACATTCTAATAACAAGGTGACGGGGAGCACAAATTTAATTTCATTCGAAAGTAAAAGCAAAACGGCAACCGAGGTTGCCGTTTTTAGTGTTTTCTCCCTCTCCCTCAAGGGAGAGGGGATACACTATTACAGCGTATGCTCAGTACGGGCGATAATATCGTCCTGCGCATCCGGTGACAGGGCGGTGAAGAACGCCGAGTAGCCCGCGACGCGCACTACCAGGTCGCGGTACTGGTCCGGGTGTTTCTTCGCTTCCAGCAGCGTTTCGCGCGAGACGATGTTGTACTGAATATGCCAGCCCTTATGCACCTCGAAGAAGGTGCGCAGCAGCACCATCAGCTTCTGGCGATCGCTGTCGTTTTCCAGCGTCGACGGGTTCAGCTTCTGGTTAAGCAGCACGCCGCCAAGAATCGCTTCCGTCGGCAGTTTACCCACGGAGCCAATCACCGCCGTCGGCCCGAGGTGGTCGGTACCGGAAGCCGGGCTGGCCCCTTCCGCCAGAGGGGTATACGCCTTACGCCCGTCCGGCGTCGCCATGGTCGCTGCGCCAAACGGCACGTTTGCTGAGATAGACGACGTGCCCGCGTAGTAGTTACCCCCAATCGGGCCGCGGCCGTAGCGTGGGTTGTGATACTGCTTCAGCTCTTCAATGTAGGTTTCGTAGGCGCGGGTCAGCAGCAGGTCCACGCTGTCGTCGTCGTTGCCGTACTTCGGCGCGCCGTTGATCAGGCGCTGGCGCAGCTGCTCGTGGGTTAGCCCCTCGAAGTCATCCGCCAGCGCCGCCGCCAGCTGTTGCTGACCGATGACGCCCTGGTCAAACACCAGCTTCTTCACCGCCGCCAGGCTGTTGCCGAGGTTGGCGATCCCCACCTGTAGGCCGGAAACCCAGTCATACTTCGCGCCGCCTTGCTTAATGCTTTTCGCGCGCTCGATGCAGTCGTCAACCAGCGCCGAGCAGAGAATATCGTGGACGTTCTCTTCCAGCATAGTGTCCACCACGTATTCAATTTCGATGGATTTGCGGGTGTAGTAGCGGATCTGGGTGTCCCACGCCGCCATCACCTCCTCGAAGTTATCGAAGTTACCGGCAGAGAGGGCTTTCTCCTGCGGCAGGAACACCTTGCCGCTGGTGGCGTCGCGGCCGCCTTCCAGCGCGGCCAGCATCACGCGGGCGAAGTTGATAAAGCTCATACCGGTGCAGCGGTAGCCCCATTTGCCGCCCACCGCGGTTTCGATACAGCCAATGGCCGCGTAGTCGTAGGCGTCGTCGCGTTCAACGCCGAGCTTGATGAATTCCGGAATGACGATTTCATCGTTGTTGAACGCCGGCATCCCGAAGCCGCAGCGGATCACCTGCACGCAGGCGTCGAGGAAGTCGTTGCTCATGCCCGCGTGGTAGCGCACGCTCAGGTTAGGCTGGGTGGATCGCAGGCGACCGCAGGATTCCAGAATCGCGTAGGAGAGCGGGTTCACCGCGTCCATAGGCTCACCGTTAACCAGCTTCTGGCCGCCGATGGTGACGTTCTGGTACAGCGGGCTACCGGCGGAAGCTTTAGAGTGCGAGCCGGAGCGGATTTTGTTCACCTCCAGCAGCTTCAGCCAGCAGCTGTGCAGCAGCTCGATGGCGTGCTCGCGATCCAGGCTCTGGTCCAGCTCCACGTCGCGGCGATAGTACGGGTAAAGGTACTGGTCCATACGGGCGAAGGAAACGGAGTGGCCGTTGGACTCAATTTGCAGGATTAGCTGAATGAAGTAGCACAGCTGTAGCGCCTGCCAGAAGGTTTTTGGCGGCTCGTGAGCAATCACGTCGCAGTTTTCTGCCATCGCCAGCAGCTCGTCGCGGCGGCTTACGCGGGTTTCGGTGGAGGCCATTTCACGCGCCAGTTCGGCAAAGCGTTTGATGTGCAGGCTCACCGCTTCCAGCACGATATCGATCGCCTTCAGGAACTGATCGCCGTGCAGGTCTTCCAGCACCGTCAGGTTGATGCGTGAGCGGCGCTCGGCCACTTTGGCGCGCAGGCCGTCGAGACCTTTCTCCAGCACCAGCGGGAAGTTCACCGCCAGGTGCGCGTCGCCGGAGGTCATGTTGCCTTCGGCTTTGATGATGCCGGTTTCCAGCAGGCCTTTCTGCTCGTCGGTGAACATGCCGTAGCAGCGATCCTGCACCGTCTGGCCGCGCCACCACGGGCAGATCGCATGCAGCACGCGCTTGTTCTCTTCGCTCACCGCAAAGCCCGCGCCCGGACGGTTCGCCAGATCGTCAATCTCTTTCTCAATCCAGGAGACGGTATATTCCGGGAAGATCGGCGCGGCACGCACTTCGCTGGCCTGGTTACCGATGATCAGCTCGTCGTGCTTGATCCAGATGGTACGCTTGGCCAGGTGATGCGCCAGCGCCAGGGCGCGGCGCACCGGGATCGGCTTGTCCAGATGCTGCTGATACATTTCGGTATAGTGCTGCGCGCGTTCGGTACAGACCGGCGGCTTAACGATATGCACCAGAGCCGTTTTGTGCGCCTTGATGCGCTCGCTGAGGGTGTTGAGATTCAGGGTGGTCATAAGTTTATCCTCGTAAGGTCGCGGTTAACCCTTTCTGGCAGGCATACTGCTGTGCGAAGTCCAGCAGGGCAGGGTTATCCAGCGGTTTGTCAGGGGCAGAGTAGGGTTGGCCGAGCAGGGTGTATTTGTTCATGCCCAGCGTGTGATACGGCAGAAAATGAATATCGTGGACGCCGAGTTCATCGGCAGCGAAGTTGGTAATGGCGGTGATGGAGGCTTCATCCGCGTTGAAGCCCTGGATCAGCGGCACGCGGATGGTGATCGTTTTCCCGGCGGCGGCCAGGCGTTTCAGGTTGTCCAGGATGCGCTTAGCCGAACCGTCCGTCCACTGCTTGAAAACGTCTCCGTCGACATGCTTCAGGTCGGCGAGGAACAGATCGACGTACGGTAATGACGGCTCAATATAGTGCCACGGCACGTGAAGGCAGGTTTCGACGGCGGTGTGGATACCCTGGTCGTGGCTGGCTTTAAACAGCGCGTGCGCCAGCTCCGGATTCATAAACGGCTCGCCGCCGGAAAGGGTGATCCCGCCGCCGCTGCGGTCGTAGAAGGGTTTATCGCGCAATACGGTCGCCATGATCTCTTCGACCTGCTGTTCTTCGCCGCAAACGGTCAGCGCCTGCGTCGGGCAGCAGTCGGTGAGGGCATCAAGCGTCTCTTCACTCAGCTTTTCGCGGTGGATGACCAGGCCATTCAGCGCGCGTTCGATGCAGCCCGGTGCCGCCTGCTGGCACAGGTCGCAGCCGTCCAGGCACAGACGCGCATCAAACAGCACGTCCCGGCTGCGGGAGCGGCTTTCCGGGTTCTGACACCAGCGACAGCCCAGCGAGCAGCCTTTCAGGAATACCACGGTTCGAATACCTGGGCCGTCGTGGGTGGAGTAACGCTGTATATTGAAGATCATTTTTTTGCCCTCGGATTACATATGAAGATTAAATTACTTTCGAATGAAAGTTATCTTGATATGGGTCAATTCCTGAGCAGGTTTTGCTGTGATAGGGTAAGTGCAGGCTAAATTTGAGGGTGACATCATGGAACTTTATCTCGACACATCTGACGTTGCGGCAGTCAAAAAGCTGGCGCGTATCTTCCCGCTGGCGGGCGTGACCACTAACCCAAGCATTGTGGCGGCGGGTAAAACCCCCCTGGAAGAGCTGCTGCCCGCGCTGCACGACGCGCTGGGCGGCAAGGGCCGGCTGTTCGCTCAGGTGATGGCGAAGACTGCCGAGGGGATGGTGGAAGACGCGCGTAAGCTGCGCGCGATAATCAATGACCTGGTGGTGAAAGTGCCCGTGACCGCTGAAGGGCTGGCGGCGATCAAGATGCTGAAAGCGGAAGGGATCCCGACGCTGGGTACGGCGGTGTACGGTGCCGCGCAGGGGATGTTGTCCGCACTGGCGGGGGCTGAGTATGTGGCCCCTTACGTGAACCGCGTGGACGCGCAGGGCGGGGACGGGATCCAGACGGTGGTCGAACTGCAACAGTTGCTGACCCTGCACGCGCCGCAGTCAAAAGTGCTGGCGGCGAGCTTTAAAACCCCGCGCCAGGCGCTGGACTGCCTGCTGGCAGGGTGCGAGTCCATCACGCTGCCGCTGGACGTGGCGCAGCAGTTTATTACCTCTCCGGCGGTGGATGCGGCAATTGTGAAGTTTGAGCAGGACTGGCAGGGGGCGTTTGGGCGGACGTCTATTTGATGGGTGTGGCCTGATGCCCTCACCCCAACCCTCTCCCATAGGGAGAGGGAGCAAACACTAAAACGGCAACCTGAAGGTTGCCGTTTGCTTTAACCTTCGCACACCTCACACCCGGGATTACGCATTAGCTTCATCTCGCGAAACTGGCAGGTCATCGCGTCATACATCACGATTTTACCCGCGGCGGGCGTGCCATAGTGCGCCAGCACTTTGATCGCCTCCATGGCCTGCAAGGAACCGATAACGCCAACCAGCGGCGCCATTACGCCCGCCTCGACGCAGGTGAGGGCATTCTCGCCAAACAGACGGCTCAGGCAGCGGTAGCAGGGCTCTCCTTCAGCGTAGGTGAAGACGGTGATTTGCCCCTCCATGCGGATGGCCGCGCCGGAAATCAGCGGCGTTTTATGGGCAAAGCAACCCGCATTGAGCTGGTTGCGAATGGCGACGTTATCGGTGCAGTCCAGCACCAGGTCATGCCGTGCAATCTGCGCAAACAGCGCGTCGTCATCCAGCATCGCGTCAATCAGGGTGAACTGAACGTTGGGGTTAATGCGCGCCAGTGCCGTGCGTGCTGATTCCACTTTAGGCTGACCGACCGTCGCGTCGCTGTGCAGCGTCTGGCGTTGCAGGTTGGACACCGACACGGTGTCGAAATCCAGCAGCGTCATGCTGCCGACGCCCGCCGCAGCCAGGTATTGCGCTGCCGCGCAGCCCAGCCCGCCCAGACCCACAACCAGCACGCTGGCCGCCTTGAGCGCTTCCTGGCCCTCGAAATCAAACCCGCGCAGCACGATCTGGCGGTTATAGCGCATCATCTCCGGGTCGCTCAGTTCCACCGTCATGTCAGCCTCCGAACAGGTGGTTAAAGCGTTCCACTTCAACCCATTCGCCCGCCTCAACGTGGCCGCGATCGCGCTCCAGCACGATAAAGCAGTTACCCTGACTGAAGGAGCTAAAGATGTGCGAACCCTGATGCCCGGTGGTGCTCACCTCCAGCTCGCCGTCGGCGTTGCGCGCCAGAATGCCGCGCTGGAAATCGAGACGGCCCGGTGATTTTTTGAGGCGCGTTGCCGCCCGCACGCGCACACGTTCCGGCAGCGGGCTGGCATTGTTGCCTGAAAGCTTAGCCAGCAGCGGGATCACCAGCTGGTAGAAGGTCAGCGCGGCAGAGACCGGGTTACCCGGCAGGCCACAGAACCAGCTGTGCGGAAGTTTACCAAACGCGAACGGTTTGCCCGGCTTAATCGCCAGCTTCCAGAAGGCGATTTCACCCAGCTCTTCAAGCAAGGTTTTGGTGTAATCCGCTTCGCCAACCGAAACGCCGCCGGAGCTGATCACCACGTCGGCAGAGGCGTCAGCGTCGATAAACGCCGCGCGCAGTTTTTGCGGATCGTCAGGAATGATACCGAGGTTAATCACCTCGCAGCCCAGCTGCTCAAGCATCAGGTGCACCGCCAGACGGTTGGTGTCGTAAATCTGCCCCTCGTTCAGCGGCTGACCCGGAAGCTGTAGCTCGTCTCCCGTGGAGAACACCGCCACGCGCACTTTGCGGACCACGTCAATCTCCGCGATGCCAAGCGATGCCAGCACCGGCAGTTCGGCGACCGTCAGCTTTTGCCCGGCGGCAAAGACCGTTGCGCCCAGGGTAATATCTTCCCCGATGTGGCGGATATTTTGTCCCGCTTTGACGCTGGCGGTAAAGCGCACGCCGTCGTCCGTTTGTTCGGTCTCTTCCTGCATCACCACGGCTTCACAGCCCTTTGGCACCGGCGCGCCGGTCATAATACGCACGCAGGTGCCCGCTGGCCACTCACCGTTGAACGGCTGCCCGGCAAACGCTTTACCTGCCACCGGCAGCGGCTGACCCGTTTGCAGATCCGCCAGACGTACGGCATAGCCGTCCATCGCCGCGTTATCGAACCCCGGCACGTTCAGCGGCGAGACGATATCGCGCGCGGCAATACGGCCAAAACAGCGCACAAGCGGCAGCGTCTCAACGTCGTGCAGGGGAGTAATACGATCAAGCATCTGCGAGAGTGCCGTCTCAAGCGGCATCAGTCCGGCGGTAAAATCCATGGTGGGCTCCTGCGGAGTAACAACGAAAGCGCTCATTATGGCAGAAAAGTGCGGCTAACTGTATGACCCGATGGGTGTACGCTTTACATCACAGTTGCGTCTTTCTATATTCAAAAATCATCTGAAGATTCGTCGACGATAATGATATTTATAGAAAAAGCAGCCAGCCAGGCTGATGGGTGATGCGAAATGAGTAAAGCGGTTATCGCAATTCATGGCGGTGCCGGGGCAATCACCCGTGCACAGCTCAGTCCCGAGCAGGAGAAGCGTTATATCGATGCGCTGAACGCCATTGTGGAAACAGGCCAGCGGATGCTGGAAGCGGGCGACAGCGCGCTGGACGTGGTGACCGAAGCGGTGCGTCTGCTGGAGGAGTGTCCGCTGTTTAATGCCGGTATTGGCTCGGTCTTTACGCGCGATGAAACGCACGAGCTGGATGCCTGCGTGATGGACGGCGTCACCCTGAAAGCGGGCGCGGTAGCGGGCGTCAGTCGTCTGCGTAATCCGGTGCTGGCCGCGCGTCTGGTGATGGAACAAAGCCCGCATGTGCTGCTGGCCGGGGCGGGGGCGGAAAAATTTGCCGTCGAGCACGGTATGGACACGGTCTCGCCCGAGCTTTTTTCCACCGAGGAGCGTTACCGGCAACTGCTGGAGGCCCGTACAGCGGGGATGACGCAGCTGGACCATGCCGCGCCGCTCGATGAACGCAGCAAAATGGGCACGGTAGGCGCGGTGGCGCTGGATAAAGCCGGTAACCTCGCCGCCGCGACGTCGACAGGCGGCATGACCAACAAACTTCCCGGTCGCGTCGGCGACAGCCCGCTGCCGGGGGCCGGGTGTTACGCCAATAACGCCACCGCGGCGGTGTCATGCACCGGCACCGGCGAAGTGTTTATCCGCGCGCTGGCGGCCTACGACATTACCGCACTAATGGATTACGGCGGATTAAGCCTGAGTGAAGCCTGCGAGCGGGTAGTGATGGAGAAGCTGCCGGCGCTGGGCGGGATTGGCGGCTTAATTGCGGTGGATCGGGAGGGCAACGTGGCTCTGCCGTTCAACAGTGAAGGGATGTACCGGGCGTGGGGGTATGCCGGCGATGCGCCCAGCACAGGCATTTATCGTGAATAAGGGGGCATTGCGTGCCGCACCGTGAAGAGCTGGACAACTGCGAAGTGCTGGCTGTCCACCAACTGAATATTGCGTTTCAGGAAGAGCGGCAGTTCATCCCCGCAGTACAGAATTTATCGTTTTCGCTCAGGCGCGGCGAGACGCTGGCGATTGTTGGCGAATCAGGTTCCGGTAAATCCGTTACCGCGCTGGCGCTGATGCGTCTGCTTGAGCAGACGGGCGGGCAGGTCACCAGCGAGCGGATGCTGTTGCGCCGTCGCAACCGTCAGGTTATCGATCTCAACGAGCTGAGCGCGTCCCGGATGCAGGGTGTGCGCGGGGCAGATATTGCGATGATTTTTCAGGAGCCGATGACCTCCCTGAACCCGGTTTTCCCGGTGGGCGAGCAGATTGCCGAATCTATCCGCCTGCATCAGGGACTGAGCGGTGATGAGGCGCTCAACGAAGCAAAACGGATGCTGGAGCTGGTGCGTATCCCTGAGGCGCACGCGATTTTGTCCCGCTACCCGCATCAGCTTTCCGGCGGCATGCGCCAGCGGGTGATGATTGCGATGGCGCTGTCGTGCCGTCCGGCGGTACTCATTGCGGACGAACCCACCACGGCGCTGGATGTCACCATTCAGGCCCAGATCCTGCAACTGATTAAGGTGTTGCAGCAGGAGATGGAGATGGGGGTGATTTTCATCACCCACGATATGGGGGTGGTGGCGGACATTGCCGATCGGGTGCTGGTTATGCATCAGGGCAATGCCGTGGAAACCGGCACGGTGGAGCAGGTCTTTCATGCGCCGGTGCATTCTTATACCAAAGCGCTGCTGGCGGCGGTCCCGCGTCTGGGGGCCATGAATGGCAGTGATTTTCCGCGCCGTTTTCCGCTGATCTCACAGACCGAACAGGGTAAGCAGGAAGACGAAACCGAGCAGGATACGGTGGTTCCCGGCAGGCCAATCCTCGAAGTGCGTGACCTGGTGACCCGTTTCCCGCTGCGTAGCGGGATCCTCAATCGCGTGAAGCGCGAAGTGCATGCGGTTGAAAACGTCAGTTTTGATCTCTGGCCGGGCGAAACGCTGGCGCTGGTGGGGGAGTCCGGCTGCGGTAAATCCACCACCGGACGGGCGCTGCTCAGGCTGGTGGCGTCGCAGGAGGGGAGCATCACCTTCAACGGTGAGCGCATCGACACGCTACCTAACAGTAAATTGCAGGCGGTACGCCGGGATATTCAGTTTATATTCCAGGATCCTTATGCGTCGCTCGATCCGCGCCATACGGTGGGGTACTCGATTATGGAGCCGCTGCGGGTGCATAACCTGCTCGACGGTGAAGACGCGCAGCGCCGCGTCGCGTGGCTGCTGGAGCGCGTGGGCCTGAAGCCGGAGCATGCCTGGCGTTATCCGCACGAATTTTCTGGCGGTCAGCGACAGCGTATCTGCATAGCCCGGGCATTAGCCCTGAATCCGAAGGTGGTGATTGCGGATGAGTCCGTGTCAGCGCTGGATGTCTCCATCCGCGCGCAAATCATCAATCTCCTGCTCGATTTACAGCGGGATTTAGGCATTGCGTTTCTGTTTATCTCCCACGATATGGCGGTGGTGGAGCGGATCAGCCATCGCGTGGCGGTGATGTACATGGGGCAAATAGTTGAAATCGGCCCCCGTCGGGCGGTGTTTGAAAACCCGCAGCACCCGTACACCCGCAAGCTGATGGCCGCCGTACCGGTTGCCGATCCTGAGCATCGTCACGCCCAGCGCGTGCTGTTGCAGGACGAAATGCCGAGCAATATTCGTAAACGGGGCGAAACCCTTGAGCGCGTGGCGCTGCGTGAGGTGGGTCCCGGTCATTTTGTCGCACCACCGCGTCAGGGCAATGCATTCTCGCGGTTATAACTTACAACAGGCAGGAGAACACAATGGTTCCTTTTGTTGCTCGTCAATGGCTGCTTGCCGCGAGCGTGACGGCTGCGCTGGCCGCCGCCCCCGCGTTCGCGGCGAAAGATGTGGTGGTGGCTGTGGGGTCTAACTTCACGACGCTGGATCCGTATGATGCTAACGACACCCTTTCTCAGGCGGTGGCAAAATCTTTCTACCAGGGGCTGTTCGGCCTGGACCGCGAGATGAAGCTGAAAAACGTGCTGGCGGAAGGCTATACCGTGTCGGACGATGGGCTGGTCTATACCGTTAAGCTCCGTACCGGCGTGAAGTTCCAGGACGGCACCGACTTCAACGCCGAGGCGGTTAAGATCAACCTGGACCGTGCCAGCAATCCGGAGAACGGCCTTAAGCGCTACAACCTGTATAAAAATATCGCCAGCACCGAGGCGGTTGACCCGGCGACGGTGAAGATCGTCCTGAAAGAGCCGTTCTCGGCGTTTATCAATATTCTGGCGCATCCCGCGACGGCGATGATTTCGCCCGCCACCCTGAAAAAATACGGCAAAGAGATTGGCTTCCACCCGGTGGGAACCGGGCCGTACGAACTGCTTACCTGGAACCAGACCGATTTTGTGAAGGTGAAAAAATTCGCCGGATACTGGCAGCAGGGGCTGCCGAAGCTGGATACAATCACCTGGCGTCCTGTCGTGGACAACAATACCCGTGCCGCGATGTTGCAAACCGGCGAAGCGCAGTTTGCCTTCCCGATCCCTTACGAACAGGCGGCGCTGCTGGCGAAAAACAGCAAGCTGGAGCTGGTGGCCAGCCCGTCGATTATGCAGCGCTACATCAGCATGAACGTCACGCAGAAACCGTTCGATAACCCGAAGGTGCGCGAAGCCATCAACTACGCCATTAACCGTCAGGCGCTGGTGAAGGTGGCCTTTGCCGGTTACGCCACTCCCGCGACGGGCGTGATGCCGCCAGCCATCGAGTATGCGCAGAGCTACCAGCCATGGCCGTACGATCCGGCGAAAGCGCGGGAGCTGCTGAAAGAGGCGGGCTATCCGAACGGCTTTAGCACCACGCTGTGGTCGTCTCATAACCACAGTACCGCGCAGAAGGTGCTGCAATTTACCCAGCAGCAGCTGGCGCAGGTGGGCATTAAAGCCAGGGTCACGGCGATGGATGCCGGACAGCGAGCGGCGGAAGTAGAAGGCAAAGGGCAGAAAGAGAGCGGCGTGCGGATGTTCTACACCGGCTGGACGGCTTCAACCGGCGAAGCGGACTGGTCCCTGTCGCCGCTGTTCGCTTCCCAGAACTGGCCGCCAACGCTGTTCAATACCGCGTTCTACAGTAATCCGCAGGTGGATAAAGATCTGGCCGATGCCCTGAAAACCACCAAACCGGAAGAGAAAGCGCGCCTGTACAAAGAGGCGCAGGACATTATCTGGAAAGAGTCGCCGTGGGTGCCGCTGGTGGTGGAAAAACTGGTCTCAGCCCACAACAAAGCGCTGACCGGTTTTTACATCATGCCGGATACGGGCTTTAGCTTTGATGACGCGGATTTAAAATAAAACTCATGCTGAATTATGTGTGTAAACGCCTGCTGGGGCTTATCCCGACGCTGCTGATTGTGGCCGTGCTGGTGTTTTTGTTTGTCCATATGCTGCCCGGCGATCCGGCGCGTTTGATTGCCGGACCGGAAGCGGATGCGACGGTTATTGAACTGGTGCGTAAACAGCTCGGTCTTGACCAGCCGCTGTACAGGCAATTTCTGCGTTACATTGGCAATGTCCTTCAGGGCGATTTCGGCATCTCAATGGTGTCGCGTCGTCCGGTGTCGGAGGAGATTGCCAGCCGCTTTATGCCTACCTTCTGGTTAACGATTGCCAGTATGAGCTGGGCGGTTGTGTTTGGCCTGGGCGCGGGGATTGTCGCCGCCGTCTGGCGCAACCGCTGGCCGGATAAGCTCGGTATGGCGCTGGCGGTCACCGGCATCTCTTTCCCGGCGTTTGCGCTGGGCATGCTACTGATGCAGATTTTCTCCGTTGAGCTGGGCTGGTTGCCGACCGTCGGGGCCGACACCTGGAAGCACTACATTCTTCCCTCTATGACGCTTGGCGCGGCCGTTGCGGCGGTGATGGCCCGGTTTACCCGCGCCTCGTTTGTCGACGTGCTGAGCGAAGATTACATTCGCACCGCGCGGGCAAAAGGGGTGAGTGAGAAATGGGTCATTCTGAAGCATGGTTTTCGTAATGCGATGATACCGGTAGTCACGATGATGGGGCTACAGTTCGGCTTCCTGCTGGGCGGCTCTATTGTGGTTGAGAAGGTCTTCAACTGGCCGGGGCTGGGGCGCCTGCTGGTCGACTCGGTCGATATGCGTGACTATCCGGTCATTCAGGCTGAAGTCCTGCTTTTCTCGCTGGAGTTTATTCTTATCAACTTAGTGGTGGATGTGCTGTACGCCGCCATTAACCCGGCCATCAGGTATAAGTAAGATGCGATTACTGAACTGGCGTCGCCAGGCCATTTTAAACGCTATGCCGGGGATCAGGCCGGACCATATTCGCACCCCGTGGATTGAGTTCTGGCGTCGATTCCGTCGTCAGCCCGTCGCTATGGTCGCCGGGTTGTTTGTGTTACTGCTGATCCTGGTGGCGATTATCGCCCCCTGGTTAGCCCCGTTTGATGCGGAAAACTACTTCGATTACGACCGGCTGAACGATGGACCGTCGATGATGCACTGGTTTGGCGTGGACTCGCTCGGGCGCGATATTTTCAGCCGCGTGCTGGTAGGGGCGCAGATCTCGCTGGCGGCCGGGGTCTTTGCGGTGCTGATGGGCGCAGCAATTGGCACCGTGTTGGGGCTGGTGGCCGGGTACTACGAAGGCTGGTGGGACCGCATCATCATGCGTATCTGCGATGTGCTGTTTGCCTTTCCTGGTATTCTGCTGGCGATTGCCGTGGTGGCGGTGATGGGCAGCGGCATGGCGAACGTCATCATCGCCGTGGCGGTATTCTCGATTCCCGCTTTCGCGCGTCTGGTACGTGGCAACACGCTGGTGCTGAAGCAGCAGACATTTATCGAGTCGGCGCGCAGCATGGGAGCCAGCGATGCCACCATCCTGTTCAGCCATATTCTGCCGGGAACGGTCTCGTCTATCGTGGTCTATTTCACCATGCGCATAGGCGTGTCGATTATCTCGGCGGCCAGCCTGTCGTTTCTGGGGTTAGGCGCACAGCCGCCGACGCCGGAGTGGGGCGCGATGCTGAACGAGGCGCGGGCGGATATGGTGATTGCGCCACACGTGGCGATCTTCCCGAGCCTGGCGATTTTCCTGACCGTGCTGGCGTTTAATTTACTGGGGGATGGGCTGCGCGACGCGCTGGATCCGCGGATAAAAGGGTAGTGCTGTGGAATGTGCCGGGTGGCGGCGACGCCTTACCCGGCCTGGAACAGAGGCGTGGGGAGATTAAACCCGGCTGCCCCACAAATCATACTCGTCGGCGTTTTCGATCTTCACGCGAATAATATCGCCCGGCTTGACGTTGGTTTCGCCGTTCAGGTACACCGCGCCGCCGATTTCAGGCGCATCCGCCATGCTGCGGCCAATCGCGCCTTCTTCGTCCACTTCGTCGATAATCACCAGAATTTCGCGGCCCACTTTCTCCTGCAAGCGTTCAGCAGAGATCTGCTGTTGCAGCTGCATAAAGCGGTTCCAGCGCTCCTCTTTTACCTCTTCCGGTACCTGGTCCGCCAGCTCGTTGGCCGTTGCGCCTTCAACCGGGCTGTACTTGAAGCAGCCGACGCGATCCAGACGCGCCTCTTTCAGGAAGTCGAGCAGCATCTGGAAATCTTCTTCGGTTTCACCCGGGAAGCCGACAATAAAGGTGGAGCGCAGGGTCAGATCCGGACAGATTTCACGCCACTGCTTGATGCGCGCCAGCTGGCGGTCAACGGAGCCAGGGCGTTTCATCAGCTTCAGAATGCGCGGGCTGGCATGCTGTAGCGGGATATCCAGGTACGGCAGGATTTTGCCTTCCGCCATCAGCGGGATCACATCGTCAACGTGCGGGTACGGGTAGACGTAGTGCAGACGCGTCCAGATCCCGAGCTTAGCCAGCTGCTCGCACAGGCCGACCATGCTGGTTTTCACTGGCTCACCGTTGTGGAAACCGGAACGGTGTTTAACGTCCACGCCGTAGGCGGAGGTGTCCTGGGAGATGACCAGCAGCTCCTTCACGCCCGCGTCGGCCAGGCGTTTGGCTTCTGCCAGCACCTCGCCAATCGGACGGCTCACCAGATCGCCACGCATCGACGGGATGATGCAGAAGGTGCAGCGATGGTTGCAGCCTTCGGAAATTTTCAGGTAGGCGTAGTGGCGCGGCGTCAGCTTCACGCCCTGTTCCGGCACCAGGCTCAGGAACGGGTTGTGCTTTGGTTTGGGGACGTAGTGATGAACATGTTCCAGCACCTGCTCGTAGCTGTGTGGACCGGTGATCTCCAGCACCTTCGGGTGCACTTCACGGATCTGGTCTTCTTTTGCGCCCAGGCAGCCGGTCACAATCACTTTGCCGTTTTCCGTCAGGGCTTCACCAATGGCTTCCAGGGATTCCTGAACCGCGCTGTCGATAAAGCCGCAGGTGTTGACGATCACCATGTCGGCGTTGTCGTAGCTTGGCACCACGTCATAGCCTTCAGTGCGAAGTTCAGTCAGGATGCGTTCGGAGTCCACCAGGTTCTTCGGGCAGCCCAGGGAGACAAAGCCGATTTTCGGCGGGTGCGTAACATTGCTCATAGGTTAAAAATTAATCAATTATGGAGTTATCAGGGCGGGATTTTACAGCGTATCGCAGGGGATTTATACACTCTTGATGGCGCAGTTGAGGCCGGCAATCGTTGTAACATTGTAAAGAATGTTAATCAGTTATCGTTTATTGATCCCAGGCATTACATTGTACAAAAAATGACCTTATTCTTAATGAGGTAACATGGCTGACAGAGGAGGAATAGCATGTCCGTTGACAGACTGAAACGCGATCTGCTTAACAAGCTGATCAACGCCCGAATCGACCTGGCTGCATATCTGCAACTCCGCAAGGCGAAAGGGTATATGTCAGTCAGCGAAAGCGAAAATCTGCGTGATAACTTCTTTGAACTTTGCAATTTCATGCGTGAAAAAGCACCCATCCTGAAAGCGCACTACGCTGAAAGCGAATTAGTGGCGCTGCGCCGCGCCGCCGAGGTGCTCTCCATCGCCGGGGTCTGTTTGATGAACGGACGTCACGACTGCCCGAATTTTATTGCCGTTAACGCGGAGAAGCTTGAAAACTGCCTGACCACGCTCGCGCTTTGCATCATGTGTCTGAACAAGCCGGAAACGCTTGCCCGGCACTGAACCCGGGGGAGGCAACTCCCCCTTCTGATTAAGCTTTTGTAAAAGTGGTAACGCACCCGGGAACAGTGGCTAATCTTTAAGCCATATGTCGATAAAGGAGTGCGTTATGCCTCGATCCTCGCTGATTTTCCTTCCAGTCTTGTTATTCCCGCTTTCACTGCTTGCAGCGCCTGAGACGGTTAAGGTCGACGTGCTACAGACAAAACTGGATCACCCCTGGTCGCTGGCGTTTCTGCCAGATAACAAGGGGCTGCTCATCACGCTCAAAGACGGGCAGCTTAAGCACTGGCAGGCAGGGAAAGGGCTCTCCGATCCGATTGTCGGCGTGCCGAAAGTGTGGGCGAGCGGCCAGGGCGGACTGCTGGACGTCGCGCTGGCCCCGGATTTTGCACAATCACGGCGGGTCTGGCTCAGCTTCGCCGAGGCAGGTAATGATGGCAAAGCGGGTACCGCGGTGGGCTATGGGCGGTTGAGCGATGACCTGTCGCGCATTGAGGGCTTCCAGGTGGTGTTCCGACAGATGCCGAAGCTCTCTACCGGCAACCACTTTGGCGGACGGCTGGTGTTCGACGGCAAAGGCCATCTCTTTATTGGCCTGGGTGAAAACAACCAGCGCCCGACGGCGCAGGATCTGGACAAGCTTCAGGGCAAGGTGGTGCGCCTGACGGAGGACGGAAAAGTGCCACCGGATAATCCGTTTGTGAACACCGCCGGAGCGCGCCCGGAAATCTGGTCCTATGGCATTCGCAACCCGCAGGGAATGGCGATGAACCCGTGGAGTGACACGCTGTGGCTCAACGAACACGGACCACGCGGTGGGGATGAGATTAACATTCCTGAGAAGGGCAAAAACTACGGCTGGCCCCTGGCGACGCACGGGATCAATTACAGCGGGCTGAAAATCCCGGAAGCGAAAGGCGAGCACGTTGAGGGCACTGAAAAACCACTGTTTGTCTGGAAAGTGTCGCCCGCCGTCAGCGGCATGGCGTTCTACAACAGCGACGTCTTCCCGCAGTGGAAAAACAAGCTGTTTATCGGCGCGCTGAAGGAGAAAGACGTCATCGTGCTGAGCGTGAAGGGTAATACCGTGACGGAGGATGGGCGAATTCTTGGGGATAAAGATCAGCGTATCCGCGATGTGCGCGTCGGGCCGGATGGTTATCTGTACGTGCTGACCGACGAGACGGACGGGCAGCTTTGGAAAGTCAGCCCGTCCGGGTCGTAATCAGGTCACCGGGATCATCACCACGTTGCGATACGCCGGGCGCTCGCTGAGCTGCTGGATCCAGCGCTCAAGGTGAGGGCGCGGGGTCCAGCTGAGACCCATGTTAGTGAGGTTCCAGACGAAGGGGGCGACGGCGATATCGCCCACGCCGAACGTGTCGCCGGAGAACCAGGTATGCTTCGCCAGTTCGTCGTCCATCATCGCAAACAGCGACTCGCACGCGTCCTGGGCGGCATGAATGGCGGGATAATCACGATCGGCTTCCGGCGTACGGATAAGCCCCATCAGGATCACGCGGTGCGTGGGGGAAAGCGTCTGGTTTGCCCAGTCCATCCATTTTTCGCCCTGCGCGCGCTGGGCCGGATTTTCAACCCACAGGCGACCCTGGCCGTACTGCGCGGCGAGATAACGCACAATGGTATTGGACTCCCACAGCGTGGCGTCTGTCTCGTCATCGCGCAGCAACGGCACCAGCCCGTTTGGGTTCATCGCCAGATAGTCGGCGTCTTTATTCACCCCGAACGCCATGCCAGCCATAATTTGGTTGAACGGTAAATCCAGCTCCTCCAGCGTCCAGAGCACTTTCTTCACGTTAGTCGAATTGTTCCTGCCCCACAGCGTAATCATATTTACTCCCGATGAGATGTGAATCCGAGTCAGCTTTTCGCCATGGTGAGATAAACCTAACAATTACGCAACAGATGCTAAAAAAAACGCCGCAATCAAAGCGTATCTGAATGTTATTGCATAAACTTTAAAAACTTTACCTGGAACAGGTTTCTTTGAAGGCTGTAGTGCGCTATTACTCATCGCTTCTTGCGACACGGTGATTGTGACGTGATTTTTAGAATGGACACTCGGGTGGCATTTATGACGCAAAAAACTTCTTCTCTGCGCAGCCTGGCGGCAGGCTCGGCGCTGCTTTTCCTTTTTGCCCCAACGCTTCATGCGGCGGAACAGACAGCGCCCGAAGCGCCGCCTGTTGATGCGCGCGCCTGGATCCTGATGGATTACGCCAGCGGGAAAGTGCTGGCGGAAGGTAACGCCGACGAAAAACTCGACCCGGCGAGCCTGACGAAAATTATGACCAGCTATGTGGTCGGCCAGGCGTTAAAAGCAGGCAAGATCAAGCTGAATGACATGGTCACCGTCGGGAAAGATGCCTGGGCGACCGGTAACCCGGCGCTGCGCGGCTCGTCCGTGATGTTCCTGAAGCCCGGTGATCAGGTCTCCGTTTCCGATCTGAATAAAGGGGTCATTATTCAGTCGGGAAATGATGCCTGTATTGCGCTGGCCGATTACGTCGCGGGCAGTCAGGACTCGTTTATTGGGCTGATGAATGGCTACGCGAAAAAACTGGGTCTGACCAATACCACCTTTAAAACCGTTCACGGCCTGGATGCGCCGGGTCAGTTCAGTACCGCGCGCGATATGGCGCTGCTGGGCAAAGCGCTGATCCATGACGTTCCGGATGAGTACGCCATCCATAAAGAGAAAGAGTTTACCTTCAATAATATTCGCCAGCCTAACCGTAACCGCCTGCTCTGGAGCAGTAACGTTAACGTGGACGGCATGAAAACCGGTACAACTGCCGGGGCCGGATACAACCTGGTGGCTTCTGCGACGCAGGGCGATATGCGCCTGATCTCGGTGGTGCTGGGCACGAAAACCGACCGCATTCGTTTTAACGAGTCAGAAAAACTGCTGACCTGGGGTTTCCGCTTCTTTGAAACCGTCACGCCGATTAAGCCGGACGCCACCTTCGTCAGCCAGCGCGTCTGGTTTGGTGATAAAAGTGAAGTAAACCTGGGGGCAGGTGAAGCGGGGTCCGTCACCATTCCACGCGGCCAGCTGAAAAACCTGAAAGCCAGCTATACCCTGACCGAGCCACAGCTGACCGCGCCGTTAAAAAAAGGCCAGGTGGTCGGGACGATAGATTTCCAGCTTAACGGCAAATCCATTGAGCAGCGTCCGCTGGTGGTAATGGAAGCGGTGGAAGAGGGCGGCTTCTTCAGCCGGATATGGGACTTTGTGTTAATGAAATTCCACGGCTGGTTTGGCAGCTGGTTCAGCTAAGTTTTTGCCGGGTGGCGGCTTCGCCTTACCCGGCATAACCTCAATACATCAACTTCACCTGCTGCGCTTTCGCGTATGCCACCAGCTCGTCATCCGGGCGGCAATCACTGACGATGGCGTCAAAGCGCGACAGCTCTCCCATTCTTGCCGGACGGACCTTGCCAAATTTACTGTGATCAACCACCAGCACATGCTGCTGTGCGGCGTTGAGCGCCCACTGTTTCACCGGTAACTCTTCAAGATTAAAACAGGTTGCCCCCTGTTTCACATTCACGCCCGCCGCAGAGTAAAAGGCGATATCCGGGCATACATTGCTCAGCGTGTCCTGAATATTCAGCGGTTTGAAAATGGCGTTGCTGGCATGAAATTCGCCGCCACACAAAATCACCCGGCACGCCGGTTTCTCCTGCAAGGCCAGGAAGGTGTTTAGCGAATAACAGACGGCGGTAAAGGGAACGGTGCTGTCGATGGCCTCGATGATCCACGGGGTTGTCGTACCGCAGTCAAAAAAAAGCGTTTGATGCGGCTGCACCAGCGAGGCGGCGAGCCGCGCGGCTTTGCGCTTCTCCTCCACCAGGCGTGTTTTTTGATCGCTTAACAGATAATGGCTGGCGCTACGCGGCTCCAGAACAATATACCCGCCAAGCAGCACAACGGGGGCGCTGTCGCTGTTCAGATCGCGACGAATGGTCATTTCAGACACGCCAAGCAGGGTAGCGGCTTCCTTAAGATGCAGCTTATCGCTGCGCTTCAGCGCCTGGAGCAGCTGAGCAATGCGGTCATCGCGACGTGTTTCCATAGATCCTCGGGCTAAAAAAGTGAGCCCCCGCAGGGCGGGGGCTCAAGTGTAACCTGACGGACCGGGGTTAGTCACGTATCCAGCCTTTGCGGATCGGAAGGGCAAACAGAACGCGATAGGCCTGTGATAATCCACGATAAAGCGCCGGACCAAAGAGGCTCCACAGGATGGCTGCGCTGACGCAGCCCATCAGTCCCACCAGGAAACCGCCGACCATATCCAGCGGCCAGTGCACGCCCAGGTAGACGCGGGACCAGGCGATGGCGACCGCCACGCCCATCAGCACTACGCCGGACCACAGGCGATGCCAGAACAGGAAGGCCAGCGCAAAGGTGAAGATCACCGTGCCGTGATCGCTCGGGAACGAGTCGTCCGGCGCATGGTGCAGGAAGTTGTAGCCGACGCGATCGACAAACGGACGATCGTGTGGGAAGGCGTGGCCCAGCACGTAGCTTGCCAGCACGCTGACGCCGATCGCCATCGCCATTTTGATCACCAGATGGCGCTGGGCGGTGACCTGTGTACGAGGTCCCCATAACCAGAGGATCACCGCCAGCGCCGGTACGATGCTGATCACATCTTTCGCAATGAAGGTGGCGAGATCGATCATCCATTCCGGTGACGACGGCGTGGCGTTGAGCAGGTAAAACAGTTCGTAGTTCAGATTTTCTAACATAATCTCGTTACTCTTTAGCAAACCAGGCGGAAACCAGCCCGTAAACCAGCACCTGGGAAAACCAGACCCACCACCCGGCCCACAGGTTGTGAGAGAAAAAATGCGCGCCGCGCATGACCTGCCCGAATCCCATCAGCAGCCCCATAACAACGCCCAACGCGACAAAGGTCCAGGCCAGGCGTGGACGTTCACGCCAGAAGGCAAAAAACAGCCCCATCACCATAAACCCGCTTGAGGCGTGGCCGCCGGGAAAGCAGCGTCCCGGTCCGCTGTCTGCCGGAATCGCGCTGAACAGGGGATACGAGACGGCTTTGCCGCCATACTCCACCAGATCCCACGGACAGCTGTGGTGGCTCATGCTTTTCAGGGCTCCTACAACGAGCGCGCCCAGACCCATCAGAAGCGCGGCTGTCACCAGCCGGGCATTGCGTCTGTAAGTCCCGTAAACCAGCGCGATGACGGCCAGGGCAATGGCCACATATTTCGCCAGCCGATGGTTGAGCAGATCCAGCAGCGGATTTTGCTGTAGCGGGAAATGATGCGTCGCCGCGTCATACCAGAAGCCGGTGATCCATCGGTCAAGCGATTCATCGCGCGAAAGCCAGGTAAAAAGCAGCGCAAGGACGATCAGCACGAAAAGCTGATAACCATAAAAGCGGGCAGGCAAACGGTAAAGGCGTTTTGTCTTATTTGTCGGTAACTTAGATAATTCTGAAGGGCTGACGGCGTGTGTCATAGTTTCGGTCAATAACGTGAAATAGCACTATCATAAGGAGGGCAACTTAAGGAAACCTTAAACAACAACGATAAGTGCCTTATTTCTGTTTTTTCACGTTAATTTGCTATCTCAGACAGCGACAATTCATTACACTCATCGCGATTTTTTCATATTAAAGAGATTGCATGATAAACCGTTCTTCTTCCGGTAATCGTCTGGGTCGTCAGGCGTTACTTTTTCCTCTGTGTCTGGTGCTTTACGAATTCTCTACCTACATCGGCAACGACATGATCCAGCCAGGCATGCTGGCTGTGGTTGAGCAGTACAACGCAGGTATTGAGTGGGTACCTACATCGATGACCGCCTATCTCGCGGGCGGCATGTTTTTACAGTGGCTTTTAGGGCCGCTGTCGGATCGTATTGGCCGCCGCCCGGTGATGCTGACGGGCGTGGTATGGTTTATCGTCACCTGTCTCGCCACGCTGCTGGCGCAGAACATTGAGCAGTTTACGTTGCTGCGTTTCCTTCAGGGCGTGAGCCTGTGCTTTATTGGTGCCGTGGGCTACGCCGCTATTCAGGAGTCGTTTGAGGAGGCGGTATGTATCAAAATTACCGCGCTGATGGCGAACGTGGCGCTGATTGCACCGCTTCTGGGGCCGCTGGTGGGAGCCGCATGGGTCCACGTCGCGCCGTGGGAAGGGATGTTCGTGCTCTTTGCCGCGCTTGCGGCCATCTCTTTCTTTGGTCTGCACCGTGCGATGCCGGAGACCGCCACCCGCCTGGGCGAAAAGCTCTCGCTTAAAGAGCTGGGGCGTGATTATAAGGCGGTGCTGAAAAACGGCCGTTTTGTCGCGGGCGCGCTGGCGACGGGCTTTGTCAGCCTGCCGCTGCTGGCGTGGATTGCCCAGTCGCCGGTCATTATCATCAGCGGCGAACAGCTTAGCAGCTATGAGTATGGCCTGTTACAGGTGCCGATTTTTGGCGCGCTGATTATCGGTAACCTGGTGCTGGCGCGTCTGACGTCACGCCGTACCGTGCGTTCGCTGATTATTATGGGCGGTTGGCCCATAGCGGCAGGGCTGATTATCGCGGCGGTGGCGACCGTAGCCTCGTCTCATGCGTACCTGTGGATGACGGCGGGGCTGAGCATTTACGCGTTTGGTATCGGCGTGGCGAATGCCGGTCTGGTACGCCTGACGCTGTTCGCCAGTGAAATGAGTAAAGGCACGGTGTCTGCCGCGATGGGGATGCTGCAAATGCTGATTTTCACCGTCGGAATTGAGGTGAGCAAGCATGCTTATGCTTTTGGCGGAAACGGGCTCTTCAGCCTGTTCAATCTCGCCAACGGTGTGCTGTGGGTAGGTCTGATGGTGGTGTTCCTGAAGGACAAACGCGTCGGAAATGCCCTGCAACCGTAATCCTTATTCCCTCTCCCCCCTGGGCGAGCTCGGGACAGTTCCCTCTCCCTGTGGGCTGAGGGATCCCCAGTAATTTGAAAGCAAAAGCGATAACGTTGCCTCAGAATAACTGAGGGCTTTCAGCGATGCCTCGGTCCGGCTGTAAATCGCTGAGGCGT